>NZ_JBSFKI010000042.1:0-83857 GCF_053598475.1 Kitasatospora sp. NPDC001119
CGGGGATGTCAACATATCTGGCGTTGACTTTTGGCACGCTGTTGAGTTCTCAAGGAACGGACGCTTCCTTCGGACCGCCTTCCAGCGGACCCTCCAGGCTTCGTTCTTTCGTGTTTCCAGCTTACCAGATGCTTTCCGTTCCGTTTACCGGGGGTTTTTGCATCTGAAATCTGGCGTTAACCGCCGAGTTGCGGCGACTCGCCCAACCATAGCGGGTCGGCAGCCGGAGCGCGAACCGGGGCGCACCCGGGGTCGCTCGGACGGCGGCATGATTTGTTGCTCTCGCGAGCATATACAGCAATGGTCTCGATTCGCCAAGATGCCTGTAGAGTGCGGCGCATCGGCCAGAGGACTAGACCACTAGCGGGCCGGTGAGTCGCCGGCCGGCTAGGTAGGCAAGGGCGGGGTCTTCGCCCGGGAATGTCAGCAGTTGTCCGAAGTTGACATGAATTAGGCTTCAGTTGATCGTCGCGCCGCTCCTCGCGGCCGCTCGCTGTACTGCACTTGGGAGGCACAACCATGACCACTGTGACGTCGCCGCTGACCGGCAAGATCGTGGGGCTCGCGGGCGTGCCCGACCCGGTGTTCTCTGGTGCGATGGTCGGCCCGGGCACCGCGGTCGACCCCGTCCGCGAGCAGACCACGGCGGTCGCTCCGGTGGACGGTGTCGTCGTCTCCATGCACCCGCACGCGTTCGTCGTCGTGGACGCCGAGGGCCACGGTGTGCTGACCCACCTCGGGATCGACACCGTTCAGCTCAACGGCGAGGGCTTCGAACTGCTCGTCAACAAGGGCGACACGGTGACCCGTGGTCAGGCCGTCATCAAGTGGGACCCGGCCGCCGTCGAGGCCGCCGGCAAGTCGCCGATCTCGCCGATCGTGGCACTGGAGGCCACCGCCGACTCGCTCGGCGACCTGCGGGAGGACGGCGAGGCCAAGGCCGGCGAGCAGCTGTTCAGCTGGAGCTGACCCCTTCCTTCCGACACCCGCCCCGGACGAGATGACGGGGCGGCCCCCACACACAGCGGTTCCCGGCGGGGCCGCTCATCTCAGCGGAGACAGTGACATGGAGAAGACGCTGCGCGGCGTGGGCGTGAGCCACGGGGTCGCGATCGGCCAGGTGCGGCACATGGGGACGGCGGTGCTGGAGCCCCCGGCCACCCAGATCCCGACCGAGGACGCCCCGCGCGAGCAGGCCCGCGCCCAGGCCGCCGTCGAGGCGGTCGCCGCCGACCTCGTCGCGCGCGGCAACCTCGCGGGCGGCGAGGCCCAGGCCGTGCTGGAGGCCCAGGCGCTGATGGCGCAGGACCCCGAGCTGATGGCCGACGTGTCCCGCCGGATCGCCGTCGGCAGCAGCGCCGAGCGCGGCGTCTACGACGCGTTCGCGGCCTACCGGGCGCTGCTCGCCTCCGCCGGGGAGTACCTGGCCGGGCGGGTCGCCGACCTGGACGACGTGCGCAACCGGATCGTGGCCCGGCTGCTCGGCGTGCCGATGCCGGGCGTGCCGGACAGCGACGAGCCGTACGTGCTGTTCGCGCGGGACCTGGCGCCGGCCGACACCGCGCTGCTCGACCCGACGCTGGTGCTCGGCTTCGTGACCGAGGAGGGCGGGCCGACCAGCCACAGCGCCATCCTGGCCCGGGCGATGGGCGTGCCCGCCGTCGTGGCGCTGCCCGGCGCGATCGAGGTCGCCGAGGGCACCGTCGTCGCGGTGGACGGCAGCTCCGGTGATGTCCTGCTGGAGCCGTCCCAGGAGAAGCAGGACGAGCTGCGGGCGGCCGCCGCCGCGCGCAAGGCCGCGCTGGCCGCCTCCTCCGGCCCGGGGCAGACCTCGGACGGTCACCGGGTGCCGCTGCTCGCCAACGTGGGCGGCCCGGCCGACGTGCCGGCCGCGCTGGAGAACGGCGCCGAGGGCGTCGGCCTGTTCCGCACCGAGTTCCTGTTCCTGGACGACTCGGCGAAGGCGCCCAGCGCCGAGAAGCAGGGCGAGGCGTACCGCAAGGTGCTGGAGGCCTTCCCCGAGGGCCGGGTCGTGGTCCGGGTGCTGGACGCCGGCGCGGACAAGCCGCTGGACTTCCTGACCCCGGCCGACGAGCCGAACCCGGCGCTGGGCGTGCGCGGTCTGCGCACCCTGCTCGAGCACCCCGAGGTGCTGCGGACCCAGCTCCGGTCGCTGGCCAAGGCGGCCGAGGGCCTGCCGGTGCACCTCGAGGTGATGGCCCCGATGGTGGCCGACCGCAAGGACGCCAAGGACTTCGCGGCCGCGTGCCGGGAGGCCGGGCTGGACGCCAAGTTCGGCGCGATGGTGGAGATCCCGTCGGCCGCGCTGCGCGCCAGGTCGATCCTCCAGGAGGTCGAGTTCCTGTCGCTGGGGACCAACGACCTCGCGCAGTACACCTTCGCGGCCGACCGTCAGGTCGGTGCGCTGGCCCGGCTCCAGGACCCGTGGCAGCCGGCCCTGCTGGACCTGGTCGCCGCGGCGGCCGACGCCGCGCGGGTGAGCGGCAAGAGCTGCGGGGTCTGCGGCGAGGCGGCCGCCGACCCGCTGCTGGCCGTGGTGCTGACCGGTCTGGGCGTCACCAGCCTGTCGATGGGCGCGGCCTCGATCCCCTACGTGCGGACCACGCTCGCCAAGTACACGCTGGCGCAGTGCCGCCGGGCGGCCGAGGCGGCCCGGGCCGCGGACAGCGCCGAGGAGGCGCGGGCCGCCGCGCAGCAGGTGCTCTCCGGCGAGTAGGGCGAGCAGCCGACATAGCGGCATGAGAAGGGGCGCTCCCACCAGGACGGTGGGGCGCCCCTTTCGTGTGCCCCGGGGCCGGTCAGGGCCGGTCAGGCCTGGCGGTCGAGGCGGAGCCGCTCGAAGAAGCGCAGGTGCTCGATGCGGTCGACGGAGCCGGGGTTGACGGCCTGCTCCAGCGGGGTGCCGGAGAGGATGCGCTTGACCGGGACCTCGATCCGCTTGCCGGTGAGGGTGTGCGGGAGGCCGTCGACGGCGATGACCTCGTCGGGCACGTGGCGCGGGGAGAGCTCGGTGCGCAGCGAGGTGCGGATGCGGCCGATCAGGTCGTCGTTCAGCTCCGCACCGGGGGCGAGGACGACGAACAGCGGCATCCAGTAGCCGCCGTCGGGCTCCTCCAGGCCGATGACCAGGGACTCGGCGATCTCGGGGAGGCGCTCGACGACCTCGTAGATGTCCGAGGAGCCCATCCGGACGCCCTGGCGGTTGAGGGTGGAGTCGGAGCGGCCGTGGATCACGACGGTGCCCCGGGAGGTGACGGTGATCCAGTCGCCGTGGCGCCAGACGCCGGGGTACATGTCGAAGTAGCTGTCGTGGTAGCGGGTGCCCTCGGGGTCGTTCCAGAAGCCGGTGGGCATCGAGGGGATGGGCTTGGTGACGACGAGTTCGCCGACGGTGTCGGTGTGCGGGTGGCCCTGGACGTCCCAGGACTCGACGGCCGCGCCGAGGCAGGGGGCCTGGATCTCGCCGAGGTGCACCGGGAGGGTGGGGACGCCGCCGACGAAGCAGGAGCAGACGTCGGTGCCGCCGCTGACGGAGGCGAGCCAGACGTCCTCCTTGACCTCCTGGTAGATCCAGCGGAAGCCGTCCGGCGGGAGCGGGGAGCCGGTGGTGCCGATGCAGCGCACGGCGGAGAGGTCGAGGTCGCGGCCGGGGTGGAGCTCGGCCTTGCGGCTGGCGATCACGTAGGCGGCGGAGGTGCCGAGGACGGTGGCGCCGGTGCGGGCGGCCACGGACCAGAGGGCGCCGGTGTCGGGGTGGCCCGGGCTGCCGTCGTAGGTGACGATCGTGGACCCGACGAGGAGGCCGGCCAGCAGGAAGTTCCACATCATCCAGCCGGTGGAGGTGTACCAGAGGAAGCGGTCCCGGGGGCCGAGGTCGAGGTGGAGGCCGGCCTGCTTGAGGTGTTCGAGCAGGATGCCGCCCTGGCTCTGGACGATGGCCTTGGGCAGGCCGGTGGTGCCGGAGGAGTAGAGGACCCAGAGCGGGTGGTCGAAGGGGACGGGCTCGAAGACCGGCTCCACGTCGTCGGCGACCAGGTCGTCCCAGTGCAGGGCGCCCTCGGGGGCGGGGGCGCCGAGCAGCGGGACGTGCACGACGGTGTGCAGGCTGGGGAGTTCGCGGCGCAGCTCGGCGACGACCTCGGTGCGGTCGTGGTCCTTGCCGCCGTAGTGGTAGCCGTCGATGGCGAAGAGGACGGCG
This sequence comes from Kitasatospora sp. NPDC001119, assembly GCF_053598475.1. Classification (NCBI taxonomy): domain Bacteria; kingdom Bacillati; phylum Actinomycetota; class Actinomycetes; order Kitasatosporales; family Streptomycetaceae; genus Kitasatospora; species Kitasatospora sp. NPDC001119. Next base: position 4,220 of record NZ_JBSFKI010000042.1, read on the forward strand.
GGCTCGATCTGCTGGAGGCGGTCGAGGACGCTGCGGGCGCCGAAGTCGGGGGCGCAGCTGGTCCAGACCGCGCCGACGGCGGCGGTGGCGAGCAGGGCGACGGCGGCCTGCGGGACGTTGGGCAGGTAGGCGCTGACCCGGTCGCCGGGGCCGATGCCGCGGGCGCGCAGGGCGGCGGCGAGCGAGCCGACCTGGCGGCGGAGCTCGGACCAGGTGAGGACGGCCGGCTGCTCGGTGGTCTCGTCGAGGTGGAGGATCGCGGGGCGGTCGGCGTTGGCCGGGTCGTCGGCGGCGCGCAGGGCGTGCTCGGCGTAGTTGAGGCGGGCGCCGGGGAACCAGCGGGCGCCGGGCATGGCGGCGTCGGCGAGGACGGCTTCGGGGGCCCGGGTGAAGCGGACGTCGAACCACTGGGTGATCGCGGTCCAGAACCGGTCGAGGTCCTCGGTGGACCAGGCGTGCAGGTCCGCGTAGCGCTCGGCGGCCTGCTGGTCGTCGGCGGCCGGGGCGAGCGGGGCGGCCGGGGCGCCGTGGTGTTCGGCGGCCCAGGCCTGGAAGGCCACCAGGGTGGTGGCGGCGGCGCGAGCGGGGTTGGGGCGCCAGAGCGGCTGGTCCTGCGGTGGGGTGCTCACGGTGGTGGTCTCCCGGCCGGTGGTGGGGACGGGAGCGCTCGTGGCAGACCCGTCCGGTTGGGCTGTCGGTGCAGACCATGCCATGTGATCGCCCGCCGCGCCAGGGTCGGCCGGTGGGTCAGCGGGGGGTGAACTCGCCGCTGAACCAGCGGCGCAGGACGCCGTTGTGGAAGTCCCAGACGAGCGGGGTTTCGGCGGTGGCGAGCAGCCAGCCGTCGGTCTCGTCGGTGGGGCGCGAGGGCGGGAGGTCGGCGAGCGGGCGGGCCGGGAGCAGTCCGCAGAGCATCACGAAGCGGCCGTCGGGGTCGGAGGCGGTGTGGATCAGGGTGACCTCCGCCGGGTCGGCGGTGATGCCGGTCTCCTCGTGCAGCTCGCGCACGCAGGCCTGCTGCCAGCTCTCGCCGTAGTCCATGTAGCCGCCGGGGAAGGCGAGTTCGCCGTAGCCGGGCTCGATGGTGCGACGGATGACGACCAGGGCCGGGTCGGCGTCGGGGCGGGTGACGGGGAGAACGGTGATCGCGACGGGCAGCGGGTTGCGGTAGCTGATCTCGGCGCAGCCGGGGCAGGTACGCGGCCAGGCGCGGGTGTCGACCGGGTAGGGCGTACCGCAGAAGTGGCAGTGCGAGAAGGGCCGGTGGGCGGTCTGCTGGGCTTCGTCGGCGGTCGTCGCTTCGTCAGTGGTCATGGCCGGATGGTAGCCCGGTCGGCCGACGGTGCCGCCGGGGGCCGCAGACCCTCAGTGGGAGCCCGCGTCGTCGGCCGTGCTGTCGGTCGCGTCGTCGTCGGCCGTGCCTTCGCGGGCGGGGCGGAGCAGCGCGGGGTGCAGCAGACGGGCGTCGCCGGCGTGGTAGGTGCGGGCGCGGGGGCCGCCGCGGGCTCCGCCGCGCTCGGTGGTGGTGCCGGTGCTCTCGACGAAGCCGGGCACGGACAGCACCTTGCGGTGGAAGTTGCCGGGGTGGAGCTTCTCGTCCCAGACCGCCTCGTAGACGGCGCGGAGGTCGGGGATGGTGAAGTCGTACGGCAGGAAGGCGGTGGCCAGCGGGCTGTACTCGAGTTTGGCGCGCACCCGGTCGAGGCCGTCGGCGAGGATGCGGGCGTGGTCGAAGGCCAGCGTGAGCGGGCCGGGGCCGGTGCGCCCGTCGACGCCACCCCCGTGGGTGTCGGCGGGCACACCGGCGGTTCGGGACCGGCCGCAGGGCCGGAGGTCCAGGTCGGAGACGGGGTGCCAGGCGGCGGCCGCGGCGTCCGTTCCGGCCTGGGGGTCGGGCAGGTCTGGGGCGAAGGCGAGGTAGGCGACCGAGACGACGTGCATCCGCGGATCCCGCTCGGGGGTGCCGTAGGTGCCGAGTTGCTCCAGGTGGAGGCGGCAGAGCCTGGTCTCGGCTTCGGAGGCGCTCTGCAGGCCCGTCTCCTCGGCGAGCTCGCGGGCGGCGGCCTCGTCCAGGCCCTCCTCGCCAGCGCGCAGGAAGCCACCGGGCAGCGCCCAGCAGCCCTGGTAGGGCGGGGCGCCGCGTTCGACGAGCAGGACGTGCAGGCCGCCGTGGCGCAAGGTCAGGGCGACCACGTCCACGGTGACGGCGACCGGGGTGTAGGCGCGCGGGTCGTACGCGGCGAGCCACTCCTCCTCGGCTCGGGGCCCGGTGGGGGGCGGCTGGTCGTCCGCTGCCATCGCCGGGCTCCTTTCCGTCGTCGCCGGTGCCACCGGGCCTGCCGTGCCGGTGCTGGATCGTCGTCCGAGGTCTGTTCCGGCCGTTGTGATCAGGCCGTTCTTCTCGGGCTGAGCACAACGTAGCGAGTGCGTTCCCCGGCGGCAAATGGTTTTCCTGCCCGGCGGGGGTCTCCGCCTCTAGGCTGTGACCAGGAACTCTGCCCGAGGAGGACGCCATGCCCACTGCTCCCCCGCCGGACTTCGCCGCCGCGCTGGCCGCCGGTCCGCTGGTGCTCGACGGAGGGATGTCGAACCAGTTGGCGGCGGCCGGGCACGACCTCTCGGACGGGCTCTGGTCGGCGCGGCTGCTGGCGGACGACCCGCAGGCGGTGGTGGCGGCGCACCGGGCGTACTTCGCGGCGGGCGCCGACGTCGCGATAACCGCGAGCTACCAGGCGAGCTTCGAGGGCTTCGCGCGCCGCGGGGTCGGCCGGGCGCAGGCCGCCCGGCTGCTGGCGAGCAGCGTGGAGCTGGCCCGGGAGGCGGCGCGCCCGGAGCCGGGCGGGCGGCGGCGCTGGGTGGCGGCCTCGGTGGGCCCGTACGGGGCGGTGCTGGCGGACGGCTCGGAGTACCGGGGCCGGTACGGGCTGGGCGTCGCGGAGCTGGCGGACTTCCACCGGCCGCGGTTGGAGGTGCTGGCGGCGGCCCGGCCGGACGTGCTGGCGCTGGAGACGGTGCCGGACGTGGACGAGGCGCGGGCGCTGCTGGGGCTGGTGCGCGGGCTTGGGGTGCCGGCCTGGCTGTCGTACAGCATCGAGGGCGACCGGACCAGGGCCGGACAGCCGCTGGCGGAGGCGTTCGCGCTGGCCGCCGACGTGGACGAGGTGGTCGCGGTGGGCGTCAACTGCTGCACGCCGCAGGACGCGGACCGGGCGGTGGCGGTGGCCGCCGAGGTGACCGGGAAGCCGGTGGTGGTCTACCCGAACAGCGGGGAGAGCTGGGACGCCGGCCGCCGGGGCTGGCGCGGCGAGCCGACCTTCCGCTCGGCCCGGGTGGGCGGCTGGCTCGCGGACGGCGCGCGGCTGGTGGGCGGCTGCTGCCGGGTCGGGACGGACGGGATCGCGGCGCTGGCGGCGGAGGTGACGGTGCTGCGGGCGCAGTGCGCGGAGGCGGTGGGCTGACCTCGCGGGCGGGGTGAGGCCCGGCGCGGGGCGGTGAGGACCGGCGCGGGGCGGTGAGGACCGGCGCGGGGTCACGTGTGCACGCCCCGGCCCGGACCTGGGCGCACGGCAGGTGAACACGGGGTCGAGGGCGGGTTACCCGGGGGGAAGGTGCACGGAGTCAGGGCGGCCTGGCAGACTCGTCCCGTCACCACTGTGGTCGACAATGTCGACCGCCTGTCAGCGCGGAGGTTCCCATGCCCGGCCCGATCCAGTCGCTTTCCCGGGCCGCCGCGATCATGCGCCTGCTGGCCGGCGGCGAGCGCCGGCTCGGCCTGTCCGAGGTCTCGACGGCACTGGACCTGGCCAAGGGCACGGCGCACGGCATCCTGCGCACGCTGCAGCAGGAGGGGTTCGTCGAGCAGGACCCGGAGACCGGCAAGTACCAGCTGGGCGCCGAGCTGCTGCGGCTGGGCCAGAGCTACCTGGACGTGCACGAGCTGCGGGCGCGGGCGCTGGTGTGGGCGGACGACCTGGCCCGGGCGGCCGGGGAGACGGTCTACCTGGGCGTGCTGCACCAGCAGGGCGTGCTGATCGTGCACCACGTGTTCCGGCCGGACGACACCCGGCAAGTGCTGGAGGTGGGCTCCATGCAGCCGCTGCACAGCACCGCCCTGGGCAAGGTGCTGGTGTCCTACGACCCGGTCGCGCGCGGCGAGTTGGGCGACGGCCCGTACGAGTCGTACACCGTGCGGACGCTGACCGAGGCGGCCGACGTGGACGCCGAGTGCGCGCTGGTCCGGGAGCGCGGCTGGGCGGACTCGATCGAGGAGACCTGGGAGGGCGTGGCCTCGATCGGCGCGCTGATCCAGGACCGGCGGCGCAACCCGGTGGGCGCGGTCTGCATCAGCGGGGCGGTCGAGCGGGTCTGCGAGGACGGCTTCGTGAAGCCCTCGCTGGTGGCCTCGGTGCGCAGCGCGGCGCGGGCGATCTCCCGCGACCTGGGCGCCGGGCGGTTCTGAGCACATCCACGGGCGGCTCGCGGAGGGCCGTCGATTCGTCACGCTGAGGCGCGGACGGGCGGAGGCCTGTCCGCGCCTCTGGCGTTTTGTCCTGTTTCGGGGCGCTCCGCTCGGTAACGTCGACGGACCTGTCGGGGTCAGGGTCACAGCTCCGTAACCCTGCCTTGACGTGGGGGCGACCTGGGGAGGAAGCTTCCGCATGACGGTCGACATTGTCGAACGATGGCCGGAGAGATCACTCCCACAGTGCGCTCACCCGCACAACGATCGACCGGCCGCCTGCCCCCACCCACCCTCCGGGCCATATGGACAAGGGAGTCTTTGTGTCCGCGTTCTCCAACGGCGACGTCTTCGTCGGCGAAACCCTCGGCACCGCCGCCCTGATACTTCTCGGCGGTGGCGTCTGCGCCGCCGTGACCCTCAAGAAGTCGAAGGCCGTCAACGCCGGCTGGCTGGCGATCACCTTCGGCTGGGGATTCGCGGTCCTCATCGCCGCCTACATGTCGGCCCCGAAGTCCGGTGCCCACCTCAACCCGGCCGTCACCATCGCCCTCGCGGTCAAGAGCGGCGAGTGGAGCCAGGTGCCGCTCTACCTCGGCTCCCAGCTGCTCGGCGCGATCATCGGCGCCGTCCTGGTCTGGGCCACCTACCTGGGCCAGTTCAACGCGAACAAGGAGCCCACCCTCGGCATCTTCTCGACCGGCCCCGAGATCCGGAACCCGGTCCAGAACGTGATCACCGAGGTCATCGGCACCTTCGTGCTCTGCTTCGCGATCCTCACCATCGGCACCAACAGCGGCCTCTCCCAGTCCGGCACCGGCACCCTGATGGTCGCCTTCACCGTCGTCGGCATCGGCCTCTCGCTGGGCGGCCCGACCGGCTACGCGATCAACCCGGCCCGTGACCTCGGCCCGCGCATCGCGCACGCCCTGCTGCCGATCCCGAACAAGGGCGGCTCCGACTGGTCGTACGCCTGGATCCCGGTCGTCGGCCCGATCCTGGGCGGACTCGCGGCCGGCGGCCTCTACAACGCCATCTTCTAAAGGACGGGTTCGACCCCGCCGCACACGGGGACTGACCGACCGACGCGTCAGGCCCACCCACCCCGTAACCCCCGAACCCGAGCCGAGGACCCTCCCCATGACCTCCACCGGTAACTACATCGCCGCGATCGACCAGGGCACCACCTCCAGCCGCTGCATCATCTTCGGCGCCGACGGCCGGATCGTCGCCGTCGACCAGCAGGAGCACCGGCAGATCTTCCCCCAGCCCGGCTACGTCGAGCACGACGCCGCCGAGATCTGGACCCGGGTGCAGTCGGTCGTCCGCGGCGCGCTGGAGAAGGCCGGCCTGACCAAGGACGACATCCGCGCGATCGGCATCACCAACCAGCGCGAGACCACCGTCCTGTGGGACAAGAACACCGGCGAGCCCGTGCACAACGCGCTGGTGTGGCAGGACACCCGCACCGAGGGCCTCTGCCGCGAGCTGGGCCGCAACGTCGGCCAGGACCGCTTCCGCCGCGAGACCGGCCTCCCGCTGGCCAGCTACTTCGCCGGCCCGAAGATCCGCTGGCTGCTGGACAACGTCGAGGGCCTGCGCGAGCGCGCCGAGGCCGGCGACATCCTGTTCGGCACCATGGACACCTGGGTGATCTGGAACCTCACCGGCGGTGTCGACGGCGGCAAGCACGTCACGGACGTCACCAACGCCAGCCGCACCATGCTGATGAACCTGCACACCCTGCAGTGGGACGACAAGATCGCCGAGTCGATGGGCGTCCCGATGTCCGTCCTGCCGGAGATCCGCTCCTCCGCCGAGGTGTACGGCGAGGCCGTCGGCGACCTGGCCGGCGTCCCGGTCGCCTCCGCGCTCGGCGACCAGCAGGCCGCGCTGTTCGGCCAGACCTGCTTCGACGAGGGCGAGGCCAAGTCCACCTACGGCACCGGCACCTTCCTCCTGCTGAACACCGGCGAGAAGATCGTCAACTCGTACCACGGCCTGCTGACCACCGTCGGCTACCGGATCGGCGACCAGGCCCCGGTGTACGCCCTGGAAGGCTCGATCGCCGTCACCGGCTCGCTCGTCCAGTGGCTGCGCGACCAGCTCGGCATCATCTCGACCGCCGCCGAGATCGAGACCCTCGCCAACACCGTCGAGGACAACGGCGGCGCCTACTTCGTCCCGGCCTTCTCCGGCCTGTTCGCCCCGTACTGGCGCTCCGACGCCCGCGGTGTGATCGCCGGTCTGACCCGGTACGTCACCAAGGGCCACCTGGCCCGGGCCGTCCTGGAGGCCACCGCCTGGCAGACCCGCGAGGTCGTCGACGCCATGCAGAAGGACTCCGGGGTCGAGCTCACCGCCCTCAAGGTCGACGGCGGCATGACCAGCAACAACCTGCTCATGCAGAACATCGCCGACGTCCTGGACGCCCCGGTCGAGCGGCCCTACGTGGCCGAGACCACCGCCCTCGGCGCCGCCTACGCGGCCGGACTCGCCGTCGGCTTCTGGAACGACCTCGACACCCTGCGGGCCAACTGGCACCGCGCCGCCGAGTGGACCCCCCGCATGGACGAGGCCACCCGGGAGCGTGAGTACAAGAAGTGGCTCAAGGCCGTGGAGCGCACCATGGGCTGGGTGGAGGAAGAAGAGAACAACTGACCGACAGCCGGTCGGGGCCCCGTGCCCCGACCGGCCGCCCGCCGTTCCGGCAGCGGGTGTCACCGCGTTTCACCGGCCCGCCGCACCGGGCCGACCGGCCTCTCCCGCAGAGGCCGCACCGCACACGAGAGGAGTAACGGCGCCGCCCGACCCGCGCGCCGTACACAACCACCATGGCAACCATCCCGACCCTGGGCGCCGAGCGCACCGCCGGCCACACCGCCTCCCGCGCCGAGACCCGCGAACTGCTCGGCAAGGCCACCTACGACCTGCTGGTGATCGGGGGCGGCATCCTCGGCACGGCCGTCGCCTGGACCGCGTCCCAGGCCGGCCTGAAGGTCGCCATGGTCGACGCCGGCGACTTCGCCGGTGCCACCTCCAGCGCCTCCTCCAAGCTCGTCCACGGCGGTCTGCGCTACCTGCAGACCGGCGCGGTCAAGCTGGTCGCGGAGAACCACAAGGAGCGCCGCGCGCTCTCCACCGACGTGGCCCCGCACCTGGTCAACCCGCTGACCTTCTTCGTGCCCGTCTACAAGGGCGGCCCGCACGGCGCCGCCAAGCTCGGCGCCGGCGTCTTCCTGTACTCGGCGCTGTCCGCCTTCCGCGACGGCATGGGCCGGGTCTCCACCGCCGCGCACGCCGCCCAGCAGGTGCCCGCGCTGCGCACCGAGGGCCTGCGCTCGGTGGCCGTCTACGGCGACCACCAGATGAACGACTCGCGCGTCGCCGTGATGACCGTGCGCGCCGCCGTCGACGCCGGCGCCGTGGTGCTCAACCACGCCGAGGTCACCGGCCTGCGCTTCACCGGCGGCCGGGTCACCGGCGCCGAGCTGCGCGACCGCCTGGACGGCAGCGAGTTCGGCATCGACGCCCGCCTGGTGCTGAACGCCACCGGCCCGTGGGTGGACCACCTGCGCAAGATGGAGGACGCGGGCGCCGCGCCGTCGATCCGCCTCTCCAAGGGCGCCCACGTGGTCGTCAAGCGCCGGGCGCCGTGGCGCGCCGCGCTGACCATCCCGATCGACAAGTACCGCGTCTCCTTCGCCATCCCGTGGGAGGACCACGTCCTGCTCGGCACCACCGACGAGGAGTACACCGGCGACCCGAAGGACGTCCGGGCCACCGAGGCGGACATCGACCAGATCATGGGCGAGGCCGCGCACGCGATCCGCGACGAGCACCTCGACCGCGACCTGATCACCTACTCCTTCGCCGGCCTGCGGGTGCTCCCGGGCGGCCCGGGCGACACCGCCGCCGCCAAGCGCGAGACGGTCGTCACCGAGGGCCGCGGCGGCATGCTGTCGGTCTCCGGCGGCAAGTGGACCACCTACCGGCACATCGGCCGCACCGTGCTGGAGAAGCTGGCCCACGTGCCCGGCACCAGCCTCGGCGAGGACATGTCCCCGATCGCCCCGACCGTCCCGCTGCCGGGCGTCGGCGCGCCGAACGCGGTGGCGCACCGCCTGCTGATCGACCGCGACCCGGGCTCGCGGATGGAGCCGCTGGTGGCCAAGCACCTGGCCAGCCACTACGGCACCCTGTCCTTCGACATCGCCCGCATGATCGACGAGAACCCGGAGCTCGGCCGGCCGATCCACGAGGACGGTCCGGACGTCTGGGCGCAGGTCGCGTACGCGGCGGACAACGAGTGGGCGTACACCACGGACGACGTGCTGCGCCGCCGCACCACCATGACGGTGCGCGGTCTGGACACGCCGGAGATCCGGGCCGAGGTCGAGGCCTTCCTCGCGAAGCGCGGCACCAAGTAGGCACGGCCGGGCGAAGCGCGGTAGCGCGCGGGTCCTCCGCGGCGGGCGGGCGTTCGGGGTCTTCCCCGGGCGCCCGCCCGCCGTTTCGCCGTACGGCCGTTTCGCCGTACGGCCGTTCGGCCGGGCCGTCAGACCGGGACGCCGGCCTTGACCACCCGCTTCGGGTGGAGGTCGGACCGGGTGAGGACGGTGAGGTCGGCGAGCGGGTCGCCGTCGAGCACCAGCAGGTCCGCGTGGGCGCCCGGGGCGAGGGTGCCGATCTCCCCCGCCATGCCGAGCAGCCGGGCCGCCGTGGTGGTCGCCGAGCGCAGCACGTCCGCGACCGGCTGGACCCGGGCGCGCAGCGTGAACTCCTCCAGCTGGGCCGGGTGCAGCGGTCCGAGCAGGTCACTGCCGTAGACCAGGTCGACGCCCGCGCGGTGGGCGCGTTCCAAGGCCTCCAGGCCCCGGTCGCGGACCTCGGCGAGCTTGCCCAGCGAGGCGGCCGGCAGGCCGGAGGCGGCACCGAGCCTGGCGGTCTCCTCATAGGCGACCAGGGTGGGCACCAGGAAGGCGTCCTTCTCCAGCAGCAGGGCGATCGTGCCGTCGTCCAGCAGGTTGCCGTGCTCGACGCAGCGCACGCCGGCCCGCAGGGCACGGTCGATCGCGCGCGGGTGGTAGGCGTGCACGGTGACGTAGCGGTTGTGGTTCTCGGCCTCCTCGACGACCGCGCGGATCTCCTCCTCGCTGTACTGGACGGCGCCGATCTCGTCGTGCGGGGAGGCGACGCCGCCGGAGAGCAGCACCTTGAGGTGGTGGGCGCCCTTGCGGAACTCGTCCCGGGCGGCGGTGCGCACCGCGTCCACGCCGTCGGCGATCCGGGCGAAGTTCGGGCGGGACTCGCAGCAGGGCAGCACGTCCTCGCCGAGCGGGCGCAGGTCGCCGTGGCCGCCGGTCTGGGACAGCGCCTTGCCGCCGTGCAGCAGCCGCGGGCCGGGTACCAGGCCCTCGTCCAGGGCCCGGGCCATCCCGTGGTCGGCGCCCCCGACGTCGCGGACGGTGGTGAAGCCGCGGCGCAGCATCCGCTCGGCCTCGGCGAGGGCGCGCACGGTGGCGTAGCCGGCAGTCCAGTTCGCGAAGTCGGGCAGGTCGAGCGAGGTGATCAGCAGGTGGACGTGGGCGTCGATCAGGCCGGGCAGCACGGTGCCGCCGGCCGCGTCGAGGACCCGGACGTCCTCGCCGGCGGCGGGCGGGCGGCCGGTGCCGGTGGCGGCGATCCGGCCGTCGGCGGCCTCCAGCCAGCCGAGGTCGGTGCGGGTGCCGTCCTCGGGGTGGAGCAGGTGGGCGTTGGTGATCAGCAGTCGACTCACGGAGCGGCTCCTCGTTCAGTACGGCTCGTATTGAATACGACTCGTACTGAATACACCATGTATCGTTCTCCCGTGAACCCGCCCCCCGCCGACACCGCCCCCCGACCACCCAGACGCCGCATCCACACCCGGGCCCGGCTGCTGGCCGCGGCGAGCGAGCTGTTCCTCTCCGTCGGCTTCGCCCGGACGAGCATCGAGGACGTCTGCGCCGCCGCCGGCTACACCCGCGGCGCCTTCTACTCGAACTTCGGCAGCAAGGAGGACCTGCTGCTGGCCCTCTTCGACGACCAGGCGGGGCAGCGGCTGGCCGAGCTCGCGGAGCTGGCCGCCGCCTGCGAGTCGCTGGCGCCGCGGGAGCGGGCCCGGCGGCTGGTCGAGGCGCTGCTGCGGGTCGAGCCGGCGGAGACCGGGTGGATCCTGCTGTTCCTGGAGTTCCGGCTGGTCGCGGCCCGGAGCCCGGCGCTGGCCGAGCAGGTCGCCGCGCACGACCGGGCGGTCGCGGCCGCGCTGGCCGGGGTCCTGGAGCGGAACCTGCCGGAGCTGGTGCCCCCGGGCGCGAGCGCCGGGCAGGCCGCGGCGGTGGTCCTGGCGGCGCGCGAGGGGGTGCTGGCCCGGACGGCGGCGGGCGGCGCGGCCGCGGAGGAACTGCTGACGGCGACGGCGGCGGTGCTGTCGGGGCTGCCGGGGCGCTGACCCGACTCCTGGCACGGCCGGAAGTCCGGAAACGCCGAGGGGCGGCACCCGTACGGTCACGGGTGCCGCCCCTCGGCGGTGCTGCTTCGCGCGCTAGATGATCAGGCTGAGCGGCATGATCAGGGCGATGGCGACCACCGAGATGACCGTCTCCATCACCGACCAGGACTTCAGCGTCTGCCCGACGCTCATCCCGAAGTACTCCTTCACCAGCCAGAAGCCGGCGTCGTTGACGTGCGAGAGGAACAGCGAGCCGGCACCGATCGCGAGCACCAGCAGGGCCGCGTGGGTCGAGGACATGTTCGCGGCGAGCGGGGAGACGATGCCGGCCGCGGTGATCGTGGCGACCGTCGCCGAGCCGGTGGCCAGGCGGATCAGCACGGCGATCAGCCAGCCGAGCAGCAGCGCGGAGATGTGCCACTTGCCGGACCACTCGCTGACCGCGTTGCCGACGCCCACGTCGATCAGGGTCTGCTTGAAGCCGCCGCCCGCGCCGACGATGAACACGATGCCGGCGATCGGGCCGAGCGACTTGCCGACGGTGTCGGAGATCCGGGCCTTGTCGAAGCCGGCCGCCTTGCCGAGCGTCACCATGCCGAGCAGGGTCGCGGCGAGCAGCGCGATCAGCGGGGAGCCGATGAAGTCGAACACCCGCTGGCCCAGCGCCTTCGGGTTGTCGATCACCACGTCGGCCAGCGCCTTGCCGAGCATCAGCACGACCGGCAGCAGGATGGTGGCCAGCACCGCGGCGAAGGAGGGGGTGCGGTCGTGCTTGGCCGTCTCCTCGGGGGCGGTGGCCGCCGGGATCTCCAGCGGGCCGACCCAGCGCTCGGCCACCCGGGCGAACAGCGGACCGGCGATGATCAGGGTCGGGACGGCGATCAGCAGGCCGAGCGCCAGGGTGATGCCGAGGTCGGCCTTCAGCGCGTCGACGGCGACCAGCGGGCCCGGGTGCGGGGGCACCAGGCCGTGCAGCACCGACAGGCCGGCCAGGGCCGGGATGCCGACCCGCATCAGCGGCACGTTGCCGCGGCGGGCGACCAGCAGCACGATCGGGATCAGCAGGACGACGCCGACCTCGAAGAACAGCGGCAGGCCGAGCACGGCCGCGATCAGCGCCATCGCCCAGGGCAGCGCCTTGTTGCCGGTACGGGAGAGCACGGTGTCGGCGATGATGTTGGCGCCGCCGGAGTCGGCGAGCAGCTTGCCGAGCATCGCGCCGAGGCCGATCAGCAGGCCGACGCTGGCGACGGTGGAGCCGAAGCCCGTCGAGAAGCTGCTGAGCAGCTTGTCGAAGGGGGCGCCCGCGACGGCGGCCAGCAGACCGGAGCCGAGCGTGAGGGCGAGGAACGGGTGCAGCTTCAGCTTGGTGATCAGTACGACGATCGCACCGATGCTGAGCAGCACCGCGATCAGCAGCTGGGAGTCGCTGCTGGTGTGCGGCAGGGCCGGTGGGGCGGCCGCCAGCAGAGTGGGGGCAATGCTCACGCGAGGTCTCCATTGACGGGCCGCAGCAGCGCCACGGCCATCTCGACGAGTTCTTCGGGGGACGGGCCCACGTCCAGGGCGGCGCCGCGCTCGTCCGCACCCAGGGGCTCCAAGGTGGCGTACTGGGAGTCGAGCAGCGACGTCGGCATGAAGTGGCCGGTGCGGTGGGAGAGCCGGTCCTCGACCAGCTCGTGACCACCGCTGAGGTGCAGGAAGAAGGCTCCCGGGGCGTCCGCGCGCAGGATGTCGCGGTAGCGGTGCTTCAGCGCCGAGCAGGTCACCACGCCGCCGGTACCGGCCTCGGTCCGCTCCTTGAGCCAGGCGCCGATGGCGCGCAGCCAGGGCGCGCGGTCCTCGTCGTCCAGCGGGATGCCGGCCGACATCTTGGCGATGTTGGCCGGCGGGTGGAAGTCGTCCGCCTCGGCGAAGGGGAGGGCGAGGCGGTCTGCCAGCAGGCGGGCCAGGGTGGTCTTGCCGACGCCCGAGACGCCCATCACCACGATGGTGAAGGGGGACTGCGGGAAGTCGTGGTTCTCGACGCTGAGAGCCATGGGGTGGTGCTCCTTCGTTGCCTGGCCGCCACTATCGCCTCAAAGATATGACGTATTCAAGTGGCGGAAACCAAATCGTCATACTTTTGCGGTGTGGTCTGGGTCGCAGGACGCATGACCCGGACCACGGGGGCGGCACGACCCGGACCGCGGGGCGGCACGACCACCGCCACAGGGCGACGTGAACGCGCGCGGGGCGGGCGTCTACCCTGGGCGGATGGAGATCCAGGGGCTGCCCGGGCGGCTGCTTGACGAGCTCGGACCGGCGATCGCGTCGGGGGAGGTCCCCGAGGGGGCCGTGCTGCGCGGCGAGGAGCTGGAGCACCGGTTCGGGGTCTCCCGGACAGTGGTCCGGGAGGCGGTGCGGATCCTGGAGGGGATGCGCATGGTGGCGTCCCGGCGACGGGTCGGGATCACCGTGCAGCCGAAGTCGGTCTGGGACGTCTTCGACCCGATGGTGATCCGCTGGCGCCTGGCCGGCTCGGACCGGCCCGCCCAGCTGCGCTCGCTCGGCTCCCTGCGGGTGGCCGTCGAACCGGCCGCGGCCGCGCTCGCCGCCACCCACGCGAGCGACGACGACCGGCGCGAACTCAGTTCACTGGCCGTGGATCTGACGGTCACCGCGCGGGCCGCCGACCTGGCCACCTTCCTCGAACACGACATCGCCTTCCACTCCCTGGTGCTGCGCGCCTCCGGCAACGAGATGTTCGCCCACCTCGGGGACACCGTCGCGGCGGTGCTCACCGGCCGGACCGAGTACCATCTGATGCCCGATCAGCCGGAGTCGTACGCGATCCGGCTGCACCGCGAGGTCGCGGAGGCGATCTGCGCCAAGGACGCCGGCCACGCCGAGCGGGCGATGCGGACGATCGTGAGCGGCGCGCTGGAGGAGCTCAACGCCCAGCTGGACTGAACCGGGGCGCCGGGGGCGCCTGCCAGGCCTGCCGGGACGGCAATGACGGCCCGGATGGCACGGTTTGGCGGCAGTTCGGCGGTTATGGAGGCATAGTCCTGGTTCGGCGGGGCAGAGTGAGCCGAGGGGGCGCGTTTCGTGTGCGCCCGTTCCGTATGCTTCACCGAACACGCGCCACGCGCCTGGGGGTCGCTCGATGTCCGTGCCACGCCGCCGCCGTCGCCGCCTACCCGACGAGGTACGCGCCGCCGCAGTCCGGGCGGTGCTCTGCCTGTCCTTCACCCTGGTCGGCGTCGTGGTGGCGACGCTGGCCTCGTACGCGGACAGTTGGCTGCTGACGCCCGCGCTGCTGGCGATGGGGCTGGGGGTGTTCGGCACCATGTGGTGCCTGGTGGAGATCCTGATCTCCCGCCAGGTCGCGGCCCAGCGGATGCAGTCGCCGGGCTCCGCGCATCCGATGGCGGGCAGCCGGGCGCCCTCCGAACCGCTGGCCGCGCGGCCGTTCCCCCGGCCCGGCTCGTCCTCGGTGTACCGGCAGCCGTACGAGTCGCCGCAGCCGCAGCCGTACGGGCCGGGGCGGCAGCAGCCGCAGCCGTACGGGCCGGGGCAGCCGCCGTACGGGAACCAGCAGCCGCCCCGACCGCCGTACCAGCAGCCCTACCAACCGCCGCGGCAGCCACCGCAGCAGCCGCCGCGCCAGGCCCGGGTGCAGCCCAACCACCCGTAGCACCAGGCCGATCGGTCAGTCCCGGAGCGGCAGCGCCCGGTAGTGGGTGGTGAGCCGGCGGTCCTCGTCCAGGACGTGGAAGGCCAGCATCGGCGGGTGGTCGAAGGAGATGCCGGGCCCGCCCTCGAAGGGCAGCGTGACGGTGGAGACCACGCCGGGCGCGATCAGCAGCGGCAGGCCGGCGAAGGCGGTGGCCGCGGAGGTGTGCGCGTGGCCGCAGAACAGGGCGGCCACCCGGGGGTGGCGGCGCAGCACCCGCTCCAGCCGCTCCTCGCCGAACTGGCGGATCGGGTCGACGTACGGCAGGTGCAGTTCCACGGGCGGGTGGTGGAAGGCCACCAGGGCGGGCAACTCGGTGCGGCCGGAGGCGAGTTCGGTATCCAGCCAGTCCAGCGTCGGCTCGTCCAACAGGCCGTCGTGCTGCCCGGGTATCGAGGAGTCGAGCATCAGCACGTCGGCGCCCGGCAGTCGGTGCAGCCGGTTGACCGGCCCCTCCCCCGGCGCCTCGCCGAGCAGCACCTCCCGGTACGGCGACCTGGAGTCGTGGTTGCCCGGACAGGTGAACACCGGGTGCCGGGAGACCAGGACCTCGGCGACCTGCCGGTACTCCTCCGGCAGGCCCTGGTCGGCGAGGTCGCCGGTGACCAGCACCGCGTCCAGCGGGCCGGGCAGGGCGTCGAGGTACGCCATCACCTGCTCGGCCCGCCGGCGGGCACGCTTGCCGTCGTCCCGGCCGTGGTCCTGGCCGAGGTGGATGTCACTGAGGTGCGCAATCGTCAGCATGGCGATCACGCTAGTGAGTTCACGGCTGGGCGGGAACCTCCGCGGGGCGCTTGAACATCCGGGTGGCGGTGATCTCGCCGTGGATGGTCGGGCCGTCCGGGTCCGGCGCGGCGGGCAGGCCCGGGCGCAGGTGCTCCTCGACCGAGATGTACTTGAGGCCGGCCCGCAGGTCGGCGTCGT
This sequence comes from Kitasatospora sp. NPDC001119, assembly GCF_053598475.1. NCBI lineage: Bacteria > Bacillati > Actinomycetota > Actinomycetes > Kitasatosporales > Streptomycetaceae > Kitasatospora > Kitasatospora sp. NPDC001119. Next base: position 19,793 of record NZ_JBSFKI010000042.1, read on the forward strand.
TGCGCAGGCGGATCACCAGCGGGAACTCGGCGAGCGCGGTGGTGTCGAACAGGCCGGTGGTGTAGATCAGCTGGACGCCGAGCGCGTCGGCCACGGCCCGCTGGAGCTCCAGCAGGTAGGTGGCGTTGGCGCGGCCGATCGGGTTGTCCAGGAACAGCGTGCCGGCGTGCCGCAGTTGGGACTGGCCGCGGTCGTTGGCGCGCAGCGCGGCCATCGTGCAGTACAGCGCGATGGCGGCGGTGAGCAGCTGGCCGCCGGAGAAGACGTCGGACATCTGGCCGACGCTGACCCGCTCGGCGCGCAGCACCGCGTCGGGCTTGAGGATCTCGACGCTGACGCCCTTGGGGCCGATCGCGGCGGCGACCCCGCGCAGCAGCAGGGACATGCCGTCGCGGCGCAGGTCGCTGTTCTTCCTGACGGCGGCGCGGGTGGCCTCGTCGATGACCTCGCCCAGGCGCTCGACCAGGGTGGCGTGGTCCGGGTCCTCGAAGCGGATCCGGAGGAACTCCTGGCCGGACCACTCCCCCAGGCCCTCGGGCAGCCGGGAGAGCCGCTGGGCGGCGCGCAGGGTGGTGAGCGAGGACTCGACCAGGCCGCGCAGCCGGTCCACGATCGAGCCGCGGTTCTTCTCCAGCTGGGCGAGCTCGTCGGTGAGCACCCGCAGCCGGGGCGCGAAGGCGGTGGCCCAGGCGGCGGCGTGCTCGGGCAGCGCGGAGGCGGGCAGTTCGCGGATCTGCTGGCGGGCGGGGGTGCGGACGGCCTCGTAGCGGGCCGCGTTGGCGTGCCGGACCAGGGCGTCGGCGGTGTCGCGGACGGCGAGTTCGGAGGAGGACAGTTCGCCGGCGGCGGTGCGCAGGGCGCGGCGGGCCTCGGTGGCGCCGGTGCGGGCCTCGGTCAGCGAGCCCAGGTACGGCTCGACCGGGTCGTCCGGGTCCTCCTGGTGGTCGCGCAGGCCGTCGCGGAGCTGGCCGGCCAGCTCGTCGAAGTCGGCGGCGGAGGCCTGGGCGGTGTCGAAGGTCCGCTGGAGGTCGGCGTGGGCGGTGCGGGCGGCGTCCAGGGCCTCGCGGCGCTCGGCCAGGCGGCTGGTGGCGGTGCGCAGCAGGGCCTGGGCGTGCTCCGGATCGGTGGGGACGAGGTCCTCGGGCAGTTCGGTGTGCGCCTCGCCGTCGGCGGGGGCGGAGCGCTCGGCCTCGCCGCGCAGCCGGCCGAGCTGCTCGCTGGCGGTGGCGGAGCGGGCCTCGATGGTGGCGACCAGTTCCTCGGCGCGGGCGGCGGCGGCCTGGCGGGCCGGGCCGTCGGCGCCGTCGGGGCTGCCGAGGAGTTCCTCGGCGCGGGTGCGCACCTTGTTGGTGAGGCGGTCGAGTTCGGTCGCGGCGGCGGCCTCGTCGCCCTCGGCGCGGGCCTGTTCGGCGCGCAGGTCGGCGCCGACGCCGACCTTCTCGTACAGCTGGGAGGCGGCGCGGTAGGCCTCGCGCAGGGCGGGCAGCGCGGCGGGGGCGGCCTCGGCGGGTTCGTCGGCCTGCTCGGCGGCGGGGATCTCGGCGCGTTCGGCGCGCAGCGCGCGGGCCGTCCGGCGGGCGTCGTCGGCGGCGCGCTGGGCGGCGCGGCGGTCCTCGTCGCAGGTGCGGGCGCGTTCGGCGCACAGCGCCTGGCGGCGGTCGCACTCGGCGGCGTCCTCGGCGAGTTCGCGCTGGCGGCGGGCCCAGTTGGCGCGCTCGCGCAGCCGGAAGGCGAGGCCGGAGAGGGCGTCGGCGCGGCGGCGGGCGCGCTGGGCGGCCTCGCGGTGCTCCTCGTGGGCGGAGGCGGCCGCGGTGTGGTCGGTCTCGGCCTCGTCGTGGTCGGCGCGCAGGGTGGCCAGGGCGGCGGCGGCCTGCTCGGCGTGCTCGCGGGCGGCCTCGGCGGCGGCGGCGAGTTCGGCGAGGGTGCCGGGCGGGCAGCTGGCGTGCCAGGAGGCGAGGCGGGCGGCGAGGGCGCGGTCGGCGCCGAGGCGGCCGGCCAGTTCGCGGATGTGCTCCTCGCGGGCGCTCGCCCGGGCGCGCAGTTCGCGGCGCTCGCCGTCGGCGGCGGACTCGTCGTGCATGGCCGGGTTCGGCGGCACGAGGAAGAAGGCGGGCTCGTCGGTGATCGGGGCGATCAGCGAGGCGGCGGCGCCGACGGCGACGGTGGAGCGCGGCAGCAGGGCGGCGGCCTGCAGGGCCTCGCGGGCGCGCTCCAGCGAGGAGGGGTCGGTGACGACGACGCCGTCGACCAGTTCGGGGCGGGCGGCGAGGATCGCCTCGTGGTCGGCCGGGTCGACGGACTGGGCGAGGTAGCGCCAGCCGGGCAGGGCCGGGATGCCGTGCTCGGCGAGGTACTCGACGGTGGCGAGCACGTCCGGGCCGGGCGGCAGCAGGCCGCCGTCGCCGAGGGCGGCGAGGATGCGGGAGTCGTCGGCGGCGGCCGTGCGGAGGTCGAACAGGGTGCGTTCGGCGGTGGCGATGGACTCGTCGAGGAGTTCGCGCAGGTACTCGGCGTTGCGGTCGAGCAGGGCGGGGGTGAGGAAGCCGGCGTCCTCCTCGGCGCCCTCCTGGTAGGGGGTCAGGGAGAGCAGGTCGGCGAGGCGCTGTTCGGTGGCGAGCAGGGCGGCGGTGCGCTGCTCGGCGGCGAGGGACCGGGCGGCGTCCTTGCGCGCGTCGCCGGCCCGCTCGGCGGCGAGTTCGGCGCGCGAGGTGGCGGCGGCGGCCTCGCGCAGCCGGGCAGCGGCGGACTCGGCGGCGGTACGGGCCTGGGCGAGCGCGGCGGAGGCGGCCTTCTCGACGTCGGCGGCGTACAGGGCGGCGCGGGCCGGGTCCACGTCGCCGTCGGCGTCGATGAAGCCGGCCGCGACGGCGGCCTCGGTCTCCTGCTCGACCTCGGCGAGGCGCTGGCGCAGGTGGTCGGCCTCGCTGCGGGCCTTCTGGGCGGCGGTGGCGGCCTCGGTGGCGTCGGTCTGGGCCTTGCCGCCGTCCTGCTGGAGTTCGCCCGCGCGCTCCTCCTCGGTGTCGGCGCGGGACTCGGCGGCCGCGGCGGCGGCCTCCAGGGCGCGGGCCAGGGCGGTCGCGGCGCGGGCGCGGGCGGCGAGCGCGGGGGCGGCGTCCAGCTCGGCCTCGCGGATGGCGGCGGCGACCCGGGCGACCCGGTCGGCGGCGGCGCGCTGGCGCAGCACCGCCTCGGCGGCCTGCCAGGCGGAGTGCAGGGTGCGGGCGTCGATGAGTTCGCGGCGCAGCGCGGCGGCCTCGGCGGTGGCCGCGGTGAGGCTCAGGGTGGCGTGCCGGTGGGTGAGTTCGTCGGTGATCAGGCTGTGCCGGGTGCGGTCGGCCTCGGCGGCGGTGACGGCGCTCGCGGCGGCGGCGACCTCGATGGCGAGGTCCTGGGCGCGGTCGCGTTCGGCGGTGGCGCGGGAGGCGAGGGCGTGGGCGAGGCGGCGGGTGCGGCGCTCGGCGGTGCGGTGGGCCTCGCGGACGGTCTCGCGGGCGGTGGTGGCCTCGGCGATGCGCTCCAGGAGGTCCAGCGAGCCGGCGGTGAAGTCGCGTTCGGCGGTGAGTTCGGCGCGGCGGCCGAGCTTGGCGGCGAAGCCGTGCACGAGGTCGGCGAGGCCGTCGGTGTCCCGGGTGTCGGTGACGGCGCGCAGCAGGAGGTCGGTGAAGTCGCTGTCGTGCTTGACCGCGAAGAGGCCGGCCGCCTCGCCCTCGTCGGCGTTCATCTCGCGCTGGTAGCGGAAGAGTTCGGGGTCGAGGCCGAGCTCTCCGAGGTGCTCGGTCCAGCGGTCGTGGCCGTCCTCGAAGACCAGGTCGAGGTGCGGGTGGGCCTTGCCGGCCTCGGTGAGGGCGTCGCGGAAGCCCTTCATGGTGCGGCGGCGGCCGCGGGCCTTCTGGTCGCCGGCCAGGCTGACCCGTTCGGCGACCGGCAGCGAGTCGAGGGTCAGGCCGGGGCCGGGGCGGAAGGAGTACCAGGTCTCGGCGAACTTGCGCGGGTCGGAGGAGACCTGGCGGCCGCGCCACTCGCTGACCTTGCCGACCACGATCGGCTCGCCGGTGACGGTGTGCTGCCACTCCAGGGCGACGTGGCCGCAGTCGTCGGCGAGCAGGAACTTGCGCAGCACGCCGGAGCTGGCGCCGCCGAGGGTGTTGCGGTGGCCGGGGAGCATGACCGAGAAGATCAGCTTGAGCAGGACGGACTTGCCACCGCCGTTCTCCAGGAAGAGCACGCCGGCCGGGGCGGGGCGGCGGACCGGGCCGTCGGGTTCCTCGCCGAACAGGCCGATCTGCTGCGGGGCCGGGTCGGCGACCGGCTCGCCGACGCCGCGCAGGTCGAGCACCGTGTCGGCGTAGCGGGCGCCGGCCGGTCCGATCGAGTAGAGGCGGACCCGGTTGAGCTCGTACATGTGCGGCTGTTCTCCGTGGCTTGCGTGGCGTGAGGGATGGGCGGCGGGCCGGATCGGGGCGGGTGGGCCGGGGCCGGCGCGGTGGGCCCGGAGCGGGTGGGCTCCGGGCGCCGGGGCTCAGAGGGAGTGGAACGGCAGCCCCGCGTCGGCGACCAGTTCGTCGCCGGTGTCCGGCGGCAGCAGGCTGGCGGTGCCGTCGGAGACCGGGACGATGCCGAGGTCGAGCAGTTCGGCCATGGCCGCGCTGCCCGCCAGGTCGCGCACCTGGAGCTGGTAGCGGGCGGTGGTGCGGTAGGTGCCGCCGGAGTCGTCCGAGACCTTCTGGAGGAAGCCGGAGTCGACCAGGAACAGCACGGCCTTGGCGACGATGCCGATGGTGGAGCCGGAGAGCCGGCGGGCGTCCTTGGTGGCGCCGGTGGCGGTGCGCCGGGCCCAGACCCGCCAGGCGGCCTCCAGGCCGGGGGCGTCGGAGGCCGGGTCGGTGTTGGCGCCGTCCGCGTCGGCCTGCTCCTCCAGGCGGCGGCAGGCCTGGCGGACGAAGGAGTCGACGCCGTTGACGGTGATCCGGCCGAGGTAGCCGTCGTCGGCGAGGTCCTCGGGGCGCGGGAAGGCCATCGCGGCGACGGCCAGGTGGGCGAGGCCGTGCAGGAAGCGGTCGGTGGACTCGGAGGCGGCACGGCGCGAGTAGTCGCCCATCCGGACGGCGAACAGCGAGTCCTCGGCGGCGGCCACGGCCATGCCGGCCCGCGGGGAGACCTCCAGGACGACCAGGCCCATGCCGGTCGCGATGGCGTCGGCGAGCCGGGCGAACGGCGGGTCCTCGCGGTGGCGGCGCACCAGGTCGGCGTACTCGGCGTCGCGGGCGGGCAGCAGCTTGGCCTGGAGGCCGAAGGAGACCAGTCGGGCGGCGTCCGCGACGTCGGCCGGGGTGATCGGCGCGGGGGCCGCGGGTTCGGTCTCGGCCGCCCAGGACGTGTCGTGGTGGGTCGTCACGGGCGGTGCTCCTCGGGGGTGGCGCGGTGGTTACGGTTCGTCATGGTTGGTCCCGGCGGGGTTGGTCCCGGCAACGTGTGCTCCCGGCCGGTCAGCCGGCGTCCTTGCGGTCGGCGGCCATGCCGACCGCGTCGAGCAGGGCGCTGCCGACGATCAGGTCGGCGCCGCCGAACTCCCGGTCGCGCAGCGGGGTGCCGTCGTCCACGGCGAACAGCAGCCGCTCCTCGCCCTGGCGGTAGGCGGTGCCGACCGGCGGGCTGGCCGCGTGCACGGCGAGCAGGGCGACCAGGTACGGCAGGTCCGGGTCCTGCTTGCGGGCGTCGGCGAGCAGGCCGGAGAGCCGACGGGGGGCGTCCGGGGGCAGGTCGAGCAGGAGCATCGCGGACTCCAGCTGGGCCTCGGAGAACCGGCTGTCATCCGGGGTGGCGACGAGGTCCGGGTCGGGCAGTTCGGCGCCGAGGTGCTCGCGCTCGACCGGCGGGGTGAGCAGCAGGTCGACCAGGTCGGCGACCCGCACCGAGACCGGGGTGCGCAGACCGGCGCCGCGGGCGAAGAACGCGCCGGTGGGGCGGACGGCCTGCTCTATCGGCAGCCGCAGCACGGGGGCGAGCAGCTGCCCGTAGAGGTCGATGCCGCTGCGGGCGCCGGGGGCGGCGAAGGCCTGGCGGTCCTGCTCGGCGCGGAACAGCGGGCCGGCCTCCAGCAGGCGGGTCTGGAGCTGGGTGTGGCGGCGGATGCAGTCCTTGACGATGTCGACCAGCTCGGCGGCGCGGCGCTTGTGCTCCGGGTCCTCGGCCTCGTCGCGGGCCTTGCGGATGTTGGTGAGAATCGCGTTCTCGTGCCGGTAGCGGTCCGCGATGTGGTCCAGCGCCTCCTCGATGAGATCGGGGATGGCGCGCATCCAGTCCACCGCCCGGACGTTGCGGCGGGTGGCGTCCAGGGCGCGGCGCAGCGTCTCGGCGTACTGGACGGTGCGGTAGCGGGCCTGCTCGGCGGCGAGCTGGGCGTCGGCCAGGCGGCCGCGGCGGATCAGCACCTCCAGCTTGACCTCGGCGGCGATCTGGGCCGAGGTGACGTCGGTGTCGAGCGCGCCGACCAGGACGTTGACCGCCTCGTCGGTGGTGCGCAGGTAGACGCCGCCGTCGGGGCCGGGGACCTCCTCGATCAGCTTGAAGTCGTAGTCGCGGCGGACGTACTCGCCGTCCGCGCCGAAGGTGCCGTAGACGGCGCGGAAGCCGCGGTCCACGCTGCCGACGTTGATCAGCGACTCCAGCACCCAGCGGGCGACCCGCTCGTGCTCGACGGCGGGACGGCCGACAGCCTGGGCGGCGACCCGGGGCAGCAGCCGGGCGAGCACTATCTCGCGGTCGGCCCCGGTGTCGAAGTCCATGTGCAGGGTGACCAGGTCGATCGCGGCGAGGCCGACCTCGGCCATCGCGTAGCCGCCGTACTCGCCGGCCAGGTTGACCTTGCGGTTGTCCAGGTCGTGCAGCGGGGCGGTGCAGGCCAGCGCCTTGAGCCGGCGGGCCAGGCCCTCGTCGGCGGCGGGGCCGGGCGCGGGGCGCGCGGCGGCCGGGCCGGCCGGGGGTCGGAGGCCGGGCTCGATGGGCGGGTCTGCGATGGCGGTCACGGTGGACAAGATTAGAGGTTCGCACCGAGTTCGACCGAAACGGACCTTGCGGGCGGGCGGAGCGGCAGGTGGGCGGCGGTTCGGGTGACGGATTCGGAACGTGGTTTCGACGGGATTCCGCCATTCCCGAACCGGTATTCGAGAAAACCGTGAGGGTCGCGCACCGGTTCGGTGATGATCGACCCATGATCACCCGACTGGCCAAAGCGGGCCTCGCCGCCGCGCTGTCCGTGACCACCCTCACCACCGGCGCCGTCCTCGCCACCGGTGCCACCGCCGAGGCCGCGACCCCGGCGGTCCCGACCTCCGCCCAGCACGTGACCGTCTCGCAGAGCGGGAACTACCCCGGCGGGTTCTTCACCACCGGAAACATGTCGGTGTCCTGGACCGTCGCCGGCACCACGGACCTGACCGGGCCGACCCACATCACCCTCGACCTGCCGCCCGGCGTCACCACCGACGGTGCGATGTTCTTCCCCGCACCGGCGGACTACACCTTCACCACCGCCCTCTCCCCCGACCACCGCCACCTGGAGGCCGTGTTCACCGGCACCCGGCCGGTCGGGAGCTACAACTTCATGAAGCTCAACCTGGCCACCACGCCCGGCGTGCCGATCGTCGGCGCGATCACCGCGACGGTCGCCAACCCGAACGACACCGACCCGACCGGGCACGTTTCCGGCTACGACCTCCGCAGCAAGAGCTACCTGCCGGCGACCGTCCAGGCCGCCCCCGCCGTCACCGGCCTCGACACGGCCACCGGCCCGGGCACCGGCGGCACCGCGGTGACCGTCAGCGGCAGCAATCTGGCCAACGGCATGGTGCTGGTCGGCGGCGTCCCCGCCCCCGGCCGCTGCACCGACACCGCCTGCGCGGTGACCACCCCGGGCGGCACGGGCAGCGCCCCGGTCAGCGTGGTGACGCCCGGCGGCACGGCCGCGGCTCCGGTCACCTTCGACTACACCGGCGCCCCGCCGCCGGCCCCGGCCGCACCGGTGCTCAGCAGCGTCTCTCCCACCTCCGGCCCGGCCGCCGGCGGTACCCGGGTGTACCTGTTCGGCAGCAACCTGACGTACGGGTCGGTGGCCTTCGGCGGGGTGCCGGCCACCCACGTCTCCTGCGGCCCGGCCGCCTGCACCGCCACGGCCCCGGCGGGCGCCCAGCCCGGGCCGGTGGACGTCACGGTCACCACGGCGGGCGGGACCAGCGCGCCGGTGACGTACACCTACACGGCGTAGCGGCCGTACGCGGCGCGCTGGCCGCCGTCGGTGCCCGGGTTCCACGGAGCCCGGGCACCGCTGCGTTCGGAGCGGGGCAGTGCCGCCGCGTCCCCTGCACGACTCCGGCCGGGGCCGGCCCCGGCCACCCTTCCCGCCGACGCGGCCGGTCCCCCTCCAGCCCCCGATCCGGCCCCGGCCCACCCCCGCGTGCCCCCGACCACCCCGCCCGTTCCCCTCCTCGCCCCACCCACCCCGAAGGCTAGTTGAACACGTTCAAAAGATAGGTCTAGAGTCGGTTCCGCGCAGGCGGGACAAGGCTCCGCCTGCACTTCGGCATGCTCGGCATGGAGGTGTGCGAGATGGACGGCGACTCGGCGGTCATCCTTCGCAAGGTCCGACGGTGGCTCTGGTTCTTCCTGGTCTGCCTGGTGCTCAGCGGTCTCACCGCGTTCCCGCTGGAGACCGAGACCCGCTGGCTGGCGGACTTCGCCGCCGGCCCGGCCGCCCCGCTGAGCGATCACCTCCCCGGCGTGACGGCCTGGATCGACCGGGTCCACACGGGCGTCGCCGAGACCAACGCGCGGTACCCCTTCCTGGCCTACGGCACCGACTGGCTGGCCTTCGCCCACCTGGTGATCGCCGCCGCCTTCTGGGGGCCGCTCAAGGACCCGGTCCGCAACATCTGGGTGATCCGCTGGGCCGTGCTGGCCTGCGGGGCCGTCATCCCGCTGGCGCTGATCTGCGGCCCGCTGCGCGGGATCCCGCTGGCATGGCGATTCATCGACATGTCGTTCGGCGTCTTCGGCGTCATCCCGCTCCTGGTCGTGCTGCGGGCGTTGCGCCCGCTGGAGCGCGCGTTCCGGGGGCCGGCGACCGCCGGTTGAGCCCGGGCAGCCCGCGCGCCCGGCTCGCACCCCGGCGCGACCCCGCGCGGCGCCGCCCCGGGGCGTGCGGCCCCGGGCACACGCCGCGGCGCCCGCGGGGCTCCGGGTCACGGGCAACGGCCTTCATCCGCAGGCCCTACCATCTGGCTCAACAGCTGCTGGGAGGCGGACGGGCGTGGCCGATGCGGTGATCGATCTCAATGCGGACCTCGGAGAGGGGTTCGGACGCTGGACCCTGACCGACGACGAGGCCCTGCTGTCGGTGGTGACCAGCGCCAACGTCGCCTGCGGGTTCCACGCCGGGGATCCGTCGACGATGCGCCGGGTCTGCGCGCTGGCGGCCGAGCGCGGCGTCCGGATCGGCGCCCAGGTCTCCTACCGCGACCTGGCCGGCTTCGGCCGCCGCGCGATGGACGTGCCCCCGGAGGAGCTCGCCGACGAGATCGCGTACCAGATCGGCGCCCTCCAGGTGTTCGCCCGCGCGGCCGGCTCCAAGGTCTCCTACGTCAAGCCGCACGGCGCCCTCTACAACCGGGTGGTCGGCGACTCCGAGCAGGCCGAGGCCGTGGTGGCCGGCGTGCTGCGGGCGGGCGCGGTCTGCGACGGGCCGCTGCCCGTGCTCGGCCTGCCGGGCTCGCTGCTGCTGGAGGTGGCCGAGGGCGTCGGGCTCCCGGTGGTCGCCGAGGCCTTCGCCGACCGCACGTACACCCGTACCGGCACCCTCGTGCCGCGCCGCGAGCCGGACGCCGTGGTGCACGACCCCGAGTCGGTGATCACCCGCGCCGTCGCCATCGCCCGGGACGGCACGGTGGAGGCCGCCGGCGGCGAGCGGATCGCCGTCGAGGCCCGCTCGCTCTGCGTCCACGGCGACACCCCCGGCGCCGCCCAGCTCGCCTGGCGGATCCGCGGCGCCCTGGCCTCCGCCGGGGTCCGGGTGGAGGCCTTCACGTGACACCGGGGACGGTGCGCCGGGTCGGCGAGCGGGCGCTGCTGGTCGAGCTGCCCGGGACGGCCGAGGTGGCCGCGCTGTACGGCTGGCTGAGCGAGCGCCGGGAGTCGGGGGCGCTCGGTGCGGTGGAGGAACTGGTCCCGGCCGCGCGCACCCTGCTGCTGGACGGCGTCGCGGACGTCGACGCGGTCGCGGCCCTGCTGCGCACCGCCCGTCCGACGGCGGCGGCGGCGGCCGGGGTGGCGCGCGGACCGCTGCTGGAGGTCCCGACCGTGTACGACGGCGCCGACCTGGCCGAGGTCGCCGCACTGTGGGGGGTCTCCGTGGAGGCCGCCGTCCGGATCCACACCGGGCCCGAGTACGTCGTCGCGTTCTGCGGCTTCGCCCCCGGCTTCGGCTACCTCACCGGCCTCCCGGCGCCGTACGAGGTGCCGCGCCGGGCCACCCCGCGCAGTTCCGTCCCGGCCGGCTCGGTCGCCCTGGCCGGCCCGTACACCGGCGTCTACCCGCACCCCTCCCCCGGCGGCTGGCAGCTGATCGGCCGCACGGCGCTCGCCCTCTGGGACGCCGACCGCGAGCCCCCGGCCCTGCTGGCCCCGGGCACCCGGGTCCGCTTCACCGCGGAACGGGCCTGAGGGGGAGACGAGTTGAACGAGCTGGTGGTGGAGCGGCCGGGACCGCTGACCACGGTCCAGGACCTCGGGCGGCGCGGGGTCGCCCACCTCGGGGTGCCGAGGGCCGGGGCGCTGGACGAGCCGGCCCTGCGGGCGGCCAACCGGCTGGTGGGCAACGAACCCGGGGCCGCCGGGCTGGAGACCACGCTCGGCGGGGTCGCGCTGCGGGCCGTCGCGGCGGTCCTGGTCGCCGTCACCGGTGCGCCCTCGCCCGTCCGGGTGGACGGCCGGCCGGCCGCCTGGGGCGCACCGGTCCTGGTGCCGGCCGGAGCGCTGCTGGAGGTGGGGGCGGCGACGGCCGGGGTGCGCGGATACCTCGCGGTGGCGGGCGGGATCGACGTCCCGCCGGTGCTCGGCAGCCGCTCGACGGACCTGCTCGCCGGGCTCGGGCCGGCCCCGTTGGCCGCCGGGGACCGCCTGCCGGTCGGCACCCCGCCGCCGTACCGGGCCCGGCCTGAGCTGGTGCCGCTGCCCGCTCCCCCGGCCGAACTGGTGCTGCGGCTGCGGCTCGGACCGCGCGCGGACTGGTTCACCCCGGAGGCGGTGGCCCGCCTCGGCCGCGACCGGTACCTGGTGTCCCCGACCGGCAACCGGGTCGGGCTGCGCACCGAGGGCCCGCCGGTCGCGCGCGCCCGGGACGGCGAACTGCCCAGCGAGGGAATGGTGTTGGGTGCGGTGCAGATTCCGCCGGACGGCCGGCCGGTGGTGTTCCTGGCCGACCACCCGACCACCGGCGGCTACCCGGTGATCGGCGTCGTGCCGGCCGCCGACCTCGCGGCCGCCGCCCAGGCCCGGCCGGGGACGCCGGTGCGCTTCGTGCCCCTGCGGGAGCGCTGAGCGGGAGCACCGGGCGACCCACGACCCCGCTCACCCCTGTTCGAGCGCCTCCGCCGCGGCGGCCGCGAAGCCGTCCGGGTTGTCGACCATGATGTTGTGCCCGCAGTCCGGCACCGCGACCACCCGGACGCCGGCCGCGCGGAGGGCGTCGGCGCCGGTGGGCTCGCCGTCCGCCGCCGGGTGGAGGAAGGTGCGCGGGAGGTCGAGGCCGAGCAGCAGCTCGCGCATGGTCGGTTCGGTCGCCCGGGCGAGGTGGCGGGCGCTGCGGTGGAGCGCCTCCGGGCCGGCCAGCCGCATGGTGGACCACCAGAACGGGCCGACCCGCTCGGCGAATTCGCCCAGGCCGCCGGCCAGGAACTCCTCCTCGCCGTAGGCCGCGATGCCGCTGCTTCCGGGGCGGCGCCGGTCGGGGTCGATCCGGTCCAGGTTGGCGTCCACCAGGAGCAGCCGCTCGACCAGGTGCGGGTGCCGCCGGGCGAGGACGATCGCGACCGCCCCGCCCATGCTGTGGCCGACCACCTCGACCCGGTCCGGCCCGGCGGCCGCGACCGCCGCCGCGACCGCGTCCGCGTGCTCCTCCAGCGTGTAGCCGAAGTCCGTCGGCCGGTCGCTGAGGCCGAAGCCGAGCAGGTCCAGCAGCAGCGAGCGCCGCCCGGCCAGCAGCGGGTGGGCGGCGGCGGCCGCGAAGTAGGCCGGCGAGCTGGAGCCGAGCCCGTGCAGGTAGAGCCGGACCGGCTCGGCGCCGGGCAGCTCGACCCAGCGGATCCGGTCGCCGTTCGGGGTGACGGGGGCCTCGCGCATGCTCACTCGCTCCTCATTCCTGGGGGCCGGCTCGGGGTGCCGGCCCGGGGGTTTCCGGCGGACGAGCAGAACCATACCTCGAACACGAGGTATCGCGATAGCGAGATACCAACGCCCCGAGGGACGGATCTGAGAGAGTGGCCCCATGCTGAAGCTCGCCATCCTCGGATTCCTGTACGACCGCCCCCTGCACGGCTACGAGCTGCGCCGCCACCTCGCCGCGCTCACCGGGCACGTCCGACCGATCAGCGACGGCACGCTCTACCCCGCGATCAAGCGTCTGGAGGCCGACGGCCTGCTGGTCCGCGAGACCGAGCCGGGCAGCGCCGCCGCGCCGCGGCACACCCTGCACCTCACCGGGGCCGGCCGCGCCGCGCTGCTCGACCGGCTGCGCGAGCCCGAACCGCTCGACGTCAGCGACGAGAACCGCTGGTTCACCCTGCTCGCCTTCCTGCGGCACCTCACCGACCCCGCCGCCCAGGCCGCCGTGCTCCGCCGCCGACTGGCCTTCCTCGCCGAGCCGGCCAGCTTCTTCTACGAGGGCGACCGCCCGATCGGCGCCGAGGAGTTCGACGACCCCTTCCGGCGCGGCCTGCTGCTCGTCGCCCGCGCCACCACCGAGGCCGAACTCGCCTGGCTGCACGCGACCCTGGCCGACCTGGAGGACGGCCCCCGGTAGCCCGGGCCCCGAACGCGCCGCGGCCCGCGCGGACCCGCCGACGCCCTCTTCCCCCGCCCACCCCTCCGTGTTCCGATGAACGGCATGGCAGACGAACGACGCGATGGCTACGACGGAACGGGCGAGGGTGCGATCACCCCGGACGGCTGCGCCGTCGAAGTGTGGACCCGCCTCCCCGCGGGCGACGCCCCGGACGTGATCGAGGCGGCGGTGCCGCCCGGCGCGCACATCCTCGAACTCGGCTGCGGCGTGGGCCGGATGACGCACCCGCTGACCGACCGGGGCTTCACCGTGACGGCCGTGGACGAGTCCGCCGACATGCTGGCCCGGGTCCGCCCGGACGTCCGCACGGTGCGCAGCCCGATCGAGGGACTGGACCTCGGCGAGCGCTTCGACGTCGTCATGCTCGCCTCCTTCCTGGTGCACGCCGGTGACGTGACGGTCCGCCGGGGCCTGCTGGAGACCTGCCGCCGGCACGTCGCCGAGGACGGCTGCGTACTGGTGCAGCGCGAGGGCGAGGACTGGCACCGGAACGTGCCGAGGGAGAGCTCGATCGGCCCGGACGGGCGGGCCCGGCTGGTCTCCGCCACGCCGGTCGGCGACGGCGTCAACTCCGTGCGGTTCGAGTACGTCTTCCCGGACGGCACCTGGACCCAGACCTTCCTGTCCCGACCGCTCAGCACCGAGGCGTTCGAGCGGGCGCTCGCGGAGGCCGGTCTGGTGGTCGAGCGCTACCTGACGGCGGACCGCACCTGGGTCCGGGCGCGGCCGGTGCTGTAGCTCCCGGCCACCGCCGGAGCGGCAGGGGCCCTGTGCGCAAAGCCGGAACAAAGGGTGAACAAAGAACTGTCACTTTCACCCCGTACCATCAGCCGCGCGCCGGGCTCGCGCGCGGCCCGCGGGCCGGGCGGGTCACGGTGGTCCCGCACGCCCATCCGACCCGCAAGGACCCGCCCATGCCGCCCCTGCCCCTCGCCCGACGGATACCCCCGGCGGGTGCCCGGTGATCGATTGGTTCCACGGGGCCGTCCTCGGCCTGATCCAGGGGCTCACCGAGTTCCTGCCGGTCTCCTCCAGCGCCCACCTGCGGGTCTTCTCGGCCCTGCTCGGCTGGGACGACCCGGGTGCGGCCTTCACGGCCGTCACCCAGCTCGGCACCGAGACGGCGGTGCTGATCTACTTCCGCCGGGACATCGCCTCGATCATCAAGACCTGGGCACTGTCCCTGTTCCGGCCGGCGCTGCGCTCGGACCCGGACGCGCGGATGGGCTGGTTCGTGATCATCGGCACCCTGCCGATCGGCATCCTGGGCAAGCTGTTCCAGGACACCATCGAGACCCACCTGCGCGACCTGCGGATCATCGGCACCACGCTGATCGTCTTCGGCCTGATCCTGGCCTTCGCCGACCGCACCCGGGCCGTCCGCCACGCCCGTCCGATCACCGACCTCACGCTGCCGCACGCGGGTGTCTACGGCTTCGCCCAGGCACTGGCGCTGATCCCGGGCGTCTCCCGTTCCGGCGGCACGATCAGCGCGGGTCTGCTGCTCGGCTACAGCCGGGAGGCGGCGGCCCGCTACTCGTTCCTGCTCGCCATCCCGGCGGTGCTCGCCTCCGGGGCGCTGGAGCTGTTCAAGATCGGCGAGGGACCGGCCCCGGCCTGGGGGCCGACCATCCTGGCCACCGTGATCGCCTTCCTGGTCGGCTACGCGGCGATCGCCTGGTTCCTGAAGTACATCTCGACGCACAGCTTCCTGCCGTTCGTCGTCTACCGGGTGCTGCTCGGCGTTCTGATCATCGGACTGGTTGTCGGCGGCGTCCTGACTCCGGACGCGGGCGCGGTGAAGTAGAACCGGGTTCCACAAACCAGGACCCGCGGAAACGAGTGGGCCGGGACACCGACACGGTGTCCCGGCCCACCGAACGTTGTGGACCCTAACGCCCGAACTCCCGGGCGGCGGTCAGTCGGCCGCGTACGGCGGCATGGACCTCGGCCTCCTCGGCCGGGTCGGCGGCGAGCCTGCGCAACCGCTCCAGCACACGCGCGTCGCCCGTGGTGGCGACATGGCGCGCGGCGAGCTCACGCGTGGACTCCTCGCAGTCCCAGAGGCACTCGACGGCGGGCCCCTCGGGAAAGTGCACGTCGGTCGCGGCCAGCGCCTGGGCGGCGCGTCCGCGCAGCTCGGAGGAGGCGGCCTCCCCGTAGACGTGGCGCAGGACCGGGACGGCGTCGGCGGCGGCCAGCCGCCCCGCACCGTCGACCAGCGACCCGAGCCCGGTACCGCTGACCCCGCGCACGGAGATCCAGCGGCGCAGCCCGGCCACCACCAGCGGCGCGTCGGCCGGCTCCCCGGCGTCGGCGAGCAGCTGGACGGCGGCCTCGCCGAGCGCGCTGTCGGCGCCGCCGCTGGCCGGGTCGGCCCAGCGGCGCGCGTGCGTCAGCACCTCGGGGCCGCGCATCCGGCCGAGCAGCTCCAGGGCGGCCCGGACGATCCGGTCGTCCACGTCCGCGGCGGCGGCCTCGATCAGTTCAACGGCGGCCGGGTCGCGCTGTTCGACCAGGTGGCGCAGGGCGGCCCGGCGGGCGCCGGGCAGGCCGTCGCGGGCCGCTTCCAGCAGCAGCGGGCGGTCCTCCGGCCGGACCACGGCGGTCAGGCAGCGGGCGGCCGCGGCGGCGCGGCGGTCCACCGCGTCGGGGCCGGACGGCGAGTCGGGGCCGCGCACGGGCTCCGGGCGGGCGTCGGGCCGGCCGAGGAAGGCGCCGGCGCCGAGGCCGCCGAGCTCGCCCTGGTCGGCCCAGGCCAGCACGTCGGCGGTGGACCAGCCGGGGGTGACCCCGCTGCGGTTGATCTGGCGCTGCCACAGGTCGAAGGGTGACTGCTCGCTGGCCGCCGCCACTCTGGGGTGGTAGGCCGCCCAGAGCCGCCAGGGCCGGGGCTCGTACGCGTTGCGGATGAACTCGCGCAGCTCGGCGTCGCCCTCGGGGCCCGGCTCGAAGTGGTCCAGTACGGCGGTGCCGAGCAGCAGCAGGCCGCGGTCGTCGTCGCGCAGGGCCAGCTCGTCGAGGGCCCACGCCCAGTTGGCGCCGGTGGCGGCGTACTCGCGCAGCATCAGCAGCGCGTCGCGCCGGCCGTACGCGGCGAGGTGGCCCAGGACGGAAAGGGCGAGGCCGGTGCGGCTCTCGTCGTCGGTGACCAGGTCCTCGGCGGAGTGGAGGTGGTCCTCGATGCCCTCGAGGGGGGCTTCCAGGTCCATGTAGATGCGCGCGTAGTAGAGGGAGCGGCTCTCGACCTGCCAGTCGGCTCGCGGGTCCCTGGTGACGCACTCCTCCAGCGCGGCGATGGCCTCGGCACGGTCGGCGGCCAGCGCGTGGAGCTGCCCGTCACCACGGCCTCGCTGAAGGAGGCCTAGGAGGCTGGCACTGGGTGCTATCACTGGCTCGAACATGAGGTCAGCATCCGTTGCGGCGGTCGGAGTGGCAACGGGATTTCCGTCGCCGGGGTCTCTGGTCGGTACTGCGGTGGGCGCCCGGGCGCCGGAATCACCGAAGGTTACCGCCTCGGGCCCCCGTCCGCACACAGGGCGACGACGGCTCCGGCCACAGTGGCATATGCCAGCGGAAATTTTGCCCGCGTTCTGTCGAAATCACCCACAGGGGTGACAACGCTGTGCGACAGTCTTCTCACTGTCCGAACGGCCCGCACACCGCGGGCCGTGTACCGAGCGATAGGTCCGCCATGAACATGCCATTAGGCGCCACCCGCCCGCCGGGAGCCGCCCACGTGGACGGCGCCCCGGCGGGCGGGGGCGGCACGGCGAGCGCCGGGAGCGGCACGGCGAACGGCGTCACGGTCGGCGCCGGCGGCCCGGGCGGACACGGCACGGGCGACAGTGCGGGCGACGCCGACAGCGGAACGGACGGCAGAGTGGACGGCACGGCCCAGGAGCCGACCGGCCCGTACCTCGGCGCCGGCGGCGACCACGACGCGATCACCGACGACGGCCCGATCGGCTCCGCCGAATGGGACCTGCTGACCGACGGGATCCAGTGGAGCCCGGAGGCCTACCTCCTCCTCGGTTGCGAGCCGGGCCACGGCCCGCTCAGCCTCGACCGGCTGCCCGACCGCCTGCCCGAGGCGGACCGGCCACTGCTGCGGCGGATGATGACCGACGCCCTGGTGCACGGCCGCTGCGCCGCCGGCACCCTGCGGGTCCGCCGGCCCGACGGGCGGTACGACGGCGTCGAGTGCGCGGGCGAGCCCGTCCTCGGCACCGACGGCACGGTCGTCGCGCTGCGCATGCTGCTCCGCCCGGCCCCGCCGCACTGAGCGCACGGCCCCTCTCACCCCGAGCCCACAACCCCCGCCCCGCCGTACCGCGCCCGAAGGCCCGGCCCGGGCCCGTACGTCCGCGGGCCCGTCAGGTCAACCGGCGCCGGTTCTTGGCGTCCGCCGCCCGCAGCGCCCGGCCCAGCTCCTCCCGCAGCTCGTCCACCACGGGCAGCCCCCGGTACTGCGCGGTCAGCCGGTACATCTCGCGCAGCCGGTCCCAGGTCCGGTGCGAGGAGTTCTGGCCGATCAGGTTCATCACCATCTTGGCCTGGAACCGCGCCGCGTCCGGCTCGCCGGTGAGCAGGTGCACCGAAGCCAGGGTGATCCGGTCGAACAGCGCCGACCGCAGCTGCCCGGTCCCCTCCCGCAGGGTGATCACCCGCTCCGCGTGCCGGCGGGCCTCGGGGGCCGCCCCCGGGTCGTGCTCGGAGAGCGTGCGCAGCACCAGGGCCTGCATGCCGCGCAGTTCGGCCTCGTCGAACACCTGCATCCACGAGGGCGGTGGCTCCGGTGCCTCCTCGGTGAAAAGGTCCTCGGCCTCCCCGAGCAGCCGGTAGGTGTCCTGGGAGTGCCCGATCGAGGCGTGCGCCCACGCCTCGACGGTGTTGAGCATGGCGCGCGTTCTGGGCAGCAGCCGGCCGCCGGCCGCCTTGGCCGCCGACATCAGGTCCAGCGCCTCGTCGGCCCGGCCCAGGTGCACCATCTGCCGCGCGGCCCGGGAGATCGCCTCGCCGGCCCGTGGCCGGTCGCCGGCCTCCTTGGCCGCGTCGGCCGCGATCATGAAGTACTTCTGGGCGGTGGGCTCCAGCCCCACGTCGTGCGACATCCAGCCCGCCAGCACCGCCAGGTTGGCCGCGACCAGCCACAGCCGCTGCTCCACCGCGGGTGCGTGCCGGTGCGTCAACAGGCCGCCGACCTCGTTCAGTTGACCGACCACCGCCTTGCGCTGCAACCCGCCGCCGCGGGCCGCGTCCCAGGCCCGGAACACCTGTACCGAGTGCTCCAGCGACTCCACCTCGTCGAGCCCGACCGGGCCCGCGTCGTACACGTCCGCCGCCGGGTGCGCTCCGCCCCCGGCGACCGCCTGTCGCGGCCCGGGGACGGAGGCCGCGTACGCGACCGCGTCCCCGCCCAGCCAGCCCTTCAGCGAGTCGGCGATGACCGCCCCGGCCGTGAGCGCGGCTCCGGCGCCCACCAATCCACGTCGGTTCAGCATGAGGTCCATTCCCGTGAACTCGGTGAGGACCGCGGCTGTTCGATCCGGCGACCATGGCACTGCTGCGGACGCGTCCGCTCCGGACCTGGTGGGCCGGTGTCGTTCCAGACCGAGGTCCTCAGTGGTGACGACACGGCCGAGCCGCTCCGTGAACACGGCCGCCAGCACCCGCGGCACCGGATCGCGCGGGATCTCCCCCTGCTCGATCCAACGCCGTACCCTCGACGTGTCGGTGGACAGCTGCAGCTGCCCCATCGCGGCACCCCGACGGTTGACCAGCCGCGCCAGCTCGCCCTTCGACCATCCGGTCAGGACGAACAGGTCGGCCAGTCGGGTGTTGGGTTCCCTGCTCAACGAAGCCCCCAGGTTCCTCGGCTGATCCGAGGCTAGAGGCTCGGGCAAGTGCCGGGCGAGCATTCGCCACCGTTCGCCAGGGCCCGCCAGACTACTAAGCCAGTGCCCGACGGGTGTGTTGTAGGGGTGCGCCACCTCGCCCCCCGGGTCGGGCGGTGTCCCACCAGCGTCGGGGCTGTCCCCCGACGGTGGCACGGGGCGCTCCCGGTCCTCACCCGAGGGGGTGGCGCGGCCGGGTGGCGCGGGAGCGCCGGGCACGGCCACGGCAGTCCGGCCGACCGCATTCCCCAGGGTGCGGACGGCCGGAGCACCGCCGACCAGGGGTTCCTGACCCCGCGTCCGTGCCCGGCGCCCGCGCACCACCGACCGCACCGCTACGGGGTACCGCGCGGAGCAGCGCACCGCACGACGTACCGCACCACCCGCAGGGCCGCCGTCACGCCAGGAAGCACACGGCACCGGCCCTCCCCCGCCCCCGCGGGGCAAGCACCCGCCGACGGACCGGAAGGGACCTCCCTCAGCCCATGTACTCCTCAGCGACGACCCCCACGCCCACCGCGACCCGCCCAGCGCTGCGCCCCCCCACCGCAGCCGCCGGCCGCACCGGCCCCAGGGCCGTGCCCCCGGCGAGCCGTCCCGCGGTCCCGCGCGGCGCCGAGGGCCGGGCCACGGACACCCGGGTCGTCCCGACCGGCCGTACGGCGCTGGGCCCCGCCGGCCGTACCGCGCTGGGCCTGCGGGCCCCCGAGACCGCCCTGCCGAGCGGCGGCCGGATGCCGCTGGCCCGGCAGGCCGACGGCCAGGTGCTGCGGGCCCGGCGGCCCGGCCTGCCCGTCGGCGGCGGCCCGGAGCGGATCGACCCGTCGGCGCTCCAGACCCCGGCGGTCCGGGCGGCGCTCGCGGGCGTCTCGCGGATATGTCCCGCGTTCACCCCGCGCCAGGTCCTGCGCGAGGGCAGCCGCCACATCCTGGTGGCGGGCACCATCGGGCGGGCCCCGGTGGTCGCCAAGTGCCTGGCGCCGCAGGCGGTGCGGAGTGAGTACTTCGAGCAGCTGGTGGCCGACTTCCACCACGAGGTGGCGGTCTACCGGGCGTTCGTCCGGCACCGTCCGCCGGTGCGGCTGCCCCGGCTGGTGGCGGCCGACCACGACCGGTGCGTGCTGGTCATGGAGCGCGTCCCGGGGCGCCCGGCGGCCCGCGAGCGCCACCCGGTCAACGCGCCCACCCCGGGCGAGGTGCGGGCGCTGCTCACCGCGGTCCGCACGCTGAACCTGTGGCGGCCGCCGACCGACGTCTTCCAGCCGCGCCTGGACTACCAGTTGGAGATCTCCCGCTACCACTCGGTGGGCCAGCTCACCGACCGGGACGCCGGCGACCTCCGCGGCCTGCTGCACGGCCTCGGCAGCACCCCGCTCCAGCTCTGCCACGGCGACGCCCTGCTCAGCAACATGCTGCTGGCGCCGTCCGGACCGGTGCTGGTCGACTGGGAGCAGGCCGGCTGGTACCTGCCCGGCTACGACCTGGCGGTGCTCTGGAGCGTCCTGTCCGGGGACACCGCGGCACGCCGCCAGATCAGCCAACTCGCCCAGAGCGGCGGCACGCTGGCCCGGGACGCGTTCCTGGTGAACCTGGTGCTGGTGCTGATGCGGGAGATCCGGCTGTACGACGTGCCGGGCGCCGGCGAAGAGCAGCGGATCATGATCCGCCGGCTCTACGACGACGCGGCGCTCGCCCGCCGGGCCGTCCGCGCCGCGGTCGGGACCCGCTGAGCCACCGTCGGGGCCCGTCGGACCACCGTCAGGACCCGCCGGGCCCGGGAGTTCGACCACGGGCCCTACGGCCGGGCGCCCCGCTCCAGGGCGGCCCGGCCGGCGGCCTCCAGGACGGTCTCGTCGGGGGCCAGGTGCACCCGGCTGCTGAGCACGTCCCGCAGGTAGCGCTCCAGCGGGTGACGTCGGCTCAGGCCGGGGTTGCCGGTGAGGGCGACGGCCTGCTGGACCACCGCCGTCGCGGCCCGGGTGGCCAGCAGGTGGGCCGGACCGGTCCGGGCGCCGGCCTCCTGGTCGCCCCGGTCCACCCGGGAGGCCAGGCCCTCGACCAGTTCCTCGGCCCCGATCAGCTGGGCCTCGATCTCGCCGAGGGCGGTCCGGTAGCGGGGCAGGGTGCCGAGCGGCTCGGTCAGATTGGCCGGGGTGCGCTGGTTGAGGAAGCGGATCAGCCACGCCTCGGCGGCCCGGGCGACCCCGATCGCCACGGCGGAGAGGGCCAGGTCGTGCCAGGCCGACGAGAGCTCGGCGTCGGCGTCGGCACTCTGACGGGCCGTCCGGCGACCGTTCGTCAGGCCGAGCGCGAGGTCGCCCGGCACCCGGACCCCGTCCAGCACCACGTCGTGGCTGGCGCTGGCCCGCAGCCCGAGCTGGTCCCAGGTCGGGTCGATCTCCAGGCCCTCGCTCTCGCCGCGGACCAGGAAGGTGCCGATCCGCGGCTCCTCCTCGTCGGTCCGCGCGGTCACCGCCATCCAGGCGAGCGCCTCGGCTCCGGTGCAGTACGTCTTCCGGCCCGTCAGCAGCCAGCCGTCGCCGTCCCGTCGGGCGACCGTGCCGGGCAGCTCGCCCGCCCCGGCACCGGGCTCCGCCCGCAGCGTGTTGACCAGCGCCGGGCCGCGCCGGGACTCGGTGAGCAGCCGCCGGTAGCCCGCCGTCGGCCAGTCGGCCCGGCGGGCCTGCTCGGCGTGCTGGAGCAGGGTGAAGGCAGTGACCACGGCCACCGAGGCGTCGCCGCGGCCGAGTCGGGACAGCACCCGGACGGTGTCGGCGAGCGTTCCGCCCGGACCGCCGTACCGCTCGGAGACGGTGAGGGTGAGCAGTCCGGCCTCGTGGACGGCCTCGATCCCCTGGTACGGGAAGGTCGCGTCGCGGTCGTGCTCCTCGGCGCGGGCGGCCAGCAGGTCGACCACCCGGGGCAGTCCGGCGAGGGCGGTCTCGACCGCGCTCCGGTCGGGTGCCGCGCCGACGGGGGCCGAACTTGTGGGTGTGGAACCGGTGGATTCGAGATGGCCGGAACCCGTCGGTTCGGAACCCGCCGGCGGAGCGGCGGTCCGCGAACGGCGTCCGGCGGACGCGCTCCTAGGCGAACGGTTGTCGGCGGGGCGGTCGTCGGACGCGTGGTCCTCGGACGAACGCTCGGCGGTCGAACGGTTGGCGGCGCGAGTGGTCATGATGCTGTGCCTCCGGGCGGCAGCGTGGGCTCGGCAGGTGCGGGCGGCACGCCGTACGGGCGCGCGGTGGCGATCGGCGGCCCCGGAGGCCGGCTCACGGCCCGCCCCTGGTCCCGGCGCCGACCGGACACCCGGCCGATCGCCCGCCGCCGGGGGACGAATCCCCCCTCAGCGGCCCGGACACGCCGCGCTGGCGGTGCGCCGCAGGTCCAGATGCCTGCGACGGGTCAGCAGCGGAAGGCGGCACGGCATGTTCGCGACTGTACGAACCGTTGATCGATACCGTCAAGCAGCGTCCGACCCCCGGGCGGAGCCGGCCGGCCCCGGCGGGATCAGCCCTGCTGGAACATGTCCGCGGGGAGCGGCTTCAGCAGCTGATACAGGTCGTCCGAAATCGGTCGGTCCCAGGACGCGACGGTGACCAGGACGCCGTCGCTGCGGCCGAACTGGGCGCAGAACACGCGCTCCTCGCTGACCTTGACCTTCTTCACGATCAGCAGGTCGTCCCCGAGCATCACCGGGAAGTCCTCGGCCGAGACGAACTCGACCGGCTCGTCGTTCTCCAGCGCCGCGAGCAGCTGCCGCACCTCGAAGGGCACCTCGTCGCCGGTCTCCCGGGCGGGCGAACCCTCGGGGAGGTTGCCGATGAACATCGCCGGACCTCTGCCGCCGAACAGGTCGTAGCGCAGGAAAATCCCCTGGCAGGAGCCGTCCGGGCCGGTCATCATGGCCGCACCGAAGTCACCGGGCCAGTCGCCCGGGTCCATCGCGAGCACGTCGAAGTCCGGGCCGGCGGGCTGTCCGGAGCGACGGCGGAGAAAAGACATGGGAACATCGTACGTGTCCGGCACACCGCGTTCGCGAGGTGGGTGGGGCACCGCCGGGGGGTGGCCGGGAGATCGACGCTCAGAGACCAATGTTGACTCTGAGCAACCGTCCGGGCTACGTTCGGTTCAGCACGACAGCCGTTCTGGGTTTCACCCTCCGGGGGGACGGCATGTCGCAACGCGGCCCTACACGCGTTTCCCTCACTGTGCACTTGTCGTGCCGAACCGCCGAGCACCCAGCTTCGTCGTCGCACACAGCACGAACACACAAGCCAACAGTTCCAAGTTTCACAAGCCAGATCCGCGGGGCCCCGGCCCGTCGCTCCCGTGGATCTGCTCGGGACGCCGCCGCGTGGGGGCGTGCGGGTCCCGAGCACCGGTGCCGTCATCCGAGTCGCTCTCGGCTTCGGCGCCAACCTCCCGGCGACTGCCGGCCCCATCTCGGGGCCGGGACCGGCCGACGCACCCCGGTGCGCAGGGGATGACTGGGAGGATGGCCTGGCAGTACTGCCGGGCCGCACAGCAGGCGCCGTGTCTGGCCGCGTGGGGGCGGTGGGCACGGCGTCTGCCCGTGCTCTTACTCTGAGCTGCGCTTGTCTAACAGTCAACAGAAATTCTGACGGGGCACGCTCAATGGATCATCAGTTGTGATGTTTCGGACCCGAAAGATCGTCTACGGAGCGGACCCCCGTCGACCGGGGGTCCGCTCCCGTGGTGCCGGGCGCCGGCTCGGCGCCGACGGGCTCCGCGCGCCTCGGCTCAGGTGAGGTCGAACTCGCCGTCCCGGGCGCCGAGCACGAAGGCCCGCCACTCGCCCGGCGTGAAGACCAGGACCGGCCCGTCCTCCTGGCGGCCGTCCCGCATCCCGATGTAGCCGTCCACGAAGGCGATCTGCACGTCGCCGACGCCCTGGCTGCTGCACAGCCACTCCGCCCCGGTGAAGTCCACCCTGGGCTTCCCGTTCGGCGCCAGATCCGGCTGCACCACGCTGACCTCCGTGTCCGTCCCGCTGTTGGATCCCACTGACCGATCTCCTCCCGACGGCGTTCCTGGGCCAGCCTAGCCACACCGCCCGGCCCCGGTCAGCGGGTTGACGAGGACTCCTCCGGGCGGGGACGGGTGCGGCCGGAGGACGGGTCGAGGCGTGTCCCGACCGGCGGGGGCGGCGGGCAGCTGCCAGAGTGCTGCCAGGGCGCCGTACGACCGCTTCCCCGGCCCGGCCCGGGAGGTGCCGGGGCCCGGGCCGCTCCGCCCTGACCGACCGGGACAACCGGTTCGACCGAGCGCGCCTTGCCAGAACGATCCACCGACCGACCCGTTCGAGGGAGCAGCCGATGAGCCGCCGGGACGGCACCCGCGCCGACGTCATCCCCATCTCCGACGCCCCCTCGGCCCATCCCCCGGCACCCCGGACGCCTCCCTCACCCACCCAGCTGCCCCGGCCGACCCCCGCCCGGACCGCCACGCACGGACGGGTCGGGATCGTCCTGGTCTCGCACAGCCAGGAACTGGCCACCGCCGTACGCTCCCTCGCGCTCGCGTTGACCGGATCCGACTCCCCCGCGCCGGTCGCGGCGACCGGCGGCGACCCGTCGGACGGACCGGGCATCAGCGCCGTCCTGGTGGCCGCCGCGACCCGGCGGGTGGACCAGGGCCACGGCGTGGTGGTGCTCGCCGACCTCGGCGGGGCCGTCACCACCGTCCGCGCGCTGCTGGCCGACGCGGACGAGCACGGGCTGCCCTTCCCGGTCCGGTTCGCCAATGCCCCGTTCGTCGAGGGCGCGGTGGCCGCGACCGCCACCGCCACGGCGGGCGGGGACCTGGCCGCGGTGCTGGACGCGGCGGAGGAGGCCTACCGGCAGTACAAGGGCTGACCGGCGCGGGCGGGTGGTTGAGGACCTGCGGCGGGCCGTGATGGGCCCGCCCCCGGGCTCAGGGGCGCTCCTTGCCCTCCCAGGTGAAGACCGCCGGGCCCTCGCACTCCAGCGCGTGGCGCAGCCGCTCGTGCTCGCTCTCGATCATCGGCGGCAGCTCGTCCAGCCCGAACCAGCCGACGTCCAGCGACTCGTCGTCGTTCACCCGCGCCTCGCCGCCGACCGCGCGGCAGCGGAAGGTCAGCACCAGGTACTGCGTCACATCGCCGTTCGGGTACGTGACCTGCGGCGAGACCGTGACGGAGGCGAGCAGCTCGGGCACGACCACCACCCCCGTCTCCTCCTCGCACTCGCGCACCACGCCGTCGGCGGGCTGCTCCCCGGGGTCGAGGATGCCGCCGACCGGCGCCCACCGGCCGTCGTCGGCCCGGCGGGCGAGCAGCACCCGGTCGCGGTCGTCCAGCACGACGGCGACGACGGCGCTCAGCCAGAGCGGGCGGGTTCCCACGATGGCGCGGAGCTCGGCGAGGAAGGGGGGAATGGCCATGGGCCGCAGCCTATCGGGGCGGCTCCGGGCCGACCCGGTGCGCCCGGCCGGTGTCGGGCCGCAGCAGGGCGAGCACGGTGAGGCCGAGGATGCGCAGGTCGAGCCCGAACGAACGGTGCTCGACGTACCAGAGGTCGAGCTCCGTCCACTCGGGGCGGCTGAGCGGGCGGGGCGTCCGGCCGCGGCTCAGGGCCTGCAGCTGGGCCCAGCCGGTGAGGCCGGGCCGGACGGCGAGCCGGCCGCGCTCCCGGCGGGAGTAGTGCGCCGCCTGGTCCGGGCCGACCGGCAGGGGCCCGATCACCCCCATGTCGCCGCGCGCCACGTTCCACAGCCGCGGCAGCTCGTCCAGGCCCGATTGCCGCAGGAGAGCGGTGAGCCGGCCGTCCCCTCCGGTCCGGAAGCGCAGGAGCTGGAACTCGCGGCCGTGCCGGCCGGTCCGGATCTGCCGCTGGAGGACCGGGCCGCCGGTGCCGCAGCGGAGCAGGACGGCGATCAGCAGGGCCAGCGGCAGTGCGACGACCGCGGCCAGGGCGGCGACGGCGAGGTCGCCGGCGCGTCTCATGAGACGGCCGCGGCGCGATCCGGTCTACCGCTCATCGCTCCACCTCCACGGCGCTTCGAGCCGGAAGAACGCCTTCACAGTAGAGGCGGGATGAAGCTGTCGTCCGGGAATGGTGAAAGAAGAGGGCCTGAGATTGTCCGACTGGACGATATTCAGTCGGTCTGACCAATTTCGCTCGATTGGCCGTTTCGGAATTCCGAGAGCGATCGACGTTACGGGTGGGGGCAACGCCCGGACGGAACCCGCCGACCGTACGGCCGGTACGCCGGCCGGGGCGCCGTCAGAGCGCGGCGCGGCGCCGGTCGCGGAACACGCCGAAGGCGATCCGGCCGAGCAGCAGGACGCCCGCGGCCAGACAACCGGCGACCGCCATCGCCCAGGCCGGCCCGTCACTGTCCGGCACGAACACGGCCACGACGATGCCGAGCGCCAGGCAGGCCAGGCCCACCACCGTCAGCGGGACC
This sequence comes from Kitasatospora sp. NPDC001119, assembly GCF_053598475.1. Classification (NCBI taxonomy): domain Bacteria; kingdom Bacillati; phylum Actinomycetota; class Actinomycetes; order Kitasatosporales; family Streptomycetaceae; genus Kitasatospora; species Kitasatospora sp. NPDC001119. The sequence goes on from NZ_JBSFKI010000042.1 coordinate 46,253, forward strand.
TGGTGGGTGACCAGGGCTCCGCCGCTGCACGCGCGAGCCATCCGGGAGGCCCCGTGGAGGTGGAAGGGGTCACGGTCCGCATCTGCCATGAGCCCAAGGTACCCCGGGGCGGCGCGGGTGGCAGCCCGCAGGGAGTGAAGGTCCGGACACGCTGCGCAACCGGGGGATCCGGGCTGGTCAGCGGCACGCCGGGCCCGCCCCGAAGTGTGTCCGAGGCGTCCGGGCGTGCATTCCGGCTCCACAATCAGTCCACGAAAAATCCTCGTCCCCCCGGTACAACCATCCGTCCGGTGCAGCGGTCTCAATGGCATTGAGTGATCCAGGAGCCGTTCGAGGGACGGGTGTGAACCCCCCACCGAGAACAGGAATATCCAGGAGCGGAGCCGCCGCCCCTGGAGTCGGAGGCCGGGCTCCGTCCTCCGGCGGTACCGCCACGCCGCTCGGCGAACGAGGGGGAACCGTGCCGCAGTCCCAGTCCAGTACATCGATCTCCATGGCCCGCGCCCGGCCGGCACCCCGCATGCGCGCGCTGCCCCTGACCGTCGGGTGGTCGGCGGACCGGCACGGCACCGGCCGGCCCACCGACCGTCCGCACGGCGACCACCTGCACGGCGATCAGCTCGGCGGCGATCTCCTGCACGGCGACCGTCGGCGCGAGGAGCACCGCCACGGCACGCACCTGGACGGCGGGGGCCGTCACCGGGCGGCCGTCGACACGGAACAGCAGGACGCTCGGGGCGAATGGCTGCGGTTCGCCCCCGTCCAGCCGCTGTTCCGGGCCCTGGCCGCCCAACGGCTCGCGGTGCTCGCGTACCACGGGGTGACCGACCACCGCTCGTTCGGCGCCCAGCTCGACCGGCTCCAGCGGCTCGCCACGCCGGTCTCGCTCGGCGCGGTCCTCCAGGCCGTGACCGAACGGCGGCCACTGCCGCCCCGGAGCGTCCTGGTCACCTTCGACGACGCCGACCGGAGCGTCCTCACCCACGCCCTGCCCGCGCTCGACGCCCGGGGCATTCCGGCCACCGCGTTCGTCATCTCGGAGCTCATCGGCACCGAACGACCGTTCTGGTGGCACGAGGCCGACTTCCTCGCCCGGCACGGGGGCCGGGCCCGCTCGCTCGACTGCGGACACCCGTCCCAGCTGCTCCGGCGGCTCAAGGCCATGCCGGACCCGGACCGGCGGCGCAGTCTGCACGAACTGCGGGTCAGCGCCGACCGTCGGCCACCCCGCCAGGAGCAGCTGACCCCGGCCGACCTGCTCGCCCTGCGGGACGGCGGCGTCGCGATCGGCAACCACACCCAGGGGCACCCGTGCCTCGGGCGCTGCGACGACGACACCGTGCGCGCCGAGATCACCGGCGCCCACGAGGCCCTCACCCGATGGCTGGGCGAACCGCCGATCGCCTTCGCCTACCCGGACGGCGGCCACGACGTCCGCGCCGAAACCGTCCTGCAGGAGCTCGGCTACCGACTCGGCTTCCTCTCCGACCACCGCCTGGGCCCCCGGCTCCCCTCCCATCCCCTCCAGATCAGCCGCCTCCAGGTCGACTCCACCACCAGCACCCGCCGCTTCGACACCATCCTCTCCGGCCTCGAACCCGCCTACCGCCGCTGGCGCCGCCAGGCCGTCGCCTAGCAACGAGCGCCATCACGCCGCACAGGAAGTCGGCCGGGTCGACTTCCTGTGCGGCGCGCACCCCGGCAGCCCATCCCCAAAGCAACCAATCACTCGAGCCAATCCCGCACCAAAAGTCGGCCAGGCCGACTTCTCACGTGCCCAGCCAAGTCATTTCGGGCGCCCGGAATGCCACCCCCGCCCCCGCAAAAAGTCCCTCCACCCACTCGACTTCCGACACAAACCCACCCCAGAAGTCGGCCCGCCCGACTTCTGGCTCGCCCCAAGAGGCTTCAGCGAGTGCATGCTCAACGGGCTGGGCGAGCCCGGCCGCCACACAGGAAGTCGGCCCGCCCGACTTCTGGCTCGCCCCGCCACGTTCACACAGAAGCCGCAACGGCCGGCCGCTCGCCACGCGAAGAAGGCGCGGCCGGACCAGGCGCGTCCACTGCGCGAGAAGTCGGCCTGGCCGACTTCTCGCGCGCGCAGGCGGGACCCGGGCTGGCAATCAACCGACTCGGGGCGCGGGCCGTATAGCCGCAGTATCCCAGCGCGGCACCGAAGCTTGATCGGACCAACCTCTTGCACGCCGCCGGGAAGCCCGGAACGCTCGCTGCACGAAAAGTCGGGCCGGCCGACTTTCTGCGCGATTCGAAGCAGCGACTCCGCGAAAAGTCGGCCGGGCCGACTTCCTGTGCACCAGCAAGCCCAGGGCTAGCGACCAACAGACTCCAGGAGCCGGGCTGCCCAGCCGTTGCATCCAGGCATGGCGCAGGAAGTCGACTGGGCCGACTTCCCATGCAAGCAAGCCGGGCACGAGCCCGCATCCGGGGACTCTATGCGCGTAGAGTCCAGGGGCGATTGGCCGCTTGAGTCGGGGGTGGTGCCGCTCGAAGCGGTCGTTGCGCGGGAAGTCGGCCAGACCGACTTCCCGTGCGCCGACTGTCGGCGGGCCGGATCCCATGCCCAGCGGCTCTATGCGCGTAGAGGCCATGGCGACCAGACGCTCACCTTGGGGAGGCGGGGCGGTTCGGGGCAGTCGTTGCACCAGAAGTCGGCCGGGTCGACTTCTCGTGCGACCGACCAGAAGGCCTTCAGGGAGCGAGCTGCGTGGGAAGTCGGCCGGGCCGACTTCTCGCGCGGTCAGCCGATGAGGGTGGCGAGGGCGTTGCCCTGGGGGTAGAGGGCGGCGGCCGGGGGAAGGTGGGCGGGGGTGCCGGCGTGGAGGACGGTGAGGGTGCCGGTGCCGGTGCGGGTGGGGTCGGCGACGCGGCGGATGGCCTGGGCGGCGACGGCGTCGGCCGAGCCGTGCAGGGTGAGCCCCGGGGCAGCGGTCGGGGCGACGGCGGCGCGGATGCGGTCGTCGACGAGTTCGTAGTGGGTGCAGCCGAGCACGATGGCGTCGGTGCCGGCCGGCGTCCGGGCGGCGGCGTCGGCGATGGCGGCAGTGACGGCTTCGTCGTCGCCGTGCTCGACCGCGTCCGCGAGGCCCGGGCAGGCGACCTCGGTGATGTCCGCCGAACCGCCGAAGTCGCGGATCAGCCCGCGCTGGTACGCGCTGCCGGTGGTGGCCGGGGTGGCCCAGATGGCGACCCGGCCGCCCCGCACGGCGGCGGGCTTGATCGCCGGGACGGTGCCGACCACCGGCAGCCCGGGCTCCAGCTCGGCCCGCAGGGTGGCGAGCGCGTGGACGGAGGCGGTGTTGCAGGCGATCACCAGCGCGTCGGGTTCGAGCGCGGCGGCGGCCCGGCAGCAGCCGAGGGCCAGCTCGGTGACCTCTTCCGGCGTACGGGGCCCCCACGGCATCGAGGCCGGGTTGGAAGAGAGCACCAGATCCACGTCCGGGCGCTGCTTCCGAAGGGCGGCGGCGGCGGCCAGCAGGCCGATTCCGGAGTCCATCAGTGCGATCTTCACGGCTCAAGACTCTAGTCGATCCGCCCGTCGGGCCCGGTTCTGCGGCAGACTGCCGGGGTGACCGTCCTGCTGTGGATCGCCGCGTTCTCCCTGCTGGTCTGGCTCTGGCTGGCGTGCTGCCACGGCTCGTTCTGGCGCACCGACGTTCGGTTGCCGCCGCGTCGCCCGCCGGTCCGCTGGCCGCAGGTGGCGGTCGTGGTGCCGGCCCGGGACGAGGCCTCGGTGGTCCCGGTGAGCCTGCCGACGCTGCTGGCGCAGAAGTACCCGGGGCGGGCCCGGGTGATCCTGGTGGACGACCACAGTTCGGACGACACCGGCGCGCTGGCGGCGGAGCTGCGGACGATCGACGGGCTGGAGCTCACCGTCACCACCCCTCCCCCGCTGCCGCCGGGCTGGACCGGCAAGCTGTGGGCGCTGCGGCACGGCGTGGAGCTGGCCGGTCCGGACGCCGAGTACCTGCTGCTGACGGACGCCGACATCGCGCACGGCCCGGATTCGCTGGCCGAGCTGGTGGCTGCCGCCGAGAGCAACGGCCTGGACCTGGTGTCCCAGATGGCCCGGCTGCGGGTGGAGACCGGCTGGGAGCGGCTGATCGTGCCGGCCTTCGTGTACTTCTTCGCCCAGCTGTACCCGTTCCGCCGGAGCAACCGTCCGGGTGCCCGGACCGCGGCCGCGGCCGGCGGCTGTTCGCTGGTGCGGCGGGAGGCGCTGGAGCGGGCGGGCGGGGTGGCGGCGATCCGCGGCGCGGTGATCGACGACGTGTCGCTGGCCCGGGCGGTGAAGTCGACCGGCGGCCGGACCTGGCTGGGTCTGGCCGACGACGTGGACAGCGTGCGTCCGTACCCGCGGCTGGAGCAGCTGTGGCGGATGGTGTCGCGCAGCGCGTACGCCCAGCTCAGGCATTCGCCGGCGCTGCTGCTCGGGACGGTGCTGGGGCTGGCGCTGGTGTACCTGGTGCCGCCGGTGGCGACGGTGGCCGGGCTGGTGGCGGGCTCGCCGGCGGTGGCCGCGGCGGGTGGGGCGGCGTGGGCGCTGATGGCGGGCACGTACCTGCCGATGGTCCGGTACTACGGGCAGCCGGCCGCGGCCGTGCTGCTGCTGCCGTTCACCGCGGGGCTGTACCTGCTGATGACGGTGGACTCGGCCGTACAGCACTGGCGGGGCCGGGGCTCGGCGTGGAAGGGACGGACGTACTCCCGGGCCTGAGAAACCCGCTGCGCGCCGCACCGCCCCGATCCATACTGCTCGGATGGACCGTCAGCAGATCTCCCGCCTCGCCCATGCCCACCACCCGATCGCGGCCCCGCTGGCGGACGGCTCGGTGGCCCGGTTGCTGGACCGTGCCATGGCCGGGACGGAGCAGGGCCGGGCCCTGGACCTGGGCTGCGGCGAGGGCGCCTGGCTGCTCCGGGCGCTGGCCGCCGGCCCGGGCTGGCGGGCGACGGGCGTGGACCTGGACGCGGCGGCGCTGACCCGGGCCCGGGAGTCCGCGGCCGCACTGGGCGTGGCCCGCCGGATCGGCCTGCACCACCTGGACGCACGGGAGTTCACCGCGGAGGAGCCCTTCGACCTGGTGCTGTGCGTCGGCGCCACCCACGCGTTCGGCGGCCTGCTGCCGACGCTCGCCGCGGCCCGCGAACTCCTGGCCCCGGGCGGCCGGTTGCTGGTCGGCGAGGGGTTCTGGCAGCGCGAGCCGTCCGGGGCGGCGCTGGACGGACTGGGCGCGGCACGGGAGGACTTCGCGGATCTCGCGACGACCACCGAGCGGGTCCTCGCGGAGGGCTGGACGCCGGTGTTCGGGCTTGTCAGCACCGAACAGGAGTGGGACGAGTACGAGTTCGCCTGGACGGGCTCGCTGGCCGAGTGGGCGCTGGACCACCCGGACCACCCGGACGCGGCTGCCGCCCGGGAGGCGGCGGACCGGCACCGCACCGGGTGGCTGCACGGCTACCGGGGGACGCTCGGCTTCGTCACCTACCTGCTGCGCCGCGACTGAAGCACGCCGAAGGGCTCTGAACACGCCCGAACCGCCTGAGCCTCCCGCCCCCGAACACCCCGCACCGGTCGGCTACTTCCCGATCCGCGCGAGGAAGTCGTCGATCAGCGGGGCGATTTCGGGCAGATTCTCCTCCAGCGCGAAGTGCCCGGTGTCGAACAGGTGCAGCTCGGCCCCGGGCAGGTCGCGCAGGTAGGCGCGCGCACCGGCCTCGGTGAAGAACGGGTCTCCCACTCCCCAGAGCACCAGCGTGGGCGGCTGGTCGGCGCGCAGCCAGGCCTGCCAGGCGGGGTAGAGCTCGACGTTGGAGAAGTAGTCGAGGGCGAGTTCGACCTGGATGTCCTTGCGGCCGGGCAGGTCGAGGAAGTGCTGGTCGAGCGTCCAGCCGTCGGGGGCGACCAGGCTCGGGTCGCCGGTGCCGCCCTCGTACTGGCCGCGGGTGACGTCCGGGGTGAGGATCGAGCGGGCGGCCTGCTCCGCGCCCGGCACGCCACGCCTGTTCGCGATGAACTCCCTTGCCTGGTCGGAGAGTCCCTCCTCGTAGGCGTTGCCGTTCTGGACCACCAGGCCGGTGATCCACTCCGGGTGCCGGGTGGCCAGGCGCAGGCCGACGGGGGCGCCGAAGTCGAAGACGTACAGCGCGAAGCGGTCCAGGCCGAGGGCGAGGCAGAAGCCCTCGATCACATCGGCGAGGGCGTCGAAGCGGTACGTGAAGGCGTCGGGCGCGGGGCTGTCGCTGTGGCCGAAGCCCGGGTAGTCGGGGGCTATCAGGCGGTAGCGGGTGCCGAGCGCGTCGAGCAGCCGGGCGTACTGGTGGGAGGAGGACGGGAAGCCGTGCAGCAGCAGGAGCACGGGGGCGTCGAGCGGTCCGGTTTCGCGGTAGAAGACGCGCAGGCCGTCGACGTCGACGTGGCGGTGGTGGACGTGAGGGATCATCAGCTCGCTCATGCTAACCATTAAACAGCATGTGAATGGTTAGGCAAGATGCTGTTCGAACAAGACGCCTGCCGGGCAGGGCACATGAGCGAGCTGATCCGCTGTCACCGCGAGGGCCGGAGCACCGGCTCAGTGACCCCGCGCCTGCTCCTGCTGCACCAGGTGGTCGAGCACCTCGGGCATCGCCTCGACCCCGCCGGCCTGGGTCGGCGAGGTGCGGTACTCACCCTGGACGACGACCGTCGGCAGCTCGTTGACGCCGTAGCGGGTGAAGTCGGCGGCGGCCTCCTCGACCGACCGCGTCACCTCGGCGGAGCGGTACGTCTCGCCGAACGCCTTGGCGTCGACGCCCTGCCGCGCGGCCCAGTCGGTGGCGGCGGCCTCGGTGGTGAGGTCGACCCGCTCGGTGTGCACGGCGCGGAAGACGCTGACCTGGAGGCGGTCGACCTGGCCGAGGCGCTCCAGCGTGTAGAAGATCCGGGCGTGGCTCCGTTGCGCGGCCTCGTCCGGACTGCCGGGCCAGACGGCCGGGATGCGGCGCAGCGCGACATCGGCGCGGTGCTTCTCCGCCCAGGCCTGCAGGGGCTGTTCGAGCGCCTGGGAGTGGCTGCAGTCGTACCAGAAGAACTCGACCGCCTCGGTCCGGACGCTCTCACGGACCGGCTGCGGATGGTCGAGCTTGACGAACTGGGCGCCCCCGAACGGGATTTGGTGGGTGATCGCGCCGGCCTGGACGGGGGACGCGGCAATCCCGACGGCGACGGCGAGCAGGACGGTGGACCGCAGCAGCGACTTCGATTTCACACCGGGCAGTGTGCTGGCGGCGGTTCGCTACCGGCCGGTTGCTGCGCACGGGCCGCGCCGGATTCGCCCGGACGGCGTAGCCGGGCTGGGCGCGCGGACGGGCCGGCCACCCGACGGGGTCGGCCCGGCCACCCCGGTCGGCATGGCACCCCTGGCCCGCCTGGCCGCCCCGGTCAGCGGGCGGCCTCCGGACCCGCCGTCCATACCTCGGCGACCAGTTGCTGCCAGGCGTCCACGACGGCGCCCAGCTCGAAGTGCTCCAGCGCGTGCGCCCGGGCCGCCGCGCCGAGGCCCGCCCGGTTGACCGCGAGCACCTTGCCCAGCGCCTCGGCGAGGGCGAGCGGGTCCCCGGGGGCGACCAGCGCGCCGGTGGCGCCGTCCCGGACCACCTCGCGCACCCAGCCGACGTCGGTGGCCACGGCGGGCACCCCGGCCAGCGCCGCCTCGATCAGCGCGCCGGGCACGCCCTCGCTGTCGCTGGTCAGCAGCAGCGCGTCGGCGGCGCGGTAGAGCGGGGCCGGGTCGGGCAGCGGGCCGAGGAAGTGGGCGCGGGCGGCGGCCGGGTGGCGGGCCAGCGACTCGCGCAGCGGTCCGTCCCCGGCGACGGCGAGCCGGACGTCGGGCAGCCGGTCGAGCACGTCGAGGGCCAGGTCGAGCCGCTTCTCCGGGGCTATCGCCCCGATCCAGGCGACCAGCAGCACGTCGGCCGGCAGGCCCAGCGCGTGCCGCGCGGCACGCCGGTCGTCCCGGCCGTCGGCGGGCGGATAGCTCTCGGCGGCACGGGAGTTGGGGATCACGTGCACCTTGCCGTCGGGCAGCCGGAACTGCTCCTCCAGGACGACGCGCGCCTCGTCGGTGAGCGTGGTGACGGCGGCCGCGCGGTGCATCAGCGCGCCGCCGCGCACCCGGCGCAACCGGTTGGCGGTCCAGTAGCGCGGGTGGCCGACCGAGACGTAGACGAAGGGCGTACGGGTCCCGGCCAGGGCGAGGGCGCAGGCGGCCAGGGTGTCCGAGCCGTGGGCGAGCACCACGTCGGCGGCGCGGGACGCGGAGCGCAGCGCCCGCAGGGTGCTCGGGTGCAGCCGGCCGGGGCCCAGCACGGCGGCGGAGCGCAGCCCGGCGGCGGAGCAGTCGACGGCGGACCGGCCGGCGGCCTCGGGGTCCGGGCTCGCGGACCCGGAGCCCGGACCTACGGAATCGGGGCCCCGGCCTGCGGAACCGGGGCCGGTGGAGTCCCGGCCCGCCCCGCCGGGGCCGGAGGGGACGGCCGGGTGCGGGGCGAGGGCGCACAGCGCGGAGGACTGCCCCCGACGGCCCAGTTCCCGGTGGAGGTCACGGGCGAAGTTCTGCGCGCCGCCCCGGCGTGAGTCGCTGATCAGGTGCAGGACACGCGGACGGTTTCCGGCCGGATCGGCCGACAAATGGTCGGGCATGGACCGACCTTGGCACAGTGCTCCGCCCGGTACATCCCCTTCGCGCAACCTGATGGTGGCCCATCCGCCCGCGCTTGTACACCGGATGTGCGCCACGGGGCCGCCGTCGTGCGCCGTACGCGACCGCTGTGCGCCCCGTCTCGCCCCCTGCCGCGCTCCGGTCCACCCTGTCGCGCCGGGTCGGCGCCGCCCCGGACCGGCGTGTGCCGGTGTCACATGCGGCGCCACACGCGGTGCCACAGGGGCGAGTTGGAGCGGTCGACCAACCGACTGGCTCGGCTGTTCGACCGGGGAAAGGCCGGTACGCGGAGCGTCCCCGCCCCGCAGGGCCCACGGACGCGTGGCGCCGCGGCGGTTACCCGATTCGGGTGAACGCGGTTGGACCTCGGCCCGGCCCGCTCGGCAGGATGTCCGGCCTGGGGCGGCACCCGCCGTGCCGCCCCATCTCCCCCTCCCCCGTACGGATTTGGAGTCACCCGGTGTTCAAGGGATTCCGCAGCTTCCTGCTGCGCGGAAACGTGGTGGACCTCGCGGTCGGCATCGTGATCGGCGCTGCCTTCACCGCCGTCGTCACCGGGTTCGTCAGCGCCTTCCTCACCCCGCTGGTCGGCGTCGCGTCCGGCGCCGTCGGCGACTTCACCCAGAAGACCTTCGACGTGGCCGGCACCCGGTTCCCGTACGGCCTCTTCGTCAACGCGGTCATCGGCTTCGTCCTGACCGCCGCCGTCATCTACTTCGCCGTGGTGCTGCCGGTCGGCAAGCTCCAGTCCCGCTTCGAATCGGCCAAGCCCGCGCCGGCCGCGAAGGTGGACTGCCCGGAGTGCCTGAGCAGCATCCCGGCCGCCGCGACCCGGTGCTCCTTCTGCACCTCCGAGATCGGCAAGCCGGCCCTGCCCGCACAGGCCCAGGCCCTGCAGTCGCACTGAGCGCCGACACCCGGACCAGCGACGGGCCGCCGCCTGATCAGCGGCCGGCCATCGGGCCGACGGCCCAGGTCGCGGGCCTGAACCGGGCCCCGGAGAGCTGACGGGAATTTTATTCCCGAAACATTCACGAGCCCCCGTCGCCTGCTCGGCGGGGGCTCGAATGCGCCCGCGCACGCCCTGTCCGGGAAAAGTTTCTCCGCAGGGCCCCCGACCGTCCACCGGCCGGTCACCGCAAGGCCTTCCGGGGCCTCCGTCCGGCTGCCGTTCGACCACTGACGGGGTGCCAAGGTTGTCCGGAACCGGTCGCCGGAATGTCCGTCTTTCCTACTTTCGAAACCTTTGTGCGAGCGAAGACTGTGTAAACACTCGAACTGCTCCCCCTCCCGCTCTCCTCAGCAGGCGCGTTGTGGGCTTACCGTATGCCCCATGACCTCGCCCCGCTCCTACGACGGAGTCGGCTACCCCTCTCCGTCCTACTCCTCCGGCACGCCGATCTACGACAGCCTCGTGGCTGAGCGCGGCGTCCCCCAGATCGCGCCCATCAACGTGCCGGCCGCCCTGCCGCCGGCGCTGTCGTCCGGTTACGGATCCGGCCTCGGCCCGTCCTACGAGAACCGGTACGCCAACGGGTACGAAAGCGCCGGCAGCAACCTCCCCGCGCTGCCGCCCGCCCGCCTCGCCCTGGGCCCCGGCCCGAGCAGCGGCCCCTCCGCCGGCCCCGCCACGGCGTACATCCCCGCGCAGCCCGCGCCGGCGTACGCCGCCCCCCAGCCTCCGGTCCCCGGCTACGGCGCCCCCCAGCCGTACCAGCGACCGCAGCCCGGCACCCCCGCCTTCAGCCAGACCGCCGGAGGCGGCTACCAGCCGACCGGCGGCCAGAGCTTCGGCGGCCAGAACACCTTCATCGGCGCCCAGGGCGGCCAGCAGACCTTCGGCGCGCAGCCGGCCGGCGGACCGGGCGGTTTCGGCCAGGGCCAGCCCGCCGCTCCGCAGGGCTTCGGCGGCCAGCAGTCCTTCGGCGGTCCGGCCGCCGGCGGCCCCGGCTTCCAGGGCCAGGGCGGCGACCAGTCCTTCGGCGGTGCCCAGCTGCGCCCGGCCATGGCGCCGGTCGCGCCGGTCCGCCCGACGCAGCCGCAGCGCCCGGGCCCGTACGGCGAGTCCGGCCAGTTCCAGGGCGGCTACCAGCAGCAGGGCCAGGGCTACTGAGCCGCTGACACCCCGAGGCCGTCCCCCCACGCGGCCCGCACCCGCACCACCTGAGCAGCACCCGGCGCCCCCCGTACGCCGGGCGAACGGAGAAACGGGTCATCCACGGACCGCCCGGAACGCCCCCCACGGCGTCCGGGCGGTCCGTGCGCATTAGAGGGCATTCCCGGCGAACCCCCGCAGGCTGGCAGGATGGAGGAATGCACCTCACCGGACTCCACGTCTACCCCGTCAAGTCGATGTACCGCCTGAGCCCGGACACCGCCGTGGTTCAACCCTGGGGTCTGGCCGGAGACCGTCGCTGGATGCTCGCCGACGCGAACGGACGCTTCGTCAGCCAGCGCGAGGACGCGGCCCTCGCACGGGTGCGGACCGGACTGCTGCCCGACGGCGTCCTCACCCTGACCACCCCCGACGGCTCCCGGATCGAGGTCCCCGCCCCCGCCGTCGCGGCCGGCGACCCGCTCGCCGACGTCGAGGTCTGGGGAACGCGCTTCCGTGCCGCGGAAGCCGACAAGGAGACGCACCGGTGGATCGCCGAACACCTCGGCGACTACCGCCTGGTGCACCTGGACGACCCGCGCGCCCGGCCGGTCGACCCCGAGTACAGCGCGCCCGGCGACAGCGTCTCGATGGCCGACGGCTATCCGCTGCTGCTCACCACCACCGCCTCGCTGGACCGCCTCAACGAGCTGATCGCCGCCGAGAACCCGGACGGCCACGAGACCCTGCCGATGGAGCGCTTCCGTCCGAGCGTGGTGATCGGCGGCACCGAGCCGTGGGCCGAGGACACCTGGCGCCGGATCCGGATCGGCTCGGTCACCTTCAAGGTGGTCAAGCCGTGCGGCCGCTGCATGATCACCACCACCGACCAGGAGACCGGCGAGCGGCGTGGCAAGGAGCCGCTGCGCACCCTGGCCCGGCACCACCGGCTGCTGCGCAAGGCCGCGTTCGGGCAGAACCTGATCCCCGAGCGGCCGGCCGGCGTCGAGGGGGACGAGCTCGGCACGCTGCGGCTGGGCGACGAGCTCGAGGTGCTCGAGGACGGGGCGCACTGGCCCGCCGACGGGCGCTGAGCTCTCGGGCCGGTTCTCCGGGAGAGTGGGCCGCTCCCGCCGACCCTCCGCGCCGGCTGCCGACGGTCGAGTACTGACCACCGACCGTCGGATGCCGGCCGCCGACCGCCCGTGCCGGAGGGCGGGGCGCATCGGCCCGTGGACCGGCGCCGGGCACGCGCCGCACTCCGAAACCGGCGCGCCCGGACGGAACCACCGCTGGGCGCGCTCGTTGAAACAAGTGGTCGGAACCTGTGGCGGCGCTGAGCGCTACCGGTGTCCGCGCGACCGCGGGCGGCCGGACCACCCACGTGGGCGCGCTACGGTGGGCGGACGGCCCGCGCACCCCCGCGCGTTCGGCCCGTTGATCGCCGGCTCGACGAAGGTGGGGACGACAGACCGTCATGGCTGAGCACAGGGTCCGGGTCACCCAGGACAGCGCATCCCGCTGGCGTCGCCGCGCGGGCGAGTACGACACGCTCGCGGAGGCCCTGGCCGCCGCCGAACCGGGCGACACGGTGACCGTCCGCCCGGGCACCTTCCGGGAGAACGTGCTGCTGGACAAGCCGGTGACGATCGTCCCGGCCCAGGGCCCGGGGACGGTCCGGATCGACCCGCCCTCCGGGGTGGCGCTCACCGTGACCGCCGCCGCCACCGTGCGCGACCTGGTGGTCGAGGGCGGCGACAGCACCACCCCGGCCGTGCTGGTCACCGGGCCGGAGGCGACCCCCTCCTTCAGCGGCTGCCGGGTGGAGACCCGCTCGGCCACCGGCATCGAGGTCACCGGCGGTGCCCGGCCGACCCTGCGCGGCTGCGTGGTCACCAACCCGGGCGGGCTCGGGCTGCGGCTGCGCGGCCCGGACACCGCCGCCGCCTTCGAGGACTGCGAGGTCGCCGCCGCCGGCCAGGCCGGACTGGCCGTCCTCGGCGGCGCCACCGCGGCCCTGGACCGCTGCCGCGTCCACCACGCCTCCGGCGCCGGCGTCCTGCTCTCCGACCCCGGCAGCGCCGCCGAGCTGACCGGCTGCGAGATCTACGAGATCCGCGGCAGCGGCGTGCAGGCCGAGGCGCAGGCGGGCGGGCGGCTGGTCGACTGCGAGATCCACCGGGTCACCGGCAACGGTCTCACCCTGGACGGCGAGGCCGAACTGGTGCTCACCGGCTGCCGGGTGCACGACCTGCCCGAGAACGGCGCCGACCTGCGCGGACGCGCCCGGCTGAGCCTCGCCAACAGCACCGTCCGGGACTTCGGGCGCGGGGCGCTGTCGGTCTGGGACCAGGGCACCGAGGCGGTCGCCGAGTCCTGCGAGATCCACGGCTCGACCGGCGAGTACCCGGCGCTCTGGGTCAGCGACGGCGCCCGGCTGACCCTCACCGACTGCTCGCTGCACGACCTGCCGGACGCCCTGTTCGTCCTCGACCGGGACTCCGCCGCCACCGCCGAGGGCTGCTCGTTCAGCCGGATCCGCAGCTCGGCGGTCTCCGTCAGCGGCGGGGCCACCGTCTCCCTGGCCTCCTGCCGGGTGCAGGAGGCGGGCACCGGGCTCTGGTTCCGCGACCACGGCAGCGGCGGACTGCTCACCGACTGCGAGATCTCCGACGTGGCCACCGGCGTGATCGTCACCAAGGGCGCCGACCCGGTGCTGCGCGCCTGCACCGTACGGGCCAGCACGGACGCCGGGGTGTACGTCTCGGCGCAGGGGCGTGGCACCTTCGAGGACTGCCGGGTCTCGCAGGGCAAGGGCTTCGGCTTCCACATCATCGACGGCTGCCGGACCCAGCTCACCCGCTGCCGGGCGGAGCACAACCAGCGGGCCGGGTTCGAGTTCTCCGAGCCGGGGCCGGTCACCGAGGGGTGCATCTCGGACGACGTCGGGGCGGCTCCGGTGCCGTCCGCTCCCGCCCCGCCCGGCGGCGGGGCGGGGCCGGGATCCGCGGGTGGGCGCGGTCCGGGGCTGGGGTCGTCGTACGGATCCACCGACGTGCCCGCGCCGCGGACCGCCCAACTGACCACGGTGGCCCCGCTGTTGGCGTCGGCCGCGGCCGGTTCGGCGGCGATCTCGCCGATCCCGGACTGCCGGCCGGCCGAGGAGGCGCTCGCCGAACTGGACTCGCTGGTCGGGCTGGCCACGGTGAAGCAGGAGGTGCGCACACTGATCGACCTGATCTCGGTCGGCCGGCGCCGCCGCCAGGCCGGGCTCAAGGCGCCCTCGCTGCGCCGCCACCTGGTCTTCACCGGCGCACCCGGCACCGGAAAGACCACCGTCGCCCGGCTGTACGGCGAGATCCTCGCCTCGCTCGGGGTGCTCCAGCGCGGACACCTGGTCGAGGTGGCACGGGTGGACCTGGTCGGCGAGCACATCGGCTCCACCGCGATCCGCACCGCGGCCGCCTTCGACCGGGCGCGCGGCGGGGTGCTCTTCATCGACGAGGCGTACGCGCTCGCACCCGAGGACGGGGCGCGGGACTTCGGGCGCGAGGCGATCGACACCCTGGTCAAGCTGATGGAGGACCACCGGGACGAGGTGGTCGTCATCGTGGCCGGCTACACCGCCGAGATGGAGCGCTTCCTCTCCGCCAACCCCGGTGTCTCCTCCCGTTTCTCACGCACCATCGGCTTCCCCGACTACACGGCGGACGAGCTGCTGGAGATCGCCCGGTCGCAGTGCGCCGAGCACGAGTACGCGCTCTCCGAGGAGACGGAGGAGGCGCTGCTGGAACACTTCGGCGGGATGGAGCGCGGCCCCAACTTCGGCAACGGGCGCACCGCGCGACAGGTCTTCGAGACCATGGTCGAGCGGCACGCGGTACGGATCGCCCACCTCGCGGACCCGTCCACGGAGGAGCTCCAGCTGCTCGTCCCGGCCGACCTGCCCACGGCGCCGCTGCCGTAGGGCCCACTGCGGTAGGGCCGGCGGCCGGGGAACTCGTCGCCGGGGAACTCGTCGGCCGCGCCGGGCCGTTGAGGCGGGCATGGGTGTGCTGTTGACGGGCGCGGCGGGCGGGTTGCTGCTGCCGGCCGGACTGGTCGTGGTGTTCTTCCTCGGTGCGGTGGTGCGGCGGTTCCGCGCCCGGCCGACGGTGGGACCCGACGGTGGGCGCGGCGGCGGGCGCGGCGCGGGGGCGACCGCGACGGAGGAGTTGCACGCGCTGCTCTACCCGAGCAAGCGGGTGCAGCTGGAGCAGCGACGGGTCGAGCTGGTGATGCGGGACGACGAGCACGACGGCGCGCCGAAGCGGACGGGGATCGACCTTGCGGGCGGTCGGGCGGTGATCCGGCGGGTGGCGGGCACCGGCTGACGGCTGACGACGAACAGGCGACAGCGAACAGATAACAGATAACAGACGACAGCTGACAGAGTTTGAAATCTGTCAGCTGTCACCCGTCCGCCGCCCGGCGCGTCAGCCCGTCCAGGCGCCGCCGGCCAGGAAGGACTCCATGGCCGCCCGGTAGGGCGCGATGTCGATCCGCTCGCCCGCCAGCCAGTCGTCCGAGTAGTACTTGTCCAGGTAGCGGTCCCCCGGGTCGCAGATCAGGCCGACCACGCTGCCCGTCCGCCCGTCCGCCCGCATCTCGGCGACGATCCGCAGCGCGCTCCACAGGCCCGTCCCGGTGGAGGCCCCCGCCTTCTTGCCGAGCACCTGCTCCAGCACCCGGACGGCGGCGATCGACGCGGCGTCCGGCACCTTCATCATCCGGTCGATCGCCCCGGGGACGAAGCTCGGCTCCATCCTCGGCCGTCCGATGCCCTCGATCCGCGAGCCGCTCTCGCAGACGGCCTCCGGATCGTGGCGCACCCAGCCGTCGAAGAAGCAGGAGTTCTCCGGGTCCGCGACGCAGATCCGGGTGTCGTACTGCATGTAGTGCACGAACCGGGCGATGGTCGCCGAGGTGCCGCCGGTCCCGGCGGTGGCCACGATCCAGGCCGGCTCGGGGTGCGGCTCCAGGCGCAGCTGGGCGAAGACCGACTCGGCGATGTTGTTGTTGCCGCGCCAGTCGGTGGCCCGCTCGGCGTAGGTGAACTGGTCCATGTAGTGCCCGCCGGTCTCCTCGGCGAGCCGGGCGGAGGCCTCGTACACCTCGTCCGAACGCTCGACCAGGTGACACTCGCCGCCATGGAACTGAATCAGGTCGATCTTGGACTGGCTGGTGCTCTTGGCCATCACGGCGATGAACGGCACGCCGACGAGCTGGGCGAAGTATGCCTCGGAGACGGCGGTGGAGCCGCTGGAGGCCTCGATCACCGGCTTGCCGGGCCGGATCCAGCCGTTGCAGAGCCCGTAGAGGAAGAGCGAGCGGGCCAGGCGGTGCTTGAGCGAGCCGGTCGGGTGGGTGGACTCGTCCTTGAGGTAGAGGTCGATCCCCCACTCCGCGGGCAGCGGGAAGCGCAGCAGATGGGTGTCGGCGGAGCGGTTGGCGTCGGCCTGGACCTTGCGCACCGCCTCCTTGAGCCAGGCGCGGTACTCCGGGTCGGAGCGGTCGACGTCGGCGGTCGGCTCGATGCCGGACTGGGTGCTCATGGTCGCTGTCTCCCTCGTGGTGGCCCCCGATGCTCACTACGAGTGTATGAGAGTCACGATAAGTGACCGTTTTCGAAGAGCCAGCTTCCGCTTATCGCCGTCAGGGCAGATCTGGTCACCGTCGGGGGCGGAACTCATCGACCAGGGCAGACCCGATCGCCGTCAGGGCAGCACCGGCACCGACTGCGGGTCCGCCAGGTACGGCCCCCAGCCCAGCTCGGCCGCGCCCGCGAGCGCGCCGTGCGCCAGCTCCGCGCCGACGATCGGCACCCGGCCGCTGCGCCCCCACAGGCTGCGCTCGGCGACCACCGACCGCAGCCGGTCGGGCGCGGCCTCCAGCAGGTGGAGGTGCAGCCCGCTGAGGACCACCCGGTCGGGGTTGAGGATGTTGGCGACGCCCGCCAGGCCGAGTCCGAGCCGGTCGATGACGTGCTCCACCGCCGCCCGCGCCCGGTCGTCCGTCGCGGCGGCCCGGCACAGCTCGCGCGCCTGGTCGAGCAGCGGGCGTCCCGGTTCCGGGGTGAGCCCGGCGGCGGTGAACAGCGCGTCGGGGTCGGTCTCGGAGTTCAGGCAGCCCCGGTTGCCGCACATGCAGGGCCGTCCCTGCGGGTCGACGGTGAGGTGGCCGACCTCCAGGGCGAGGCCGGCGCTGCCGGTGTGCAGGTGTCCGTCGATGACCAGCGCGCCACCGACGCCGCGGTGGCCGGAGGTGACGAAGAGCAGGTGGCGGGCGCCGCGGCCGGCGCCGTGCCGGTACTCGGCGAGCGCGGCCAGGTTGGCGTCGTTGGCGATCGCGGTGGGCAGCGGGCGCAGCGCCTTCGGGCCGTGGTCGGCGCGTCCGACCTCGACGTCGTACAGGTCGGCGACCGGGGTGCCGCTGGGCCAGGCGAAGTGCAGCGCGGCGAGGGCGGTGCCGTCCGGCTCGGTGACCGGGTTGGGCAGCGCGAGCGCGGCGCCCAGGCAGCGGCGGTCGGTCGCGCGGGCGAGCTCGGCACCAGCCACGGCGACGGCGCGCAGCATCCGGACCGGGTCGGTGGCGGCGGGCAGCGGCAGGTGGACGGGCGGGTCGAGCAGTCCGCCGAGGCCGGCCAGGGTGACGCTCAGTCCGTCGGCGTGGATCTGCCCGGCGACCACGACCGGGCCGTTCGGGTCGATCGCGAGCCGGTGCGACGGGCGGCCGCGGCCGCCGCCGGCCGGGCGCGAGTCGACGGTGATCAGGCCGAGCGCCTCGAGTTCGGCGGTGACCGCGCCGGCGGTGGCCCGGGTGACGTCCAGCGCGCGGGTGAGCGCCGAGCGGGTCGGCGTCTGGCCGGTGTGGATCAGGGAGAGCGCTGGGCCGAGCAGCGTCCGGCCCCGGTCGGGAGCCGCGCGGCGGTGGTTGTCGCGCTGCGCGTCGGAGTCGTTCCCGGTACCGGGCCTCGGGCTTGATGGTGAGAGCTGCACGCCCCTATTGTGACTTTGTGTCGCTTCGAAACAAAATCGGTTCACGCACCCGGCCCGATCGCCCCTCCTTCCAGTCTCGCAGCACACCCCCGGTGACGGACAGCCCCTGGGGTCCTGCACGTATCGCCCTCACCGCGTTCTTCGCCGTCGACGGCTTCCTCTTCGCCTCCTGGGTCGTCCGCATCCCGGACATCCGCAGTCAGGTCAGCGCCTCGCACAGCGCCCTCGGGCTCGCCCTGCTCTGCCTGTCCATCGGCGCCGTCCTCACCATGCCCGTGATCGGCCGGCTCTGCCTGCGGTACGGCTCCCGGCCGGTGACCGTCGGCTCGCTCGCCCTGCTCAGCCTCGCCGTGCTGCTGCCCGCGCACGCCCACTCGGTCACCGCACTCGGCGGGGTGCTGCTGCTGTTCGGCGCGGGGTACGGCGGGGCCAACGTCGCGATGAACAGCGCCGCCGTCGACCTGGTCGCGCAGCTGCGGCGGCCCGTGATGCCCAGCTTCCACGCCGGGTACAGCTTCGGCGGACTGGTCGGCACCGGCGTCAGCGGACTGCTCGCCGGCCCGCTGAGCACCGCATGGGCGCTCGCGCTCAGCGCGGCGCTGGGAATGGCCGTCACCGTCGGCGCGGGCGTCGTCCTGCTGCGCAGCCCGGCGGCGGCAGCGGTCGCACCGGGCCATACGGACCGTACGAGCCACACGGGCCGCACGGGCCGCACGGGCCGCACGGCGGAACCGTCCGGGACCACGCGGCCGGACGCGGGCTCGACCCGCCCCCGTACCCGCCTGCTCGTCCTGCTGCTCGGCCTCACCGCGCTCTGCACCGCGTACGGCGAGGGCGCGATCGCCGACTGGGCCACGCTCCACCTCACCGACGACGTCCGGGCGAGTTCCGTGGTGGCCGCCACCGGCTACGGCGCGTACGCGTTCGCGATGGCCGGTGGGCGGGTCGGCGGCACCTGGCTGTCCATCAGGCTCGGCCAGACCCGGCTGATGCTGTTCGGCGGGCTGACGGCGGCGGTCGGCATGCTGGTCGCCGCCCTGGCGCCGGTGGTGCCGGTGGCGATCTGCGGGTTCGTGCTGGTCGGCCTCGGCCTGGCCAACCTCTTCCCGCTCGCCATCGCCCGGGCCGGTGCGGCGGGCGGGCCGCAGGGCGTCGCGTTCGCCTCCTCGCTCGGCTACGGGGGGATGCTGATCGGCCCGGTGGTGATCGGCTTCCTCGCCGACGCGGCCGGACTGCCGCTGGCCCTCACCACGGTCACCCTCGCGGCCACGGTGGCGGCGCTCCTGCCGCTGTCGGTCGGACGGCGGGTGACGGACGACCGGTGACGGTCGACAGGCAACGGATGACAGAGAACAGCGAACAGATGACAGCCGACAGATAACAGCTGACAGACACTGAAATCTGTTATCTGTCACCTGTCATCCGCCATCCGCCGTATGACAGGATGCGAGGCCATGACGACCAGCGAACGCTTCCAGGTACTGCGGGCGGGCGAGCGCCCGGCGACGGCGTGGCTCAACGGGGGCGGGGTGACCAGGGAGGTCGCCGGGTTCCCGGTCGGCGCCGGACTGGACGCCTTCGACTGGCGGGTCAGCCTCGCGGACGTCGCCTCGGCGGGGCCGTTCTCCCCGTTCCCCGGGATCGACCGGGTGATCACCCTGGTCGAGGGCGCCGGCATGGCGCTCACCGTCGACGGTACCGAGCAGCTGGTCGACGCGCCGTTCCGGCCGTTCGCCTTCTCCGGCGACGCGACCACCGACTGTCGGCTGCTGGCCGGCCCGGTGGTGGACTTCAACGTGATGACGCGCCGCGGGCGGGTCGAGGCCGCGGTCGACCTGGCCACCGCGGCCACCACGGCCGACATCCCGGACGGGAGCACCGCCCTCCTGGTCTGCCTCGTCGGCACCGCCACCATCCACGGCGCCTCCGTCGACGGCGTCGAACTCTCCCGCTACGACGCCGCGTTGCTCGACACCCCGGGCACGTACGAGCTGCGCCCGGACGGCACCACCGCCGTCATCGCCTTCCGCACCGCGCCCTGAGAGCCGGTCAAGGGCCGCACCACCGAACAGCGGCGCTCCCACCTCCCGGGACCACCCCGGGGGCAGGAGCGCCGCCGCCGCTTCACCCGCAGAACACCGGCGTGGCGTGCCCCGGATCCAGCGCGTTGGTGACCAGGTGCAGCGCCGTCGGCGAGAACGCGATCCCGACGTGCTCCACCAGCGAGACCGGGCAGTGTTCCTGCACCACCTGGTTGTCGACGTCCGGGCCGCTCAGGAACTGGGTCCGCCACGGGGTGACGACTTCATCGAGGACCGTCGAGATCACCGTGTAGCGCACACCCGGTACGGTGTCGGGCCGGGAGGCCATCACCGTGTTGAAGTCGGAGCCCACCGCCTGGTCCCGGCAGGCCTTGCAGACCGTGTAGACCAGGTCCGCGACGCCCGGGAAGTACGGCACCAGGTTGGTGATCCCGTCGAG
Organism: Kitasatospora sp. NPDC001119; assembly: GCF_053598475.1. Lineage (NCBI taxonomy): Bacteria > Bacillati > Actinomycetota > Actinomycetes > Kitasatosporales > Streptomycetaceae > Kitasatospora > Kitasatospora sp. NPDC001119. The sequence goes on from NZ_JBSFKI010000042.1 coordinate 66,583, forward strand.
CGTCGTGCCGTGGTTGGACGGCGCCAGCCCGACCATCCTGCCGACCTTGGACCCGCCACCGAGGAACTTGAGGTAGTAGTTCGGCAGCATGCCGCCCTGCGAGTGCCCGACGATGTCGACCTTGGCCGCACCGGTCGCGGTCCGCACCAGGTCCACGAACCGGCCGAGTTGGGCCGCCGACTCCGGCACCGGCCCGAGGCCGCCGATCGGCAGCAGCAGGCCGCTGCCGCTGGAGATAACGCCGGGGATCATCCCGTAGTCGAGGGCGAAGACGCAGTACCCGAGGCTCTTCAGCAGCGGGGAGAGCGCCAGCCAGTTCTCGTAGCGGTTGGCGAAGGTGCCGTGCACCAGGACGACCGGGTCGGGGTGCGCGGTGGTCGGCCGGCACGTCCAGTCGTTGGCGCCGGGCGGCGAGGCCACCGTGTCGCCGTCCGGCGGCAGTTCGGCGGACGCTGCGGCCGAGCCGGACGAGGTGGACGCTGCGGCCGAGCCGGCCGCGACGGCCGAGGCGCTCGCGACAGGCACGGCAGCGCTCGCCGGCGAAACCGTCGCACCGGCCAGCACCGCCCCCGCCAGCAGCAGCGCACCCAGCGCGCCTGCGCCCCTGCGGCGCACCGGAGTTGCGGAGAAGCGGAGAAGTGGGGTTCTCAACTGTTGCCTCCACAGCGGAAGTTTGTTACCAACAGGTAACCCGAGGGCACCATCATGCGGTCGCCCCTCCGGCCCGGCCCTTGGGCGTCCCCCAGACCTGGACGGTGTTCTCTGTGACCGGTCACAACGCACCCCACCCCGCGCTCCCGAACGCCTCCGACCGGACACCGGACTGGCACGTCCCGGTGATCGGCGGGCTCCCGACCGACCAGCGACTGCTCGGCGGCGTACGGGAGCTGGCCGAGACCGTGGTCGCCGCCCTGCTGGAGCGGGTGCCGGTCTACCGCCGGCTGCCGCGCGAACAGCTCACCGGCGAGCTGACCCGGGACACCGAGCGCCGCATCCGCGCCCTCGCCCACACCGTACGGACCGGACTCCCCGCCCCCGCCGAGGAGTTCACCGCCGTCCGGGAGGCCGCCGCCCGGCGGGCCGAGGAGGGCCTGCCGCTGGACGCCGTCCTGCTCGCCCACCACCTCGGACTGGAGGTCTGCTGGGAGTTCGCCACCCGGCACGCCCGGGACGACGACGCCGCCGACCTGCTCGCCCTCAACCGGCTGCTGCTCGACCAGCTCCGCCAGGCCGTCAGCGCCGCCGGGGCGGGCTATCTGGACGGCCGCCGCCCGGCCACCGGCCGACGGGACTCGGCCCGGCACTCCCTGCTCGGCGCGCTGCTCGCGGGCACCCCCGCCGACGCGGCCGCCGAGCGCGCCGGGCTCCGCCTGTCCACCGGGTACACCGTGCTCTGCCTGTCCCTCGCCGACCACCCCGACGAGCACTCCCCCGGTGTCGATCCGGGCATCGCCGCCCTCCGCAAGCTCCGCCGGTTCGAGGCCGAACTCGACCACCGCACCCGGCAGTCGGCGCTCACCGCGCTCACCCCCACGGGCGGCCTGGTGCTCGTCCCGTTCGGACCGTCACCCGGTCCGGACGAGGACGGAGCCGGCGAGGCGCCGTGGCCGCTGCTCGCCGCCGCCCTCGCCGCGGCGGCCCGGGCGGCCGGCGTTCCCGTCCTGGCCGGGGCCGCGCCCGCCACCCCCGCCGAGGTGCCCGGCGCGGCCGCTCTCGCCTACGAAGTCCTCGACGTGGCAAGGGCGTTCGGCCGACCGCCGGGGCTGCACCGGCTGGACGACGTCCTGCTGGAGTACCAGCTCACCCGCCCCAGCCAGGCCCGCTCCCGGCTCGCCGCCCTGCTCGAACCGCTCGCCGACGCCGAGGAGTTGCTCATCACCCTGCACACCCACCTGGCCGGCGGCCTGAACCGCCGCCACACCGCGAGCGCCCTGCACCTGCACCCGAATACCGTCGACTACCGGCTGCGCCGGATCGCCGCACTGACCGGCCTGGATCCGGCCCGCCCCGCCGACCTCCCGCGGATCGCCGCCGCCATCGCCGCCCGCACCGCCGAACAGGCCTCCCTCGCCGGGTAGTTCGGGACGACTGCCAGCACCGGGCCGGTGCCCGGCGACCGACTTCAGCCCTGCTCCCCCGGCAGCCGCAGGTCCCAGCCGACCAGGGCGCGCAGCTGCTCCGCGGTCACGCCGTCCGGCACCGGCTGCGGAGCGTCGTGGCGCAGCGGCGGCTGCCAGCCCTCCTCCTCGGTCCAGCGGCGCACCACCTTGGCCGGCGCCCCGGCGACCACGCTGTGGTCGGGAACGTCGCCGCGCACCACGGCGCCCGCCGCGACCACCACGTTGCGTCCGATCCGCGCCCCCGGCAGGATCACCGCGCCGGTGCCGATCCAGCTGCCCGTGCCGATCTCCACCGGTTCGTTGCGCGGCCACTGCTTGCCGATCGGCAGCTCGGTGTCCCGGTACTCGTGCGCCTGGTCGCTGATGTACACGCCGGGGCCGGTCCACACGTCGTCGCCGATGACGATCGACTGGTGGCCGACGATGTGGCTGTCCCGGCCGATCACGCAGCCGCCGCCGATCCGCACGATCGGCTCCGGCCCGAGGTCGAGCCCGGGCAGGAAGCCCGCGCTGATGGTGACCCGCTCGCCGATGATCGAGAACGGCCCGATGGTGATCCACTGCTCGTTGAACACCGCCCCGAGCGGGAAGCTGAGCGTCGTGCCGTCGCCCAGCTCGCCGAACCGGTACGGGCCGGGGTTGCGGCTGGTGACCGCTCCGGTCCGCTGCACCCAGCGCCAGCCCCGGTGGACGAGGCGTCCGGCGGCGCGGCGGCCACCGGTCCGGACGGCTGAGACGAGCGAACGGGTTATCGGCATGCGCTCACGTTACCGGCCCGTAGCATCCGCCCGTCCGCCGGGAGGCAACCGGAGGAATGTCCGAAATCCGCGACCGGCGGACCGGCCGCGATGGAAGACTCCGTCCTATGGAGATCACCGAGCACATCGACGCGCTGCGCCGCGAGGGCACCAGGCTCGCCGAGGCCGCGGCCCGTACCGAGTTGTCCGCCCCCGTACCGACCTGTCCGGACTGGCAGCTGACGAAGCTGCTGCAGCACATCGGCTCCGTCCACCGCTGGGCCGCCGCGATCGTGTCCGGAGGCGCGCCGACGCCGCCGGACGAGGCGGACGCGCAGGCCGCCGTCGGGCCGCTGCCCTCGGACGCCGCGCTGCTCGACTGGTACCGCGAGGGCCACGCCGCCCTGGTGGACACCCTCACCGCGGCGCCCGCCGACCTCGAGTGCTGGACCTTCCTGTCCTCGCCCAGCCCGCTGGCGTTCTGGGCCCGGCGCCAGGCGCACGAGACCGCCGTCCACCGCCGCGACGCCGACGCGGCCGCCGGGGTGCCCGGTCCGGTCGTGAACACCGCGCTCGCCCTCGACGGCATCGACGAACTGGTGAGCGGCTTCACGACCCTCGGCCGGTCCAAGCTGCGCAGCGACCGGCCGCGCACCCTCCTGGTCCGGGCCACCGACGGCCCCGGCTCCTGGCACCTGACGATCACCCGGGATGCGCCGGCCGTCACCACCGGCGAGGGCCCCGAGCCGGCCGATCTGACCCTCGCCGGCCCGGCCCACGAGCTCTACCTGCTGCTGTGGAACCGGCTGTCCGCCCAGCAGGCCGGGGAGGTCAAGGCGATCGGCGACCAGAGCCTGCTCGCCCTCTGGAGCGAGACGGCGGCGGTCCTCTGACCGTGCCGGCCGCGACCCCTGCGCACGGGTCGTCACGCCCGGGGGCGGCGACGCCCCCGGGCGAACGGGCACCCGGGAAACCCGGCCCTCAGCGCACCCAGCGCGCGGGCCGCTTCTCCAGGAACGAGCGCATCCCCTCCTGCGCCTCCGCCGAGCCGAAGAGCCGCGCCGACAGCTCCACCAGCTCCTCCGCGTCCCGCTCGAAGGAGCGCACCACCTCGGCGTTGGCCAGCCGCTTCGACTCCGCCAGGCCCTGCGGGGAGCCCAGGCGCAGCGCGTCCAGCAGGCCCTTGAGCGCCACGTCGGTGGCCTCGGCGGAGTCGGTGGCGCTGGTGATCAGCCCGATCCGGGCGGCCTCGGCGGCGTCGAAGACCTCGCCGGTGAGGTAGTAGCGGGAGGCGGCGCGCGGGTCCAGCTTCGGGCGCAGCGGCAGCGAGATGACGGCGGGCGCGAGGCCGAGCCGCACCTCGGTGAAGGCGAAGGTCGAGGCCGGTCCGGCGACGGCGAGGTCCGCCGCGCCGACCAGGCCGAGGCCGCCGGCCCGGACGTGGCCGTGGATGACGGCGATCACCGGCTTGGCGCAGTCCACGATCGCCCGCTGGAGCTCGACCAGGCCGCGCGGGCCGACCGTCGGGTCCGCGCCGGTCGCCTCGGAGAGGTCCGCGCCCGCGCAGAACACCTTGCCGGTGTGCCCGAGCACCACGGCGCGGACCTCCGGGTCGGCCGCGGCGGAGGCCAGTCCGGCGTGCAGCTCGGCCATCAGCCGGGTGGAGAGCGCGTTGCGGTTGTGCGGCGAGTCGAGGGTGAGCCTGGTGACGGCGTCGGCGGTGCTGACGTGGACGAGGGGCGCTGCGCTGGTCATCGGCGGGGCCTGCCTTCCGGCTGAGGGTGGGTCGGACTGCGGGTGCGGTCCGGGAGGTGCCCGGACGACGCCCGGACGACTCTGGCACGCCCACCCGTCCCTCGGCCAGAGCCGACCGGCCCGAGGACCGGAACCACCCGCCGCTCCCCCCGGCCTGGACCCCGGTCGGCGGCCCACCCCAAGTGGTACAGACCTGTTGACGCATTGGTCCAGTCCTCCTACAGTTCCCATGCCTTGCCTCCCCACGGCACAGGCATCGATCGCACACGGATCAACTGCACGGATCAACCAAGGTTCTACGTCACCCTGTTCAACCCCCACAGTCACAGGGAGAACCATGTCCGCTCGATCCCGGGCCGGGCGCCCGCGCGTGCGCAGCAGACTGCTGGCACTGCTCTCCGTCCTGCTCCTGCCCCTCGCCGCGCTCACCGCGCTGGCCGCCCCGGCGCACGCCGCCGGAAAGCTCACCGCCACCTTCACCACGGCCGACAACGGCTCCTGGTGGCAGGGCACCTACATCGTCCACAACGACAACGCGACCGCGGTGAGCGGCTGGACCCTGGAGTTCGACCTCCCGGCCGGCGTCACCATCGGCAACAGCTACAACGGCACCGCCACCGTGAGCGGCCGGCACGTCACCGCCACCGCGGCGTTCTACAACTCCACCGTCAACGCCCACGGCACCACCGAGCCGTACAGCTTCTGGTTCGTCGGCAACGGCCCGGTCACCGCCCCGCTCAACTGCCGTGTCAACGGCGACAAGTGCGACGGCAGCGCGGACGTCCCGCCGTCCGCGCCGGGCACCCCGACGGTCACCGAGTCCACCGCGCACACGCTCGCCCTGAGCTGGCCGGCCGCCACCGGCGGGGACTTCCCGGTCGCCTCCTACGACGTGCTGAGCGGTAGCACGGTGCTCGCCTCCAGCCCGTCCACCGGCGTGCTGGTCACCGGCCTCACCCCGGCCACCTCGTACACCCTGACCGTCCGCGCCAAGGACAGCCGCGGCAACACCGGCCCGCTCAGCGCGGGCGTCACCGCGTCCACCTTCGATCCGTCCACCGACACCTCGCCGCCCACCGCACCGGCCAACCTCCGGGCCACCGCGGTCGGTTCGACGGACGTGACGCTCGCCTGGAACGCCGCCACCGACAACGTCCGGGTGGCCGCGTACGACGTCTACCAGGGCGGCACCCTGGTGGCCACGGTCACCGGCAGCACGCTCGGCGCGACCGTCGGCAGCCTCTCCCCGTCCACCGCCTACACGTTCACCGTGAAGGCCCGGGACGCCGCCGACAACGTCTCGCCCGCCTCCGCCCCGCTCACCGTGACCACCTCGGACCTGGTCGGCGCCGGGAAGTACGCCCGGGTCGGCTACTTCGTCCAGTGGGGCATCTACGGCCGCCAGTACTTCGTCAAGAACCTGGACACCTCGGGCGCCGCCGCCAAGCTCGACGTCGTCAACTACGCCTTCGAGAACATCGATCCGGTCAACCTGACCTGCCAGGCCGGCGTCACCAAGGGCACCACCGCCAACCCGGAGGACCCGGACCAGGGCACCGGCGCCGGTGACGCCGACGCGGACTACGGCCGGGCGATGAGCGCCGACCAGTCGGTGGACGGCGTGGCCGACGACGGCTGGGGCAAACTCCGCGGCAACCTCAACCAGTTGAAGAAGCTGAAGGCCAAGTACCCCAACCTGAAGGTGGTCGTCTCGCTCGGCGGCTGGACCTACTCCAAGTACTTCTCCGACGCCGCCGCCACCGACGCGTCCCGCCAGAAGTTCGTCAAGTCCTGCGTCGACACCTGGATCAAGGGCAACCTGCCGGCCTACAACGGCGCCGGCGGCGACGGCGTGGCAGCGGGCATCTTCGACGGCATCGACCTCGACTGGGAGTGGCCCGGCTCCGCCGACGGCCACCCGGGCAACCACTGGAGCGCCAACGACAAGGGCAACCTGACCCTGCTGCTGGCCGAATTCCGCAAGCAGCTGGACGCGTTGGGCGGCTCGCACAAGCTGCTCACCGCCTTCACCCCCGCCGACCCGGCGAAGGTCGCGGCCGGCTGGGACCTCTCGAAGATCTTCGGCTCGCTGGACATCGCCAACGTCCAGGGCTACGACTTCCACGGCTCCGGCAGCGACAACTCCTGGGAGCCGAACCGCACCGGCCACGCCTCCAACCTCTACCAGGACCCGAACGACCCCTACGCCACCCACTTCAGCGTGGACACGGCCGTCCAGACGTACCTGAACGCCGGGGTCAACCCGCGCAAGCTGACCATCGGCTTCCCGTTCTACGGGCGCGGCTGGCAGACCGTCGCGGACGGCGGCGCGAACGGCGCCTGGCAGTCCGCGAACGGCGCCGCACCCGGCCAGTTCAGCGACGAGGCCGGCACCCGCGGGTACAACAACCTGATCACCAGCCTCTCCGGTCTCAAGGTCTACCACGACCCCAAGTCCGTTGCGACGTACGGCTACACGGGAGCCGGCGGGCAGTGGTGGACCTTCGACGACGCCTGGTCGATCTCGCAGAAGACCGCCTACCTCAAGTCGAAGAACCTGCTCGGCGGCATGATCTGGGAGATGTCCGGCGACACCCCGTCCGGCACCCTGATGTCCGCACTGGACACCGGGCTCAAGTAGCGCTCCCCGCAAGGGAAGCGGGGCCGGTGCCCCTCCCGCGCACGGAGGGACACCGGCCCCGCTCCACAGCGTCACGAGCTCACGACGCCACGGCGGCCGCCCTACCGCGAGGCCATCGACGCCAGCCGCCGCGCGGCCCGGTACTGCCGCAGCACCTGGGCGAAGGAGGTGTGCCCCTGGGTGGTCCGGGCGAAGGCCCGCCAGGCCGGCGGCACCAGGCAGACCGCCGCGTGGAACAGGTACGGCCGCCGCTCGAAGGCGCCCAGCAGCTGCTTGCCCGCGCGCATCTCCACGCCCAGCCCGGCCTTGACCGCGAACGCGTAGTTCAGCGCCTCGCGCCGCACCGCCGCCGCGTTGCCCGCCTCGGCGACCTGCACCGCCCACTCACCGGCCAGCCGGCCCGAGCGCAGCGCGTACGAGATGCCCTCGCGGGTCCACGGTTCCAGCAGTCCGGCCGCGTCCCCGGCGACCAGCACCCGGCCGCGGGAGAGCGGCGAGTCCTCGGTCCGGCAGCGGGTCAGGTGCCCGGACTCGACCTGCGGGGTGAACCCGGACAGGCCCAGCCGGCGGATGTAGTCGGCGAGGTACTGCTTGGTCCGCTCGCCGTCGCCGCGCGCCGAGATGACGCCGACGGTCAGGCTGCTGGTCTCGGTCTTCGGGAACACCCAGCCGTAACTGCCGGGCAGCGGACCCCAGTCGAGGTGGATCCGGCCCGCCCAGTCGGCCGCGACCTGGGCCGGCACCGGGATCTCGGCCTCCAGGCCGAGGTCGATCTGGTCGAAGGTGACGCCGACGTGCCGGCCGATCCGGCTCGCGCTGCCGTCCGCGCCGACCACCGCGCGGGCCTCGAAGGTGCGCCCGTCGGCGGCCGTCACCAGGGCCGTCCGGTGCTCCCCGCCGCGCTGCTCGACGCCGGTGACGGTCACTCCGGTGACCAGCACCGCCCCGGCCTGCTTGGCCGCCTGCACCAGGCGCAGGTCGAACTCGTCCCGGTTGACCAGGCCGAACAGCATCCGCTTGGACCGCCGCGTACGGGTGTACCTCCCGTTGTAGGCGAAGGTGACGGCGTGCACCCGGTCCTGCAGCGGCAACCGGAAGTCCGGCGGCAGGCTGTCCCGGGAGGGGCCGATGATGCCGCCGCCGCAGGTCTTGTACCGGGGGTGTTCGGCCTTGTCGAGCAGCAGCACCCGGCGGCCCTGGGCCGCGGCGGCGTGCGCGGCCGAGGAGCCCGCCGGTCCGGCGCCGACCACCACGACGTCCCAGACGCCGTCCAGCGGCGCGGCCGCGTCGTCGGTCGGACCGCCCTCGGCCGGGCTGTCGAGCGGGCTACGGGAATCGGAGCTTCCGGAGTCAGTCACGTCGAGCAATCCTATGCGTCCGGCCGCGCCGGTCGAGCGCGCCGCCCCCACACCGGCGCCACCCGGTCGTACGGCCCGCCCGAAGGCGGCCCCTCCCCTCGGAGGCCCGGTCCGCGGCCCACCCTCGGAACTCCCTGTTCCGCTCCACCTATGATCGGCACTACCGCAAACCGCCTCCTCCGCCCACACCACCCCAAGGGCGGACCGTCCCCCCGGAGCCCCGATGTCACAGCCCCTGGCCGACGCCGTCCGATCCCTGATGGACCGTGCCCGCACCGACCTCGCCGAGCTGGTCGCCTTCCCGTCGGTCGCCGACCCGCGCCAGTTCCCGGTCGAGAAGTGCGAGAAGGCCGCGCGCTGGGTCGCCGACGCCTTCGCCGCCGAGGGCCTGACCGGCATCCGGCTGCTGGACACCCCGGACGGCACCCAGTCCGTCTACGGCGAGCTGCCCGGCCCCGAGGGCGCGCCGACCGTCCTGCTCTACTCCCACTACGACGTCCAGCCCCCGCTGGACGAGAACGCCTGGCACAGCCCCGCCTTCGAGCTGACCGAGCGCGACGGCCGCTGGTACGGGCGCGGCGCCGCCGACTGCAAGGGCAACATCCTGATGCACCTGACGGCGCTGCGGGCGCTGCGTCAGGTCCACGGCGACGCCTACCCGGTCGGCCTGAAGATCATCGTCGAGGGCTCCGAGGAGCAGGGCACGGGCGGTCTGGAGCGCTACGCCGAGGCCCACCCCGAGCTGCTCGCCGCCGACGCCATCATCATCGGCGACACCGGCAACTTCGCCCCCGGCCTGCCCACCGTGACCACCTCGCTGCGCGGCATGACGATCGTCGAGGCCACCGTCACCACGCTGGCCGGCAACCTGCACTCCGGGGCCTTCGGCGGCGCCGCCCCCGACGCGCTCCAGTCCCTGGTCCGGATGCTGGCCTCGCTGCACGACGAGAACGGCGACGTCGCGGTGGCCGGCCTGACCGCCGACCAGACCTGGACCGGCGTCCAGTACCCGGAGGAGCAGTTCCGCTCCGACGCCAAGGTGCTCGACGGCGTCGCCCTGACCGGCACCGGCACCCTCGCGGACCGCCTCTGGGCCCGCCCGGCCGTCACCGTCCTCGGCATCGACGCCCCGCCGGTGATCGGCGCCACCTCCTCCGTCCAGGCCACCGCCAAGGCCCTGATCAGCCTGCGCGTCGCCCCGGGCACGGACGCGGGCGCCGCCCAGGACGCCCTGGTCGCCCACCTGGAGGCGCAGGTCCCGCTCGGCGCCCGGCTCACCGTCGAGCGCCAGGGCAACGGCGCCCCGTTCCGCGCCGACACCAGCGGCCCGGCGTACGAGGCGATGGGCGAGGCGATGGGCGAGGCCTTCGGGACGCCCATGGTCGCCTCCGGCGAGGGCGGCTCGATCCCGCTCTGCAACACGCTGCGCTCGCTCTACCCGCAGGCCGAGATCGTGCTGATCGGCGTCGAGGAGCCGACCACCCAGATCCACGCGGTCAACGAGAGCGTCGACCCGCGGGAGCTGGAGCAGATGGCCCTCACCGAGGCGCTGTTCCTCCGCCGCTACGCCGAACTGCGCTCCGTCTGACGGACCTTCGCAGCGACGTCCCGAGGCTCTTCGCGGAGGACGTCCGGCCGCCCGCCGCGCAACCGGCGGGCGGCCGCCAGCACCGCCGCGTAACCGACCGCGCCCACCGCGAGCCCGGCCCCGGCGCCGAAGCAGACCTCCGGCACCAGGTTCCGCCGCAGCGGAGCGAGCCGGTGCAGCACCCCGGCGGCCGTCGCCGCGCCCAGCGTCGCGACGGCCGCCCGCCGGGCCCGGGGCGCCAGCCGCACGGCCGGCCGCACCGGCTCGACGGCCCGCACCGCCCGCGCCGCCCAACCGCCCAGCGCCGCCAGGGCGAGCGCCGAACTGCCGTACTGCAGCGCCTCGTACAGCGGGACCCCGGCCACCGGGCGGTCCAGGACGGGCAGCAGCCGCACCCCCAGCCGGCCCCCGTGGGTGAACGCGTCCCAGCCGACGTGGGTGGCCGCCCCGATCGCCGCCGAGGCCGCGAACCACGCCGCGCCACCGACCGCACCGCCGACCGCACCGGCGTCCGCGGGGCCTGCGGCGTTCCCGGCCCGCCGGACGGTCAACGCCTCGGCGCCGCCCGCCCACCGCTCGGGCAGCAGCGCCACCAGCGGCCCGCGCAGCAGCCCGTGCCAGCCGGCCACCAGCGCGCCGGCGATCGCCACGTCCACCGTCGGCACCGCCCACCAGCGGTGCGTGAGCCCGCCCTGGCCGTACACCCCGGGCAGCAGGGACTCGGCGAAGAACGGCACGTCCGGCGCCATCGACCCGGCGACCAGCGCCGACGCCACCAGGGGCCCGCGCGCCCCGGCGGCGCGCAGCAGGGGCAGGACGGCGGCGGGGTGGCTCAACGTGAAGGGCATGCCCCCATCCTGCCGCCCGGGACCGCGGCGCGCCGCGCCGGGAGGCGCACCATGCTCCCCCACTCGCCCCGCGGCCCCGCACCGACCGGCCGCTACGCCGCGTCCGCCGTGCTCGCCAGCCCCACGGCCACCCGGCTCCCCGCCTCCAGGTACCGCAGCTCGCCGCTCCGCCGCGCGTCCAGCGCCGCCGCCAGCCGCCGGTAGCGTCCCGGGGGCAGCAGCTCCCCGGCCTCGTCCAGGGTGACGAAGCGACAACCGCGCAGCTCCTCCTGCTGGAGCAGCAGGTGCTGCCGGCCCTCCTCGTCCAGCAGCCCGCCGTCGTACATCAGCCGCAGGCCGCCGCGGCGCGGGCCGGTGCGCGGCTCCCAGTCGACGGCGAGCAGGCGCAGCGCGGACGGGTCCAGGCGCAGGCCCAGCTCCTCGGCGGTCTCGCGCAGGGCGGCGTCGGTGGGGGCCTCGCCGCGCTCGACCACGCCGCCGGGGAAGTCCCAGTCGGGCTTGTAGACCGGGTCCACCAGCAGCACGCGGTCCTGCTCGTCGAAGAACAGGACGGCGGAGGCGACGGTGTCGCCGGTCGGGTCCGGGGTCTGGACGATCGGGCAGCGGGCGGCGCCGACCCGGACCAGCTCGGCGATCCGGTGCGCGGTCTCCCGGGGGGAGATCCCGCTGGTGTCGATCATCCGGGCGTCGCCGACCAGCCAGCGGCGGGCGGCGCGGTAGCGGGGCAGGTGCTCGAGGCACCAGGCGCGGACCCGCTCGCTGCCCTCCGGGTCACCCGGGCACTCGTCGCGGTGGGCTATGCGGTCGCGCAGGATCGTTTCTTCAGGGTCCAGCACGACGTGGTGCACCGTGATCCCGTGCGAGGCCAGGTCCCCGAAGATCTCGTCCCGGTAGTCCTCCCTGAGCAGGGTCATCGGGACCACCAGCGGACCCCCGACCTCACCGAGCAGCGCCGCCGCCGTCTCGGGGACGAGCCGGCGCCAGGCCGCCAGGTCCTGGAAGTCGGACACCGTCGCCAGCCGGTCGGCCGGGAGCATCCGACGCAGGCCGAAGCCCACCAGCTCGGGATCGAAGAGCACGCTCCCGGGCAGCAGTTCCACCAGCTCGCGGCAGGCGCTCGTCTTGCCCGCCCCGAATGTGCCATTGACCCAGACGATCACAACGTCCCCTGCCCTCGACTTCCCCCGATGCCGTTCGCACCGGGCAGCGCCCCCGTTGGTCGAACCAGCGCCACCCGTGGTGGTACCCGCGCCACGCCGCTCCCCATGCCTCCCCGGCGCGCCCGCCCGCACGCCCCGATCTGCCCCGTGACAGCGGCATGTGCCCAGGTCAGACGACCCTATGCGGAAATATGCAGACCGGTCTACATCAAAATTGCACCCCTTCGCCACTGCTAGGGCACAGGATGCCTGGTGGGTCGACCCGCTACGCACGCCCCACGCGCACGCTCCGCACGCCCCCCACTCGTACGCCCCCGTGCGCCGCGCGCCCCGGGCTCGGCCCGTTCGCGCCCTGCGCTCGACCACCACCGCCCGCCTCCTTGCGCCGCCCGCGCCCCACCGCGTACAGAGGAACGATGAAGCTGCTTCCCGCCGGTCGGGTCGTCGTCATCGGCTCGGTCAACACCGACCGCATCCTCCGCTGCCCCGTGCTGCCCTCCCCCGGCGAGACCGTCCTCGCCACCGCCGCCACCCGGGGCTTCGGCGGCAAGGGGGCCAACCAGGCGGTGGCGGCGGCCCGGATGGGGGCGGCGACGCACCTGGTCGCCAAGGTCGGACGGGACGCCGAGGGCGAGGCGGCGCGTGCCGACCTGCGGGGCGCGCAGGTCGAGACGGGCGCCGTGCTCACCCATCCGGACGCGCCCACCGGTCAGGCGATCGTCATGGTCGACCCTGCCGGCGAGAACAGCATCGTCGTCCTCCCCGGCGCCAACGCCCACCTGACCCCGGAGGAGGTCACCGCCGCGCTCACCCGCCTCCGGCTGCTCCCCGTCGACGTGGTCCTGACCAGCAACGAGGTCCCCGCGGAGTGCATCCGCGCGACCGCCGCCGCACTGCCCGCCGCGGGCCCCTCGGGCGGCACCCGCTGGCTGCACAACACCGCCCCGGCCGGCACCCTGCCGGAGGCCGGCCCCACCGGACGCCGCCCGCTGGTCGTCGCGAACGCCGTCGAGGCCCGCCAGCTCACCGGCGCCGCCGACGTCACCGGGGCCGCCCGGGCGCTGGCCGAACACGCCGAGGGCGCCGTGGTCACCCTCGGCGGCGAGGGCGCGCTGGTCGTCGTGGACGGAACGCCGACCCGGCTGCCCGCCCCGACCGTCCGAGTGGTCGACACCACCGGCGCCGGCGACGCCTTCTGCGGCGCCCTCGCCGCCGCACTCGCCCGCGGCGCCGCGCTGCCCGACGCGGCCGCCACCGCCGTCGCCGCCGGAGCCTTCGCCGTCACCGGCCTCGGCGCCCGCGGCGCGCTGCCCCGCCCGACGGACCTCTGACCGGGCGTCGGGCCGAGCGGGCATCGCGCGCCCCGGGCTCGGCCCGGACCGACGAGGACACCCCCGTCGGGGGCACCGGGCGGACCCGGCACCCCCGACGGGCGGACGGCGACCCCGCTACGGGCGCCCCATGTACGACGGGTAGTAGCCGCTGCTGATCCCCGAGATCCGGATGTTGGTCCCGGGCCGCGCGGCCTCGACGTACCTGTTGTCGCCCAGGTAGATGGCCACGTGCTGGATGCCCCGGGCGGTCCCGTCCGGCGACCAGAACAGCAGGTCGCCGCGGCGCAGCTGGCCGGCCCCGATCGGCGTGGTCGCCGCGTACTGGTCGTTGGCCACCCGCGGCAGGCTGATCCCGCCGCGCCGGAAGGACTGCTGCACCAGGCCCGAGCAGTCGTAGCCGTCCGGCCCGTTGCCGGCCCGGCGGAACGGCACGCCCAGCTGGGAGAGCGCGAACTGCACGGCGGTCTCGACGTCCCGGTCCTCGGCGACCGAGTCGTCGAAGTAGCCCGGGGAGTCCGAGGAGGAGCCGCCTCCGGTGCGCTCCAGGTAGATGTCGTAGTGCGAGGTCCAGCGCCACTCGCCCCTGCTGTTGCGGAACCAGTAGCGCGAGCCGTCCCAGCCCTGGGTGATCCCGCCGGAGGACGTGGTCGTGGTCCTGGCGGCGGACGAGGAGCCGCCTCCGGTGCGCTGCACGTAGACGTCGTAGTGCGAGGTCCAGCGCCACTGCCCCTGGCTGTTCTTGAACCAGTACCGGGAGCCGTCCCAGCCGGCGTGCGCCGGGGCGGGCTCGGCGGCCGCGGGGCTGACACCGGTGCCGAGGCCGATCAGGCCCGCACTGGTCGCGATCACGGCCACCATGCCTATCCCCCGACGGAGCCGCGCGCTGCGGGACGGACGGGAGGGACGGACGGTGGCAGCGTCCTGCTGCCCGGTCGGTTCGCCGGCGGCCTCCGGCGCGCCGGTGTTGACGGTGGTCATCGTGCTGACTTCCTTCACTGCTGCGGATCGCTGCGGATCGCTGCGGATTTGCAGCGGGTTGCTGTGACCGGCCAGGACTGGCCGTGCTTGTCGGCAGGGCCCCCGCCCGGCACACCGCGGCTTCCGGTCCTGCGACCGGAAGCCGCCGGCGTGCCGCCCGGGGGGTCGGCCCTGCCTGCGTGTCACGTTAGGCACGCGTCCGCTCACTGCGCGCAGTGGAGTGCGCCAATGGAAGGGTCACGGGTGGTGAGCACCGACGGCGCATCAGGGTGAACACCCGTCATCCGAGGGGCCGTCCGACCGCCCTCTCCTCAGCGGCCGCCGGCCTCCGTCAGCAGCTGCTTCTTCAGCACCTTTCCCAGGGCGTTCCTGGGCAGTTCGGGCACCAGGACGACCCGGCGCGGCCGCTTGTGCACCGAGAGCCGCTCCGCCACGAAGGCCGTCAGCTGCTCCCCCGTCACGGCGCCGTCCGGGATGACGTACGCGACGATCGCCTGTCCGAGGTCCTCGTCCGGCACGCCGACCACCGCCGCGTCGGCGACCGCCGGGTGGTCGCGCAGCGCGGCCTCCACCTCGCCCGCGCCGATCCGGTAGCCGCCGCTCTTGATCAGGTCGACCGAGGCGCGGCCGACGATCCGGTGGAAGCCGTCCGCCCCGATCACCGCGACGTCGCCGGTCCGGAACCAGCCGTCCGCCGTCCACGCCTCGGCGTCCGCGTCCGGCCGGTTGAGGTAACCGCTGAACAGCGTCGGCCCGGAGACCTGGAGTTCGCCGACGCTCTCCCCGTCGCCGGGCACCGGCGCGCCGTCCTCGCCGACCAGCCGGGTGCGGACCCCCTCCACCGGCAGCCCGACGCTGCCGGGGCGCCGCTCGCCGTCCGCCCGGGTGCTGACGGTGATCAGCGACTCGGTCATCCCGTACCGCTCGATCGGGGCGTGCCCGGTGAGCGCCGCGAGCTTCTCGAACACCGGCACGGGCAGCGGCGCGCTGCCGGAGACCAGCAGCCGGGCCGGGGCGAGCCGGGCCGCGGCCTGCGGGTCCGCCGCCAGCCGGGACCACACGGTGGGCACCCCGAAGTACAGGCTGCCGCCCGCCGCCGCGTACCCCTCCGGGGTGGGCCGCCCGGTGTGCACCAGTCCGCTGCCGGTGCGCAGGGCGCCGAGCACGCCGAGCAGCAGCCCGTGCACGTGGAAGAGCGGCAGGCCGTGGACAAGGGTGTCCTCGGCAGTCCACTGCCAGGCGGCGGCGAGGGCGTCCAGATCGGCGGCGATCGCCTCGCGCCGGATCACCACGCCCTTGGGGGCGCCGGTGGTGCCCGAGGTGTAGAGCACGAAGCCGGTCGACCCGGCGGCGGGCTCGGCGTAGCTGGTGGTGGAGCGCCGCGCGGGGTCGACCGGCAGCCCGGCCACCGAGGTGTCCTGCGGCAGCACCTCCCCGACGGCGTGCGCGAGCAGCGCCGCGCCCGAGTCGCGCAGGATGTGCTCGCGCTCCTTGGGCCCCGAGTCGGGCGGCAGCGGCACCACCGGGACGCCCGCCAGCAGGCCGCCGACCACGGCGGTGACGGTCTCGACGGTGGGCCGGGCGAGCACCGCGAGCGCCGGGGCGCCGGCCACCCGGTCGGCGACGGCGGTCGCCGCGCCCAGCAGGTCCTCCCGGGAGAGCGTCCGACCGTCGATCCGCAGCGCGTCCGCCGCGTCGCCGAAACCGCCCTGAAGTGCCGTCAGCAGTGCCATGCCACCGTCCTCGCCTCGTCCATCACCACCGCGCCGCGCCCGTGCGCCACGCGCCGGCGCCGACTCTACGGGCCACCGCCCGGCCCGCCGCGCGCCGGGGACGGCGAGCGGGGCCGGCGACGGCGGAGAACAACCGGGAAGGCCGGGGAAGGACCGGGGACGGCCGGGTACGACGGAGGGCGCGGCACCGGGCACCCGGCACCACGCCCTCCGAACCTTCCGCGCGGATCAGGCCTTGCGGGCCTTCACCTCGGCGGTGAGCTGCGGCAGCACCTGGAAGAGGTCGCCGACCACGCCGTAGTCGACCAGCTCGAAGATCGGGGCCTCGGGGTCCTTGTTGACGGCCACGATGGTCTTCGAGGTCTGCATGCCGGCCCGGTGCTGGATCGCGCCGGAGATGCCCGCCGCGATGTAGAGCTGCGGGGAGACCTGCTTGCCGGTCTGGCCGACCTGGCTGCTGTGCGGGTACCAGCCGGCGTCCACGGCGGCGCGCGAGGCGCCGACGGCCGCGCCCAGCGCGTCCGCGAGCTCCTCGACCACGCCGAAGCCCTCGGCGGCACCGACACCACGGCCACCGGAGACCACGATCGCGGCCTCGGTCAGCTCGGGACGGCCGGAGGACACCCGCGGGGTGCGCGAGACGACCTTGGCGGCGTTGCCGGTGAACGCGACGGCGACGTCCTCCACCGCGCCGGCCGCCGGGGCGGCCTCCGGGGCGACGGCGTTCGGCTTCACGGTGATGACCGGCGCGCCCTTGGTGACCTTGGACTTCACCTGGAAGGACGCGGCGAACACCGACTGGGTGGCGACCGGACCGCCGTCGCCGGCCTCCAGGTCGATGGCGTCGGTGATGATGCCGGAGCCGATCCGCAGCGCGACGCGCGCGGCCACCTCCTTGCCCTCACCGGAGGACGTCACCAGCACCGCCGCCACGTCGTTCGCCTTGGCGATCTGCGCCAGCGCGTCCACCTTCGGGACGACCAGCTGGTCGGCGAACTCCGCGCCGTCGGCGACGTACACCTT
>NZ_JBSFKI010000043.1:0-25183 GCF_053598475.1 Kitasatospora sp. NPDC001119
CCGCCGCGATCTGGCACAACTGGAACACCGGCGCCGCGATCAAGCGCTCACTCATCGCCTATGACCACTGAGGACATCGGACTCATTCATCTAGGGTTGGGGCCATCGATCGATGCGCGGGGGCCAAGTCGATTGCCGCAGAGGGATCCTGGCGTCCCCGTCCGCTGCCGAAGGGGCCGCCGTCATGCCGGATTCCGCCACGCCCAGCCCGCCCAGCACGCTCGACCTGCTCGTCCGCTACCGGCGGGCGATGCTCGACCTGGACGCGGACGCCCTCGCAGAGCTGTACGCCGAGGACGGGGTGCACGAGTTCCCGTTCCTGTTCCCCGGGATGCCGGAGCGGTACCGGGGGCGGGAGGAGATCCGGGCCGGCTACCGGGCCGCCTGGGGTGCGAGCGCGGCGCGGCCGCGGGAGATCCGGGAGGTGGCCGTCCACCCGGGGGCCGACCCGGAGGTGCTGACCGTCGAGCAGCAGGTGGTCGGGACGCTCGCCACCACCGGGGAGCCGTTCACCGTGCCGGGCCTGCTGGTGATGCGCGCCCGGGACGGCCTGCTGGTGCACGTGCGGGACTACATGGACGGCCTGGGCGTGGCCCACGCGATGGGCCGGCTGGGTGCCGTCGCCGCGCGGCTGGGGGTCGAGAGGGCCTGACCAGCGAGTTGAGTCAGGTGGATCCTGCACACTGTTCCGCAGATGCGTCGGACGACCGATGCGAACCGGTCGAGACCAGATCCGTCTATCCGCTCCCCGTGGGCGACGGAGTACTCGTCGATGCGGCCCGGCCATCCGTGATGTGGTTCCGCACCTTCCTGAAAGCAAGCTCATCCAGGCAGCGGGTGGCGAGCTCGAGGCCGCACTCGTCGTTGGCGATCGCCAGGTAGCGGGGCGCAGGAGGTCGCGCAGCTCCGTGATCCGGCCTTCGGGGACAGAGAGCCGGTGGAACGTCGACCTGCGAGTGCTGATGGTTTGGCTGGTTGTCTGGCGCATGTCGTTGTTCCTGTTGGTTCGTCGGCCGAGGAGCGCCGAGGAGCTCGGACGTCGTACTGGCGGTCCGGGCTGTTGGGCGGAGGGGAATCGGTCACGAAGAGTCGGGCGCAAGTTCCAGCGAGATGAGAATGGAGGAGGCGAGTAGGACGCGCCAGCCGGCGTCGTGCTCGGCGGAGAGCAGCTGGAGAGCGCCCCGCAGTCGGAGCTCACGGCGGGTGCCGCGGATGGAGGACTCCTCGTTGGTGCAGATGGCGCTCACCAGACGGAGCGCACCCAACTTGACCGGCATGTTCGGCTCGCTTTCCAGGTGCGTGCTCTCCAGGAGCGATGCGATTCGCAGCAAGGTTGCGAGAACGTCCTGTGCGTCCTGATCCCGATGAAGGGCGGACATACCGGTGGGGAGCCCCAGGTTGTGGAGGACGTTGGTGATGCCCCGAGGATGGAAGCGGGAGTCGGCGTCCTGGTTCTCCATGTGTTCCAGGATCCGAGTCACCTCACTCCAACGCCTTTGGTAGCAGAGTGCCTCGGCGAGCAACCCGGTGAGCGCGACACGCAGGCGAGGAGAAAGCTGTCCTCCGGCGAGCATTGCCCGGCAGCGCTGTTCCACCTCGTCATCGCGGAGAGCCGACGTGCCTAGCCCGTGGTTGAGTTGTTCGATCTCCGCCAGGAGCCGTGTTTCGGCAGTGCTTGGGAGGTTTTCCAGGAGCTGTGTGAACTTCGCCATCAGTTCCAGTACTTCGTCGTTCGGACCACCCCGGCGTGTCATCGTTCGCAGGGTGACCAGCAGGTTGGCGACGATGTGTGCGACATCCAGCGGGTGTGAATCGCAGAGCTGGCCGGCCAGTTGGTGAACTCGACGGCCCTGGGCCAGGAGCTGCTCGACGGGCGCCGCTTCCAACTCGGCCAACTCGGCCAGGGACATGCGGATCTTGAGTTCGAGGACGGCCGCCGACGGGCCGCAGCCCAGGACGTAGGCGAGCTCAGCCTCGAACAACCGTCTGGCCGCGGCCAGTTCTCCCCGTTCGAGGTGGGCGCCGGCCAGGTTTCCCCACAGGATCGCGACCTCACTGGAGGAGAAACCCAGCCGCTGCGCGTGCTCGGCGAGGCTCTGCGCGTGTGGCATCACGGCGAGGGCGTGTCGCTCGTCGCCGTGCCGCAGGAAGGCCGCCAGCCACAGCTGCACGTGGAGGGCCGACCGGCGTAGGACGCGCTCGACGGTCGCCCTGTCCCTCTCCACCCGGCCGCGCACTACGTACTGGACGATCTCGTTGACGCTGATGGTCTGGTCGACCTCCTCCGGGTGGGCCTCGGACCACTCCTCGGGCGGGCGGGCGCACAGCGGGGCATCGCGTCGGACCAGGGACTCCGACCAGAGTGCGCGGTGCACTTCGGAAGAGTTGAAGGAGTTCCCCGGGTCGTCCTGCAGAACGATCGGTTCGGGCGTGTCGAGGTAGGCCAGTTCGTCCGGGACGACGGCAATGGCGATGAGGAGGTGCAGCGGGATCTGGCGCGATCCCAGGTAGCCCGCCGCCTGGACGGACGACATGGCGATCTCCGATACGAAGGGTCGCTGAGGAAGCGCATACCGGTCCACCCGTTCCAGGGCGAAGTGGATCGCCGCCACCAGGGTGTGGGGATAGCCGGCTGGGACGGACCGTTCGTCGTCGAGTGCGAGGTCGCGGATCGAGCGCAGGTAGCGCGGCACCTCGGCGAGTCCGAGCTCGCAACTGAGGAGGTAGCCGCAGGCGAGTTCCAGGGCCAGTGGCCAGTGCGCCAGAGCCGCGGACAGGTCCATGGCCGCGCGTTCGGCATGCTCGTCCCACGGGGAGTCGTCCGCGAGCCTGAGGCGCACCAGGGCTCCTGCTTCGGTCGGCGTCAAGGCCTGGACGTCGATCTTGTGCGGATGAGCCGCCCAGCCGGCCTGGTTCGTGGAGGTGACGATCACATGGCCCCGCCCGCTGCTGGGCATCCACGGGTGGAGGCTGTGGCGATCGGTCGCATTGTCGAAGATCAGCAGCCAGCGTTCGGCGGACGCGCTCAGCAGCGCCCTGACTCCGTCCTGCAGCCGGGTGTCGTCGTCGGGAGCCCGGTCGCCTTGGGGATGCAGCCACTCGTGGATCCTCCGGAACGAGGTCATCAGGGAGGCGGTGCTCTCCGCGTTGACCCAGAAGATCCAGTCGTAGGAGTCCGCGGTGTCGTGGGCGTAGGCGGCGGCAAGACTGGTCTTGCCGATGCCGGACAAGCCGAGCAGGGCGCAACTCGACGGAACCCGGGGGCCGGGGGAATCCGCCAGCGCGGCCCGGACCCGGGAGAGGACCTCGGAACGCGGGACGTCCGGCACCGACGGGACGGGGCCGATCATGATTCCCCAGTCGAAGGCGCCCAAGTCCCACGCCAGGTGGCGGCTCTCGGTCAGGAGCTCGCTGCGGAAGGCCTCCAGCTCCAATACGCCCTCCGATTCTCCAGCGGCCCGGTGGTGGATCTCCGACACCAGGTGATTGGACATGCGCCCGGCCGACTGGTGACCGAGCCCGTCCCGGTGCCGGGCGCGGTGTTCCCGGATCCGTTCCCGGAGCTGATCGCGGAACTCGTGCGGATCGCGCAGGTCGGACTTGATCCGGGCGCGGCCCAGGGCGCGCAGGTCGTTGTCGCGGAGATCGTCCACGCTCGACAGCTTGGAGCTGCGGTCGAGTGCCTGGCGGAGCGCCGCCCTGAGCGTTCCGAGGTCACCGCCGTGGGTCAACGCCTGCTTCAGCCGGACTGCCTTGGGATGCAGCCGCTTGTTCGTGATCAGTTGGTAGGACTCGGCGGTCGGGCATGCGCGGACCATCCGCAGAAGGATCGCGTAGGCGGCTGGGGCCGACAGCTCGGTGTCGGGGCCGCCGGACTTCACCTGGGCGGCTACGACCGGCCGACGCAGGTCGTCCACCAGGTAGTAGTCGATAGCGTCCGTGTCAGCGGTTCCCGGTGAGGATTCGTCGCTGTCGTTGTCGTGGCCGGAGGGTTCGATCACGGCTGCGGCGATGTCGTGCCTGGCGTCCTCAAGGGCTTCGAGCAAGGCTTCCAGCGTGACCAGGTACTGGTACTGGAATCCAGCTGCTGCCGCTTGGCCCCCGCGTTTGGGCATGGCTCTGGACCTCCGGCCGTTCTCTCGATTTGGCTCGGACCAGGGTCCTCCACGTCGGTTGAAACAGCGAGGGATAGCGACAATTCGACCTTGCGAAGACTGTTCTGGGCCGCTTTTGACCGGTCAGAGGGCGAAGTGGGCGGCGATGCCGTCGAGGACGCAGTCGAGGCCGGTTTCGAACTGCCAGTCGGGGTCGTCCTTGCGGGTGGCCGCGTGGAGGTAGCGCTGGTAGTTGGGGTAGCGGCCGGTGCCCATCAGCCAGGTCATCCGGGGGGCGAGGCCGGCCCGGGTCTGGTCGCCGTCGGACCAGCCGCGCTCGCGGCGCAGGGTGTCCAGGGTGACTTCGGTGGTGACCGAGCCGTGGACGTAGCCGGTGACGGTGCGGAACACCGCCATGGTGGTGTCGGCGTCCAGGCCGTGCTCGGCCAGGGCGGCGAACGCGTGCTCGGGGACGGCGAGTTGGTTCGGGCTGAGGGAGAACGGGGTGGCCGCCCGGACGGTCCACGGGTGGGCCAGGTGCATGGCCCGCAGGTGGAGGGCGAGGGCGCGCATGGTCTCCCGCCAGTCCTCGGCGGGGGCGGCGTCCAGGGGGAGTCGGCCGTAGACGAAGTCGACCATCAGCTCGATGAGTTCGTCCTTGCCGGAGACGTACCGGTAGGCGGCCATCGGGGCGACGCCGAGTTCGGCGGCGAGCCGGCGCATGGTGACGGCGTCGAGGCCTTCGGCGTCGGCGACGGCGACGGCGGCCTCGGCGATCCGCTGCGGGGTCAGGGTGGTGCGCGGGGCGGGGGCCGGGCGGTCCAGGCGCTCCCAGAGTGACGCCGGGGGCCTGTCGTCGCCGGCGGGGGTGTCCCCGGTGGGGGCCTGCTGAGCGGGCATGGGGGCGGGCTCCTTCCGACTGGGGGTCGGTCCCACCGTAGCACCCTCCTGTGTACGGCGTATCGGCAGTGGACGCCGTACACGTCGATGTGTACGTTGTATTCGAGACGGATACGCCGTACACATCAGCCATCCCGGAGGGGGACTCCCATGTCCACGGAGCAGAAGTCCAACGAGCGGACGTCCAGCGAGCAGGCGTCCAACGAGCAGAACCTGAAGGTCGCCGTCCTCGTCGGCAGCACCCGCGACGGCCGCTTCGGCCCGGTGGTCGCCGACTGGCTGCTCGGCCACCTCGAGGCGCGCGGCGACCTGACCGCCGACCGGATCGACCTGGTGGAGACCCCGCTGCCCGTCACCTTCCCGTCCTTCGGCGGCGAACTCTCCCCGGACGACGCCGCGCTGCTGGCCGCCGTGTCGCCCCGGCTGGAGGCGGCCGACGCCTTCGTGATCGTCACGCCCGAGTACAACCACAGCTTCCCGGCCCCGCTGAAAAACGCCATCGACTGGCACAACCGGCAGTGGCACGGCAAGCCGGTCGGCTTCGTCTCGTACGGCGGCCTGTCCGGCGGCCTGCGGGCGGTCGAGCAGCTGCGGGTGGTGATGGCCGAGCTGAACGCCGCCACGATCCGCAACACGGTCAGCTTCCACGGCGCCTCGCAGTGCTTCGACGCCGAGGGCAAGGCGATCGACCCGGCCGCCGACACCGCCGCCAAGACCATGCTCGACCAGCTCACCTGGTGGGCGCAGGCGCTGCGGGACGCCCGCCGGGCCCGCCCGTTCGCGGCCTGAGCCGGGGAAGCGGGTGGACGGCATGGCCACGGAACAGAGCGGGGGCCAGAACAAGGAGCAGGCCGACGAGCGGCCCAAGCCGCCGCTGCTCGGCGTCGTCGGACTGATGCTCGGCATCTTCCTCTCGGCCCTCGACGGCCAGATCATCGGCACCGCGCTGCCGACCATCGTCGGCGACCTCGGCGGGCTGGAGCACCTCTCCTGGGCGGTCACCGCCTACCTGCTGACCTCCGCCGCCGCCACCCCGCTCTGGGGCCGGCTCGGCGACCTGTACGGGCGCAAGGGCGCCTACCAGTGGGCGGTGGTGGTGTTCCTGGCCGGCTCGGTGCTGGCCGGACTCGCCCAGGACATGGGGCAGTTGATCGCCTTCCGGGGCCTCCAGGGGATCGGCGCGGGCGGGCTGATGGTCGGCGCGCTCTCGGTGATCGGGGTGCTCGTCCCCGCCTCCGACCGGGCGCGGGTGCAGTCGGTGGTCGGCGTGCTGATGCCGATCGCCTTCGTCGGCGGACCGCTGCTCGGCGGCTTCCTCACCGAACGGCTGAGCTGGCGCTGGGCCTTCTACGTCAACCTGCCGGTCGGGCTGGTCGCGCTGCTCGCGGTCGGCGTCGGGGTACGGCTGCGGACGGAGCGGGTGCGCGCCCCGTTCGACTGGGCCGGGGTCGCCCTGCTGACCACCGGCATCCTCGCGCTCACCCTGGTGAGCAGCTGGGGCGGCACCGCCTACTCCTGGACCTCCCCGGTGCTCCTCGGCACGGCGCTCGTCGCGGTGGTCGCGCTGGGCTGGTTCGCCCGGACCGAACTGCGCGCCCCCGGGCCGCTGATCCCGCCCGCGCTGTTCCGCGACCGCAACTTCACGGTGGCGCAGATGCTCGGCTTCCTCACCGGCGCGGTGATGATCGCCCTGGTCGGCTACCTGCCGCTCTACCTGCAGCTGGCCCGGGGCGCCTCGCCCACCGCCGGCGGGCTGCTCCTGCTGCCGCTGATGCTCGGCATGATGGGCACCCAGCTGGTGACGGCGCGGCTGATGGGCCGGCCCGGCGGCGAGCGGCGCTACCCGCTGCTGGGCGGCGCGGTCACCCTGGCCGGCGGCGCGCTGCTGCTGCTCCTGCGCACCGACACCCCGATCGCCGTGGCCTCGGCCCTCACGGCCGTCGCCGGGATCGGCCTCGGCCTGGTGATGCAGAGCACCCTGCTGACCTCGATGGGGGCGGTCCGGCCGCAGAACATGGGCGCGGCGATGGGCGTGGTCACGCTGCTGCGGAGCATCGGCGGCTCGCTCGGCATGGCGGCGCTCGGCGCGGTCTACACGGCGCGGCTCACCGACTCCCTCACGGAGCGCCTCGGGGCCGCCGAGGCCGGCCGGCTCACCGGCGGAGGGCTGACCCCGGCCTCCCTCGACGGGCTCCCGGCGGCCGTCCGCGACGCCGTCGGGGCGGCGGTCACCGGCGGCCTGCACGGCACGGTCGTGGGCGGGGTGCTGCTGGCGGCCGCGGCGACGGCCCTCGCCTGCCTGGTGCGCCCGCAGCAGGGAGCGGCCAGGGAGATCAAGCCGCCGAAGCCCGAGCCCGAGCCGACGAAGCCAGACCCGGAGCCGGAGCCGGCCGACACCCCCGCGAAGGCGGCCACGGCCGGGTGATCCGGAGCACGCGCAGGCCCCCGGGCGGAACGGGGGACCGCCCGGGGGCCTGCGGAAAAGCCGGTCAGCTCAGCACTCGATGACGTTGACGGCGAGCCCGCCGCGCGAGGTCTCCTTGTACTTGATCTTCATGTCGGCCCCGGTCTCCTTCATCGTCTTGATCGCCTTGTCCAGCGAGACGTGGTGCCGTCCGTCGCCGCGCAGCGCCATCCGGGCCGCGGTGACGGCCTTGACGGAGGCCATGCCGTTGCGCTCGATGCAGGGGATCTGGACCAGGCCGCCGACCGGGTCGCAGGTGAGGCCGAGGTTGTGCTCGATGCCGATCTCGGCGGCGTTCTCGACCTGCTCGGGGGTGCCCCCGAGGACCTCGGCGAGGCCGCCCGCGGCCATCGAGCAGGCGGAGCCGACCTCGCCCTGGCAGCCGACCTCGGCGCCGGAGATGGAGGCGTTCTCCTTGAAGAGCATGCCGATGGCGCCGGCGGCGAGCAGGAAGCGGACGATGCCGTCGTCGTCGGCGCCCGGGATGAAGTTCAGGTAGTAGTGCAGGACGGCCGGGATGATCCCGGCGGCGCCGTTGGTCGGCGCGGTGACGACCCGGCGGCCGGAGGCGTTCTCCTCGTTCACGGCCATCGCGTAGAGGGTCACCCACTCCATCGCGTTGGCCGGCCCGATGCCCTCGGCGCGCAGCGCGCGGGCACCCGAGGCGGCCCGGCGGCGGACCTTCAGCCCGCCCGGCAGGATGCCCTCGCGGGACATGCCGGCCCGCACGCACTCCTGCATCACGGACCAGATCTCCAGCAGACCGGTCCGGATCTCCTCCTCGCTGCGCCAGGCCTTCTCGTTCTCCAGCATCAGGCCGGAGATCGACAGCCCGGTCTCCCGGCTGAGCCGCAGCAGCTCGTCGCCGGTGCGGAAGGGGTACTTCAGCACGGTGTCGTCGGGCTTGACCCGGTCCGCGCCGATCGCGTCCTCGTCCACCACGAAGCCGCCGCCGACCGAGTAGTAGGTCTTCTCCAGCAGGGTCGAGCCGTCCGCCGCGTACGCCCACAGGGTCATCCCGTTGGCGTGGTACGGCAGCGAGCGGCGGCGGTGCAGGACCAGCTGGGTGTCGGGGTCGAAGTCGATCGGGTGCTCGCCGAGCAGGTTGATCCGCTTCTCGGCGAGGATCCGCTCGACGTCCTTGTCGGCCTGGTCGACGTCGACGGTGCGGGGCGAGGCGTTCTCCAGGCCGAGCAGGACGGCCTTCGGGGTGCCGTGGCCGTGGCCGGTGGCGCCGAGCGAGCCGTACAGCTCGGCCCGTACGCCCGTCACCCGGTCCAGCAGGTCCTCGGTGCGCAGTCGGCGGGCGAACATCCGGGCGGCGCGCATCGGGCCCACGGTGTGGGAGCTCGACGGGCCGATGCCGATGGAGAAGAGGTCGAAGACGCTGATGGCCACGGGGGACGTCCTTGTCTGGTCGCGTGGAAGGACTTGCGGGCAGGGAGGGGCCGACACGGGACGGGGCACCGCGCGCACTTCCAGTGTGCGCGGTGCCCCGGGGTGCCTGGTACGCCGGAGGGGTGAGGCCGGTCACCCCGCCCGAACGATCACCGGAGTGATCAGAGGTTCGGGTAGAGCGGGTACTTCGCGGCCAGGGCGGAGACCCGGGCCTTCAGCGCGTCGGCGACGGTCTCGTCGAAGGCGGGCTTGAGCGCCTCGGCGATGATGTCGGCGACCTCGCGGAAGTCCTCGGCCTGGAAGCCGCGGGTGGCCAGGGCCGGGGTGCCGATGCGCAGGCCCGAGGTGACCATCGGCGGGCGCGGGTCGTTCGGGATGGCGTTGCGGTTGACGGTGATGCCGACCTCGTGCAGCCGGTCCTCGGCCTGCTGGCCGTCGAGCTGGCTGTTGCGCAGGTCGACCAGGACCAGGTGGACGTCGGTGCCGCCGGAGAGCACGCTGGCGCCGGCCTCGGCCACGTCGGCCTGGAGCAGGCGCTCGGCGAGGATGCGGGCGCCGTCCAGGGTGCGCTGCTGGCGCTCCTTGAACTCCTCGGAGGCCGCGACCTTGAAGGCGACCGCCTTGCCGGCGATCACGTGCTCCAGCGGGCCGCCCTGCTGGCCGGGGAAGACCGCGGAGTTGATCTTCTTGGCGAACTCGGCCTTGGACAGGATGACGCCGCCGCGCGGGCCGCCCAGGGTCTTGTGGGTCGTGGTGGTGACCACGTCCGCGTAGGGCACCGGGTTCGGGTGCAGCCCGGCGGCCACCAGGCCGGCGAAGTGCGCCATGTCCACCATGAGCAGCGCGCCGACCTCGTCGGCGATCCGGCGGAACGCGGCGAAGTCGAGCTGGCGCGGGTAGGCGGACCAGCCGGCGATGATCAGCTTCGGCTGGTGCTCCTTGGCGAGGCGCTCGACCTCGGCCATGTCGACCTGGCCGGTCTTCTCGTCCACGTGGTACGCGGCCACGTTGTAGAGCTTGCCGGAGAAGTTGATCTTCATGCCGTGGGTCAGGTGACCGCCGTGGGCCAGGCTCAGGCCCAGGATGGTGTCGCCCGGCTGGATCAGCGCGAACATCGCGGCGGCGTTGGCCTGCGCGCCGGAGTGCGGCTGGACGTTGGCGTGCTCGGCCCCGAACAGGGCCTTGATGCGGTCGATCGCGATCTGCTCGACCACGTCGACGTGCTCGCAGCCACCGTAGTAGCGGCGGCCGGGGTAGCCCTCCGCGTACTTGTTGGTGAGCACCGAGCCCTGGGCCTCCATGACCGCCACCGGGGCGAAGTTCTCGGAGGCGATCATCTCCAGGGTGGTCTGCTGGCGGTGCAGCTCGGCGTCGACCGCGGCGGCGATCTCCGGGTCGAGGGCGTGCAGGGACTGGTTGAGAACAGTCATGGTGTGGTCTTCCCGGGAGGAGGAGGGAAAGGGGCCAGGGCGGGACGGACCGCGGTGCGGCGGCCCGTCCCGTCGGGGGCTCAGCCCTGGGGGTTGGTGAGCGCGTCGTACTCGTCGGCGCTGAGCAGCTCGTCGGTGGCCTCGACGCGCACCTTGAACAGCCAGCCGCCCTCGAAGGGGTCGCTGTTGACGAGGGCGTTGTTGTCCAGGACGTCCGGGTTGACCTCGGTGACCTCGCCGGTCACCGGGGAGAACAGGTCGCTGACCGACTTGGTGGACTCCAGCTCGCCACAGGTCTCGCCGGCGGTCACGGTCTCGCCGACCTCGGGCAGCTGCACGTAGACGATGTCACCGAGCGCGTCCGCGGCGTGCTTGGTGATACCGATCGTGGAGACACCGTCCACGGCGGCCGTCAGCCACTCGTGCTCCTTGGTGTACTGAAGGTGCTGGGGGTTGCTCATGGCGTCATTCTCCAGGATGGGAAGCGGGTACGACGAAGCGGGCCGCCGCGCGGACGGCTGCGACGTGCGCGTATGGGAAAACGGGGGGCGTGCGAGGGGTCAGCGGGCGCGCTTGTAGAACGGCAGCGCCACGACCCTGACGGGCTCGTGCTTGCCGCGCACGTCCACCGCGACGGTGGTGCCGGGGGCGGCGTGGGCGGCGTCGACGTAGGCCATCGCGATCGGCTGCCCCAGGGTCGGGGACGGCGCGCCGGAGGTGATCCGGCCGATCGGCTCGCCCTCGGTGGAGACCACGGTGTACTCGGCGCGCGGCACCCGCTTGCCGTCGGAGACCAGGCCGACCAGCACCTTCGGCGGGTTGGTCTCGGCCGCGGCGGCGGCCGCCTCCAGGGCCTTGCGGCCGACGAAGGCGCCCTCGTTGGTGGTCTTGTCGAAGCGGACGACCCGGCCCAGGCCGGCGTCGAACGGGGTCAGGTCGGTGGACAGCTCGTGCCCGTACAGCGGCATGCCGGCCTCCAGGCGCAGCGTGTCGCGGCAGGACAGGCCGCAGGGGACCAGGCCGCGGTCCGCGCCGGCGGCGGTCAGCGCCTGCCAGACCGGCTCGGCGTCGGCCGGGTGGCAGAAGATCTCGAAGCCGTCCTCGCCGGTGTAGCCGGTGCGGGCGAGCAGCACCTCGCGGTCGGCCACGAAGGCTGGGAGGATCGCGTAGTACTTCAGGCCGGGCAGGTCGGCGTCGGTGGTGTCGGCCAGGATGCCGGTGGCCTCCGGGCCCTGGACGGCGATCAGCGCGTAGGTGTCGCGGTCGTCGGTGACGACGGCGTCGAAGCCCTTGGCACGGGCGATCAGCTCGTCGAGGACCAGCTGGGCGTTGGAGGCGTTGGCGACGACCAGGAAGGCGTCCTCGCGCAGGCGGTAGACGATCAGGTCGTCCAGGATGCCGCCGTCCTCGGCGCAGATCATGGTGTAGCGGGCGCGCAGCTCGCCCAGCGCGGAGACGAAGCCGACCAGGGCGTGGTCCAGCATCTCGCCGGCCTGCGGGCCGGTGACGGTGATCTCGCCCATGTGCGAGAGGTCGAACAGGCCGGCCTTGGTGCGGACGGCGAGGTGCTCCTCGCGCTCGCTGCCGTAGCGCAGCGGCATGTCCCAGCCGGCGAAGTCGGTCATGGTCGCGCCGAGGGCGCGGTGCAGCGCGTCGAGCGCGGTCAGGCGGAGGGACGACATGGCCAGGAACTCCTCGGTCGGGGCACTCAGGGGTGCACGCACCGGACCGGACCCGCTGGGGGCCGACCCTGCGCGCGGGCATGCGGCGGCGTGGGTCTCCCCATCTGTCGTCGAACCTGAGAGCTTCACCGCCCCGCCGCCCGCAGCCGTTTCCAGCTTGGGGGACAGCATGACGGCTTGCACCGTGGGTGGGCGCACGACAGGGCCGGGCGCCGCTTTCCAGATGTGCCTAACCCGTGCGGTAGGGGTGCCTGAGAGATTCCGGGGAGGACTTGCTCCTTCGGCGCCGGCTGTGCCTGAGCGGCACTCCGGGCTCTCCCGCGCGGGTTCGAGCGGCCGGTATGGAGTTGTGGGGGCCCGCGGCGCATGCCGTCGGACGGGCACATCATGGCACGTCCCGGACGACGAGGGGAGGGGGGACCCGGTCACACCGCGCGGGACCCGAACACGAGTCCTGACCGCACCCCCCGCACGCCTCTAGACTGCTGCGCGTCGGTGCGGCAGTGGGCGGCCGACGGCAGAGGGCGGAATCGGCGGCGCATGGGGTACCCGGTGGAGCAGCAGCAGGGGTGGGGCGGACCGGAGGAGGCGCCGGCGGGCGGCTCCTGGCCGGCCAACGAACTGGAGCAGGTGCTGACCGCGGCCCTGGGCGACCCGGGCGCGACCCCACGGGTGTTCGAGGTGCTGGCGCGCAGCCAGGTGTGGGTGCCGCTGCCGGCCGGGGCCGACCCGCAGGGCCAGGCGCTCGACCTGCCGACCATCGAGCTGGGCGGCGACCCGTACGTGCCGGTGTTCTCTTCGCAGGAGGTGTTCCTCCAGCAGGCGCCGGGGATGGCCTTCGCGATCGCGCCGGTGTGGGAGTTCGCCCGCGGACTGCCGCTGGGCCTCGGCATCGCGGTGAACCCGGACGCGCCGGTGGGCCTCCCGGTGCCGCCGCAGGGGGTCGCCGAGCTGCGCCGCGGCCCGCGCGAGGACCGCTGGGAGCAGGCCGAGGGCGCCGCGGAGCCGACCGGCGGCCGGGTGGCGCTGCGCGAGCCGGTGCCGGGCGAGGACCCGGAGCACTTCCTGGCCGCCTGCCGGAGCGAACTGTCGGCGCTGCCCGGTGTGTTGACCGCCCGCAGGGCGCTGGCCAGCATCGAGGGCGAACCGACCGTGATGTTCGTGGGCGTCCAGTTGGACCCGGCGGCCCCGGCCGACCCGGCCGCGGTGAACGAGGCACTCGGGCGAGCGCTGGGAACCGCGCCGCTGCCCGGGGGCGTCCACCTCGTACTGCTCGACCTCGCCGACGACCCGGTGGTCGAGTGGCTGCTCACCCGGGTACTGCCTTTCCACACGCGGGCGTGAGCGGGTCCGGATCAGAGGCACGTCGCCGTGGCGGTGGCCGGTGCCGCGCCATAGGGTGCGTGCAGACGGCCGACGGGTCGGCGGGTTGAGGGAAAGAGGCGCGGCGAGGTGGGCGCATGAGTGCGGGAACGGGAGCGGGCGGTGTGCCGGGGCCCTGGGGCCAGGCACCGGCCGGGCGCCCGGGAGCTGATCCCGGCGCGTTGGAGCGCGCCCTGCGCGACGTCGCGCCGGAGCGCTACGACGCGTACGAGCGGCTGCTGCACGCGCTGGCGGACGGCCGGGTCTGGATGCTGCTGTGGCACGGCACGCCGGGCAGCCCGGACGCGCAGTACGGGAACATGGAGATCAGCGGCCACGGCTACGCGCCGGCCGTCACCTCGCCCGAGCAGCTGACCGCCTCCGGCTGGGCGCGGGCCCACGAGGTCGTCTCCGGCCGGGAGATCGCGGCCTCGCTGTACCGCACCCGCTGGGGCCTGTGGCTCAACCCGCACGCCCCCGGCGGCGGCGTCGGGGTGCCCTGGGCGGACCTCCGGCGGGTCGCCGCGGGCCTGGACCGGCTGCCGGCCGGGCCGTTGAAGCTCAGCGAGCCGCAGTTGAACGCCCAGCCGTTCTTCGCGCTGCTGGAGCGGCAGGCCGCCGAGGTGCGCGCGGTCCGGGCACTGCGCCGGGCCTGGGTGCAGCCCGCGGTGGGGGAGCCGTACCTGGCCATCGGCCTTGACCTCTACGAGAGTTCGCCGCCGGCGGTGGAGGCGGTGCGGGCGCTGATGCAGCGCGCGATCGCGGTGGCCCCGGAGGGGCTCGCGGTGTCCACGGTGGCGATGTCGGACGAGTACGACCCGGTGGCGCTGTGGATGCGCGCCAACGCGCGGCCGTTCTTCGACCGGGAGGCGGGTCGCCCGCCGACCGGCCCGTACCCGCCGGTGCCCCCGCCGCCGTACCCCGGGCAGTCGATGCCGGGCTACGCGTACGGCACCCAGCCGCCGGCGCAGGGCTGGCAGCAGCAGCCGCAGCGGCCGTGGCCCGGCTACCCCGGGCGCTGAATCCCAAAACCCATTCTCCGAAGCCGACTTGATTGTCCGTCAAGTCGGCTTCGATGCTTTCCGGACGAATTTCCGGATGTGCGGCCCGGTCATCTTGACATGGCAGTTACAGCCATGTGAAGAGGTATATGCCGAAGATCGGGGAGGTGCATGCACGCAGATCACAGTTGGGCATCTGTCGGTTGTCAGGGCTGGCGCAAGCCAGTTCGGATGGCAGAGAGTTCTGCGCAACGCACCGCGCGTGCTGGAACCCCACAAAGGTGAGCGCGCACGCCGACAAGCCCGTCCACGCGACGCCCATCCCGCGTGGTGGCAGTGCCTGTGCACGACGCACTGCCGTCAACACCCGCTCCTCCTAAGCACCTCCGCACGTCCGCAGCCGCACCGCCGAAGACGGCGACCGGCACCCGTGGGCCGGCCACCGTCGGCGAGGGGACCAACTGACCATGACATCCGTGACCACCGCCGGGAACGAGCCGGAGGCAGCAGCCGCCGCCGGACCGGCCAAGAAGATCGAGGGCCGCTCCCTCGGCCAGATCGCCTGGACCCGCTTCAAGCGGGACAAGGCCGCCGTCGCCGGCGGCGTCGTGGTGATCCTGCTGATCATGCTCGCCGTGCTGGCCAAGCCGATCGAGTCGATGTTCGGGCTCGACCCGGACGCCCTCCACCAGGACCTGCTGGACGCCGACCTCGGCGGTCTGCCGTTCGGCGACTGGGGCGGCATGAGCCTCGAACACCCGCTCGGCATCGACCCGCTGCAGGGCCGTGACCTGCTCACCCGCGTCATCGAGGGCTCCTGGGTCTCCCTGCTGGTCGCCTTCGGCGCGACCCTGCTGTCCAACACCATCGGCACCGTGCTCGGCATCATGGCCGGCTACTACGGCGGCTGGGTGGACACCGTGATCAGCCGGGTGATGGACGTCTTCCTGGCCTTCCCGCTGCTGCTCTTCGCCATCGCGATCTCGACCTCGCTCCAGGGCGGAGCCTTCGGCCTGCACGGCCTGCCGCTGCACATGCTGGTGCTGATCTTCGTGATCGGCTTCTTCAACTGGCCCTACATGGGCCGGATCGTGCGCGGCCAGACGCTCTCGCTGCGCGAGCGGGAGTTCGTCCACGCGGCCCGCAGCCTCGGCGCCCGCGGCCCGTTCATCCTGTTCAAGGAGCTGCTGCCCAACCTGGTCGGTCCGATCCTGGTCTACTCGACCCTGCTGATCCCGACCAACATCCTCTTCGAGGCGGGGCTGAGCTTCCTCGGCGTCGGCATCCAGCCGCCGCAGGCCTCCTGGGGCGGGATGCTCCAGGACGCGATCCGGTACTACCAGGTGGACCCCCAGTACATGGTGGTCCCCGGTCTGGCGATCTTCGTCACCGTGCTCGCCTTCAACCTGCTCGGCGACGGTCTTCGCGACGCCCTCGATCCCAAGAGCAACTGATCCCGCCGCACATGACCACGCATCATGTGATGCGCCGTCAAGGCTCTCCTTCACCGCCTCCCATCCCCAAGGGGTTGATCTCACCCATGCGTAGGTCCCGTACCGTCGCCCTGACCGCGGCCGCAGCCGCCGCCGTCCTGGTCGTGACCGGTTGCACCAGCTCGTCGAAGGACACCGGTTCCGCCTCGTCCTCCGGCACCGGAGGCGGCTCCGGCGCCAACGCCGCCACCAAGGGCATCGTCAACGCCTCGGACAAGAAGGGCGGGACGGTCACCTACGAGATGAAGGGCACCCCGGACTCGCTCGACCCGGGCAACACGTACTACGCGTACATCTACAACTTCTCGCGCCTGTACGCCCGTCCGCTGACCACCTTCAACCCGGCGCCGGGCGAGGAGGGCAACAAGCTCGTCCCCGACCTCGCCGAGTCGATGGGCCAGGTCAGCGCGGACGGCCTGACCTGGACGTACAAGCTGCGCAAGGGCCTGAAGTACGACGACGGCACCCCGATCTCCTCGAAGGACGTCAAGTACGCCGTCGAGCGCTCGAACTACGCGCTGGACGTGAACTCCAACGGCCCGGTCTACTTCCACGACCTGCTGGTCGACAACGCCACGCCGTACGCCGGTCCGTACAAGGACAAGGAGGGCGGCCTCGACTCGATCGAGACGCCCGACGACACCACGGTGGTCTTCCACCTGAAGCAGCCCTTCGCCGACTTCGACTACCTGGTCAGCGCCCCGCAGACCGCGCCGGTCCCGCAGGCCAAGGACACCGGCTCGGAGTACGTGAAGAAGATCGTCTCCTCGGGCTCCTACAAGTTCGAGTCCTACGAGGACGGCAAGCAGGCCGTCCTGGTCCCGAACACCAACTGGGACGCGAGCACCGACCCGATCCGCAAGCAGCTCGCGGACAAGATCGTGCTCCGGATGAACATCGACCAGTCCACCATCGACAAGGACCTGCTGGCCGGCAACGCCCAGGTCGACCTGGTGGGCGGCGGCGTCGACCCGCAGACCCAGGCGCAGATCCTCCAGAACCAGAAGCTGAAGGCCAGCACCGACAACGCCTACGGCGGCCGCCTGGTCTACATGGCGATCAACTCCAAGCTCGCGCCGTTCGACAACATCGAGTGCCGCAAGGCCGTGCAGTACGCGGTCGACAAGGTCTCGGTGCAGACCGCCCTCGGCGGCCCGATCCGCGGCCAGATCGCCAACACGGTGCTCCCGCCGGACATCCCGGGCCACCAGGACTTCAACACGTACGAGACCAAGGACAACAAGGGCGACGAGGCCAAGGCCAAGGAGGCCCTGAAGGCCTGCGGCAAGGAGGGCGGCATCAACACCGTCCTCTCCGCCCGCACCGAGCGCGCCACCGAGGTCGCCGCGGCCACCTCGATCCAGGCCGCGCTGAAGAAGGTCGGCATCAACGCCGAGATCCAGCAGTACCCGCAGGGCAAGTACCTCCAGGACAGCGCCGGCTCCCCGCAGTTCGCGGCCGAGCACAACATCGGCCTGATGATGATGCAGTGGGGCGCCGACTGGCCGACCGGCTACGGCTTCCTCCAGCAGATCGTCGACGGCCGCACCATCAAGCCGTCCGGCAACAACAACCTGGCCCAGCTGGACAACCCCGCGGTCAACAAGCTGCTCGACGACGCCGCGATCAACCCCGACAAGACGGCCCGCGAGAAGATCTACGGCGACGTCGACAAGAAGGTCATGGACCAGGCGGTCTACGTCCCGCTGACCTACTTCAAGGTCTTCCTGTACCGCCCGGACAACGCCACCAACGTGGTCTCCACCTCGGCGTTCTCGGGCGAGTACGACTACCTGAACATCGGCGTCAAGTAAGAGCCTGGCTCCGCATCCCTGAAGGCAGGTGAAGGCAGCGGCGCCCGCCGCCGTCCGGAAGATCCCGGACGGCGGCGGCCGCCGGAGCCGCCCAACTGTGTTTGCCTACATCATCCGCAGGATCTTCGCGGCGGCGATTTTGCTGCTGGTCGTCAGCGCGGTCACCTTCGCGATCTTCTTCCTGCTCCCGCGCCTCGCGGGCGAGACGGCCGACCAACTGGCCGCCCAGTACATCGGGAAGAACCCGTCGCCGGACGCGATCGCGGCGGTCAAGCAGAACCTCGGCCTCGACCAGCCGCTGTACACCCAGTACTGGAACTTCCTGAAGGGGCTGGTCAGCGGCGCCGAGTACCACTTCGGACCGGAACCGGCCACCTGTCACGTGCCCTGCTTCGGCTACTCCTTCAAGAACCACCTGGAGGTCTGGCCCGAGCTGACCAAGCGGATCCCGATCACCATCTCGCTCGCCGCCGGTGCGGCCGTGCTCTGGCTGGTCTCCGGCGTCGCCACCGGCGTCGTCTCCGCCCTGAAGCCGCGGTCGATCTTCGACCGGCTCTCCATGGGCGTCGCGCTCGCCGGCGTCTCGCTGCCGGTCTTCTTCACCGGCGCGCTGCTGCTCACGCTGTTCAGCTACGAGTGGCCGATCCTGGACAACCTGCACTACGTCGACTTCACCGACGACCCGCTGATGTGGGCCCGCAACCTGATCCTGCCCTGGATCTCGCTGGCCTTCCTCTACTCCGCGCTCTACGCCCGGCTCACCCGCGCCGGGATGCTGGAGACCATGAGCGAGGACTACATCCGCACCGCCCGGGCCAAGGGCCTGGTCGAGCGCAAGGTCGTCGCCCGGCACGGGCTGCGCGCCGCGCTCACCCCGATCGTCACGATCTTCGGCATGGACCTCGGGCTGCTGCTCGGCGGCGCGCTGATCACCGAGCAGGTCTTCTCGCTCCAGGGCGTCGGCCAGTTCGCCGTCCAGGCGATCTCCGACAACGACCTGCCCAAGATCCTCGGCGTCACCCTGCTCGCCGCCTTCTTCATCGTCGCCTGCAACCTCGTGGTCGACCTCCTGTACGCCCTCGTCGACCCCCGGGTGAGGCTCTCGTGACCGACCTCCAGAAGGACCCGGCGGCCGCTCCCGCCCCGGCCGGCGACCCCTTCCTCTCCGTGCGCGACCTGCGGATCCACTTCGACACCGACGACGGCCTGGTCCGCTCGGTGGACGGGGTCAGCTTCGACCTGCACAAGGGGCGCACCCTCGGCATCGTCGGCGAGTCCGGCTCCGGCAAGTCCGTCACCTCGCTCGGCATCATGGGCCTGCACCGCTCCAAGCGGGCCCGGATCAGCGGCGAGATCCGGCTGAACGGCGAGGACCTGATCGCGGCCGGCCCGGACCGGGTGCGCCAACTGCGCGGCCGCGAACTGGCGATGATCTTCCAGGACCCGCTGACCGCGATGCACCCCTACTACACGGTGGGGCAGCAGATCGTCGAGGCCTACCGGGTGCACCACCCCCAGGCCACCAAGAAGCAGGCCCGGACCCGCGCGGTCGAGATGCTCGACCGGGTCGGCATCCCGCAGCCGGACCGCCGGGTGGACGACTACCCGCACCAGTTCTCCGGCGGCATGCGCCAGCGCGCCATGATCGCCATGGCGCTGGTCAACGACCCCTCGCTGCTGATCGCCGACGAGCCCACCACCGCCCTGGACGTCACCGTCCAGGCGCAGATCCTGGACCTCATCCGCGACCTCCAGGAGGAGTTCGGCTCCGCGGTCATCATCATCACCCACGACCTCGGGGTGGTCGCCGAACTGGCCGACGACATCCTGGTCATGTACGGCGGCAAGTGCGTCGAGCGCGGCCCGGCCGAGACCCTCTTCGACGCGCCCGAACACCCGTACACCTGGGGCCTGCTGGGCTCGATGCCGCGACTGGACCGGGAACTCCAGGACCGGCTGGTGCCGGTCAAGGGCACCCCGCCCAGCCTGATCAACGTGCCGTCCGGCTGCGCCTTCCACCCGCGCTGCCCGTACGCCGCCCTGACCGACGGGCGCTCCACGAGCGAGGTCCCGGCACTGGCCGAGGCCGTGCCCGGGCACTTCGCGGCCTGCCACCTGGCGGCCGGCGAGCGGCACCGCATCTTCGCCGAAGAGATCGCGCCCCGGCTGTGAGCCCGGCCTCGTACCACCTTTCTGGAGAGAACCGATGACGGACACTCAGGCGGCTCCGACCCCGCGGTCGGCACCCGCCCCCGGCCGTGAGCCGCTGCTGAAGGTGGCCGGCCTGACCCGGCACTTCCCGATCCGCGGCGGGCTGCTGCGGCGCCAGACCGGCGCGGTGCGGGCCGTCGACGGCATCGACTTCACCGTCAACGCCGGCGAGACGCTGGGCGTCGTGGGCGAGTCCGGCTGCGGCAAGTCGACCATGGGCCGACTGGTCACCCGGCTCGACGAACCGACCGGCGGGACCATCGAGTTCGAGGGCACCGACATCAGCCACCTGAGCGTCGGGGCGATGCGGCCGCTGCGCCGCGACATCCAGATGATCTTCCAGGACCCGTACTCCTCGCTGAACCCCCGGCACACCGTCGGCACCATCGTCGGCGCGCCGTTCCGGCTCCAGAACGCGGTGCCCGAGGGCGGCCTCAAGAAGGCCGTCCAGGAGCTGCTGGAGCTGTGCGGGCTCAGCCCCGAGCACTACAACCGCTACCCGCACGAGTTCTCCGGCGGCCAGCGCCAGCGCATCGGCATCGCCCGGGCGCTCGCGCTGAAGCCGAAGATGATCATCGCGGACGAGCCGGTCTCCGCGCTGGACGTGTCGATCCAGGCGCAGGTGGTCAACCTGCTGGACGACCTCCAGCAGGAGCTCGGGCTGACCTACCTGATCATCGCGCACGACCTCTCGGTGGTCCGGCACGTCTCGGACCGGGTCGCGGTGATGTACCTCGGCAAGATCGTGGAGATCGCCGACCGGGACTCGCTCTACCGCAGCCCGATGCACCCGTACACCAACGCGCTGATGTCCGCCGTGCCCGTCCCGGACCCGCGCCGCCGCCAGCGCGCGGGCCGCGACCGGATCCTGCTCAAGGGCGACGTCCCCTCGCCGATCAACCCGCCCAGCGGCTGCCGCTTCCGCACCCGGTGCTGGAAGGCGCAGGATGTGTGCGCGAGCCAGGAGCCTCCGCTGGCGGTGCTCGAGACCGGGCAC
Organism: Kitasatospora sp. NPDC001119; assembly: GCF_053598475.1. Taxonomy (NCBI): domain Bacteria; kingdom Bacillati; phylum Actinomycetota; class Actinomycetes; order Kitasatosporales; family Streptomycetaceae; genus Kitasatospora; species Kitasatospora sp. NPDC001119. The sequence continues at coordinate 20,847 of NZ_JBSFKI010000043.1, forward strand.
CAGGTGGCGTGCCACTTCCCCGAGAACGCCCCCGAGAACGCTCCGGGGAACGCTCCGGCGGACGCCAAGGCCTGAGGTCCCCGCACGGACGCGAGAGGCCGCCCGCCCCGGACCCCCGGGGCGGGCGGCCTCTTCGGCGTCCGCGTCCCAGGCGTCCGGGCGCCTCAGACGCCCGCGGCCGGCACCGCTTCGGGCCTCGGCGCCGGTTCGCGCGGGCCCGGGGCGGGGGCCGGGAAGCGGCGGTCCAGCGCCCGGACCACCCGGCGGCCGAGGCGCTGGAACGGGATCTCGACCAGCCGGTACGACAGGTAGGAGAGCGCCACGAGCGCCCCCAGGTAGCCGAGGGTGAGCGCGGCCTGCCCCGTCGGCCCGACGATCGGCGGGTAGCCCTGGAGCCTCCAGCCGACGAAGTACATCAGCGGCCCGTGCAGCAGGTAGACCGAGAAGCTGATCGTGCCGAGCCCGCTCAGCCAGCGCGGGAAGCGGCGCCGGCGCAGCAGCATGGCCGCCGCGAACAGGGCCCAGGCGGCCAGGTAGGCGAGGGAGAAGGACTGCCACGAAGGGGTCCAGGTGTGCCAGAGCGCGGTGTCCCGGTTGTACAGGTAGCCGACCGTGACGCCGGCGACGACCACGAAGGCGCAGCAGAGCAGGGCCGGGAGCCGGTCGAGCAGGCCGTGCTCCAGCCGGTACAGCACGGTGCCGGCGAACATCGTCGCGAAGATCAGCATGGTCTCGAAGCCGGTGCTCCGGTTGTTCACCGTGATCAGGACCAGGCCCAGGCCGCCGAGCAGCAGCGCGCCCCAACGGGTCAGGTCCGGGCGGGCGGTGGCGATGCACGCCATCGCCATCAGCACCACGATCCCGGCCACCGCCACCAGGTGCCTGGTGGCCGCCAGGTCCACCGAGATCCCGCCGATCGGCAGCCAGGTGCCGAGCAGCAGGGCGACGGACGCGAAGCCGACCGCGATCGGCGCGCTGTTCCGGTGCCACCCCCGGACGAACAGCGCGCACACGAAGTAGTAGAAGACCATCTCGTAGGTGAGCGACCACATCACGCCGATGGCGCTGGGCACCCCCACCAGGTCCTGGAGCAGCAGGCCGTTGGCGGCGAGCGACAGCACCGGGTGGTCGAAGGGGAAGCTCTGGACGATCTGGCCGCCGCGGGGCAGCACCAGCAGGCTCACCACGATCGTGACGGCCACCGCGGGGTAGATGCGGAAGAGCCGTCCGGTCCAGAACGCCCGGACGTCGCCGCGCCGTTCCAGCGACGCCGGGATGATGTACCCGCTGACCAGGAAGAACAGCATCACGCCGAAGAAGCCGAGGTCCAGCTGGCGCGGCACCCGGTCCGCGTGGGGGATCTTGCCGAGCAGACCGAAGTGGTGCATGGCGACGGCGAGGGCGGCGACGCCGCGCAGCGCGTCGAGCCAGCCGAGCCTGGCGGAGGCGGGCGGTTCCGGCGGCGACTTCGACGGTTCCGGCGGTGACGCCGGGGCCGACCTGGGCTTCACGAGCTTCACAGGCGGAGGCTAGCCGAGCCGCTCCGGCCGGACGGCGCGCAAGCCGTCCGGCACCCTTCCGGCGGTGCGTTCGCATCCGGAGAACGGACGTTCACCGGCACATCCGTGCACATCGGGTACACATGGACGGTGACATCCCAGCTCTTCCCGACCGACGTCCAGCAGTCGCTGGACCTCGTCGGCATCTTCGTCTTCGCCCTCTCCGGGGGCCTGCTCGCCGTCCGCAAGAACATGGACATCTTCGGCATCTGTGTGCTGGCCGAGGTCACCGCCCTCGGCGGCGGCGTGATGCGCGACCTGGTGATCGGCGCGACCCCGGTCGCCGCGTTCACCAACCTCGGCTACTTCGTGACCCCGCTGGGCGCCGCCCTGGTGGTGTTCTTCCTGCACCCGGAGGTCGAGCGGATCAACCGGGCGGTGCAGACCCTGGACGCCCTCGGGCTCGGGCTGTTCTGCGTGACCGGCACCGCCAAGGCCCACGACTTCGGGCTCGGCGCCGTCGCCGCGATCGCGCTCGGCATGGTGACCGCGGCTGGCGGCGGCGTGATCCGCGACATACTCGCCGGGGAGATCCCCTCGCTGCTGCGCTGGGACCGGGAGATCTACGCCGTCCCCGCCCTGGTCGGCGCCACCGTCGTCGCCCTGCTGATCGCCACCGACCGGCTCACCGGCGTGACCGGCACCGCCGCCGCGCTCACCGCCTTCGGGCTGCGGATGCTCGCCCTGAAGTACGGCTGGCGTGCCCCGCGGGCCTGGCACCGCAACGGTTCTCGCACCAGCGAGGAGTAGGCGAGCCGCCGTACGCGAGCGAGATCGCCTCGGCCGTGCAGAGCAGTTCCGGCACCATCCTGGCCAGTTCGGCCGGCGGAACCTCGCTCGCCGGGGCGCTCAGCGCGCAGGCCGCGACCGTCCGCCCGCCGCTGCCCGCGACCGGCGCGGCCACGCAGGTCACCGGCTCCCGGTGCTCGCGCGACTCGGCCGCCCAGCCCCGGCGGCGCACCGCCGCCAGCTCGGGCTCCGCGCGGGCGTCGTCCGCGGACAGCCCGGCGAGCAGCACCCGGCCGACCGCCGTCCCGTCGACCGGGGCCCGGCGCCCGATCCGGGACGGCTCCGCGCCCGGCGGCCCGGCCACCTCGTCCAGGTAGAGCACCTCGCCGTCGTGCAGCACGGCGAGCCGGACGGTGTAGCCGCAGCGGGCGTTGAGCGCGGCCAGGTACGGCGCGGCGACCTGCCGGACGTCGAAGTCCTCCAGCGCGCGGTGGGCCAGCGAGAGCACCCGGCCGCCGATCCGGTAGCGCAGGTCCGGCTGGCGGCGGGCGAAGCCGTGCTCCTCCAGGGTGCGCAGCAGCCGCAGGGCGGTGGACTTGTGCACCCCGAGGCTGCTGGCGGCCTGCTCCAGCGAGAGCGGTGCGTCGCCGAGCGCGTCGAGCAGGGTCAGCGCGCGGTCGACCGACTGCGACATGGCGTTCCCCGTGGATCCGGCTGACTGGTGGCGTCAGGCTAACCGCTGGGTGGCTCAGTGGTACAAACCAGTACCGGACGCGGCCGTCCGGCCGTGGTGCGTCCGGCCCGTGCGGGCGGTGGCTGGATCGGTGCCCCGGGCCGGAACCCCGCCCCGTGCGGCGCTCTACAATCGGATGGTTATGCCATACCTGGACCATGCGGCGACCACGCCGATGCTGCCCGAGGCGATCGCCGCGATGACGGCGCACCTGGGGGTGGTCGGCAACGCCTCGGCCCTGCACGCGGCCGGCCGCCGGGCCCGCCGGGTGGTCGAGGAGTCCCGGGAGTCGCTGGCCGAGTCCCTGGGCGCCCGCCCCAGCGAGATCGTGCTCACCGGCGGCGGCACCGAGTCCGACAACCTCGCGGTCAAGGGCCTGTACTGGGCCCGCCGGGACGCCGACCCGGCCCGCACCCGGGTGCTGTGCAGCCCGGTCGAGCACCACGCGGTGCTGGACGCGGTGCACTGGCTCTCCGAGCACGAGGGCGCCGCCGTCGAGTACCTGCCGGTCGACGAGCACGGCCGGGTGCACCCCGAGGCGCTGCGGTCCGCGATCGAGCGCGACCCGGCGTCGGTGGCGCTGGTCACCGTGATGTGGGCCAACAACGAGGTCGGCACCGTCCAGCCGGTCCGCGAACTGACCGCCGTGGCGGCCGAGTACGGCATCCCCGTGCACGCCGACGCGGTGCAGGCGCTCGGTCAGGTCCCGGTCTCCTTCGCCGAATCAGGCCTCACCGCGCTCACCGTCACCGGACACAAGATCGGCGGCCCGTTCGGCATCGGCGCGCTGCTGCTCTCCCGGGGCGCCGCGCCCGTACCGCTGCTGCACGGCGGCGGGCAGGAGCGCGACGTGCGCTCCGGCACCCTGGACGCCCCCGGCGCGGCCGGCTTCGCGGCCGCCGCCGCGATCGCCGTCGAACGGCGGGCCGAGCACACCGTCACGCTGGGCGCGCTGCGGGACGAACTGGTGGCCTCGGTGCTGGACGCCGTCCCCGACGCGATCCTCAACGGCGACCCGTCCGCGGCCGGGCGGCTGCCCGCCAACGCGCACTTCTCCTTCCCCGGCTGCGAGGGCGACGCCCTGCTGATGCTGCTGGACGCCCAGGGCATCGAGTGCTCGACCGGCTCCGCCTGCTCCGCCGGGGTGCCGCAACCCAGCCACGTGCTGCTCGCGATGGGCGTCGACCCGCTGCTGGCGCGCGCGTCGCTGCGGTTCTCGCTCGGCCACACCTCGGTGCGGGAGGACGTGACGGCGCTGGCGGCGGCCATCGGGCCGGCGGTGCAGCGGGCGCGCAACGCCGGGCTGGCCTCCGTCC
>NZ_JBSFKI010000043.1:25277-75495 GCF_053598475.1 Kitasatospora sp. NPDC001119
CGTCCGGCGCTGATCCCGGCCGTGCGGCGCCGTTCCCGGCCGTCCGGCGCTGATCCCGGCCGTGCGGCGCCGTTCCCGGCCGTCCGGCGCTGATCCCGGCCGTGCGGCGCCGTTCCCGGCCGTCCGGCGCTGATCCCGTCTTCCGGGAACAGCCGGGCCACCCCGTACCCTTGTTGCCATCATGACTGACTTCCCGGGTGCCCCGACCACTCCGTCCACCGGCCGTCTGCGCGTGCTCGCGGCGATGTCCGGCGGAGTCGACTCCGCCGTCGCCGCCGCCCGCGCCGTCGAAGCCGGACACGAGGTGACCGGCGTCCACCTGGCGCTGTCCAGCAACCCGCAGTCCTTCCGGACCGGCGCGCGCGGCTGCTGCACCATCGAGGACTCCCGGGACGCCTGGCGGGCGGCCGACGTGATCGGCATCCCCTTCTACGTCTGGGACCTCGCCGAGCGCTTCCGCGAGGACGTCATCGACGACTTCGTCGCCGAGTACGCGGCCGGGCGCACGCCCAACCCGTGCCTGCGCTGCAACGAGAAGATCAAGTTCGCGGCGCTGCTGGACAAGGCCGTCGCCCTCGGCTTCGACGCCGTCTGCACCGGCCACTACGCCCGGATCGTCGACCTGCCCTCCGGCGCGCGCGAACTGCACCGGGCCGTCGACTCCGCCAAGGACCAGTCCTACGTCCTCGGCGTCCTCGACGCCGACCAGCTCGCCCACTCGCTCTTCCCGCTCGGTGACACCACCAAGGAGGAGATCCGGGCCGAGGCCGAGCGCCGCGGCCTGGCCGTCGCCAAGAAGCCCGACAGCCACGACATCTGCTTCATCGCCGACGGCGACACCCAGGGCTTCCTCGCCAAGCACCTCGGCACCGCGCCCGGCGACATCCTCGATGCCGACGGCACCAAGCTCGGCGAGCACGACGGCGCGTACGGCTTCACCATCGGCCAGCGCAAGGGCCTGCGGATCGGCCGCCCGGCCGCCGACGGCAAGCCGCGCTACGTCCTGGACATCTCCCCGGTGAACAACACCGTGACGGTCGGCCCGGTCGAGGGCCTCGACGTCACCGGGCTGACCGCCATCCGCCCCCGCTGGTGCGGCACCGAGCCCCTCGCCGACGGGCGCTACACCGCCCAGCTCCGCGCCCACGGCGAGGAGGTGCCGGTGAGCGCCTCGGTCGTCGACGGCGAACTGCGGGTGCGGCTGGACACCCCGGTGCGCGGCATCGCCCCCGGCCAGGCCGTGGTCCTCTACGACGGCACCCGCGTCGTCGGCTCCGCCACCATCGCCACCACCGAGCGCCCGGCCGTCACCGCCTGAGCGGCAGCGGCCGGGAGGGCCGGGCCTCCTGTCCGCGCAGAGGCCCGGCTGGATCCCGGTGTCGGCAGGCCGACCGGCAGCGGGTGAGATGTCGGCCCGGTCGGCCATAGTGGACGGCATGACCTTCTACGAGCAGCACCGCGAGTTCATCGAGGAGCTGGAGCGGATCACCCCGGAAGGCGTCCGGATCGAATGGTCCGGAGACACGCTGATCATGCAGGCGTCGCCGTCCAACATCCATCAGCTCAACGTGGCCCAGGTGCGCAGGCAGTTCGAGCAGCACGCTCCTGACGGCTACCTTCCCAGCGAGCGGAGCGAGATCGTCAGCCCGGACGTCTCCAAGGGGCGTGAGCCGGACCTGACCTACCTCCCCCTCGACGTCCTCTCCCAGCCGGGTAACAAAGCCCCTGCCGCCGAAGCCCTGATCGCCGTGGAGATCGTCTCGCCGTCCAACCCGGGCAACGACTGGATGGACAAGCTGCACGACTACGCCGAGATGCGCATCCCGCTGTACCTGATCGTGGACCCGCGCCAGCAGACGGTGACGCTGTTCTCCGAGCCGAACCACGACCGCTACCACACCCGCAGCGACCGGAAGTTCGGCGACGCGATCACCATCCCGGAGCCCTTCGGCTTCAGCCTGAGCCTGTCGAAGCTCGTGCCGTACACCGAGTAATGGCGGTGAGCGGTGGGCAGGGGGCGTGATAGACCAGACGACACTATGAATATCTCTGTCTTCTGCTCCGCGTACTCGCTCGACGACCGCTACTCCGCCCCCGCCGCCGAGTTCGCCCGGCTCCTGGGGGAGGGCGGGCACACCCTGGTGTGGGGCGGCTCGAACGCCGGGCTGATGGGGCTGCTCGCCGACGAGGTGAAGGCGGCCGGCGGCCGACTGGTCGGCGTGATGGTCGAGATGCTCAGGCACAAGGCGTACGTCGGCGCCGACGAGCTGGTGTGGACCGCCGACCTCCCCGAGCGGAAGGCGGAGCTGGCGGCCCGGGCCGACGCGATCGTCGTCCTGGTGGGCGGGCTGGGCACCCTGGACGAGGTGACCGAGGTGCTGGAGCTCAAGAAGCACGGGATGTTCGACAAGCCGGTGGTCGTGCTGGACACCGAGGGCTTCTACTCCGGCCTGCGCACCCAGATGGAGCGGATGGACGCCGAGGGCTTCCTGCCGCGCCCGCTCGCCGAGCTGATCACCTTCGCGGACACCCCCGCCGAGGTCTTCGCCCAGCTCAAGGCCTGAGAGGATCGGGTCCATGGCTGCACATCTGATCACCGGCGCCGGCTCCGGCATCGGCGCCGTCCTCGCCGAGCGACTCGCCGAGCGCGGGGACGAGCTCTGGCTGCTCGCCCGCGACGCCCGCCGGGCCGCCGAGCTGCGCGAGCGCTTCCCCGGGGCCCGCACCCTCGTCGGGGACCTCGGCGACCCGGGCAAGCTCTCCTGGGCCTTCGGCCACCAGCAGCTGCCCGTCGAGCTCGACTCCCTCCTGCACGTCGCGGGCGTCGTCGAGCTCGGCCCGGTCGGCGACCTGACCCCCAAGGCCTGGCAGGAGACGCTCAACGTCAACCTCGTCGCCCCCGCCGAGCTGACCCGCCTCCTGCTGCCGTCGATCCGGCTGGTCAAGGGCCACGTGCTCTTCGTGAACTCCGGCGCCGGCCTGAACGCCCACGCCGAGTGGTCGGCGTACGCGGCCAGCAAGCACGGCCTCAAGGCGCTCGCCGACGCGCTGCGCCACGAGGAGCACGCCAACGGCGTCCGGGTCACCTCCGTCTACCCCGGCCGCACCGCCACCGCGATGCAGGTCAAGGTGCACCAGCAGGAGGGCAAGGAGTACGACGCCGACCGCTGGATCGAGCCGGAGTCCGTCGCCAAGGCGGTCCTCGCCGCCCTCGACGCCTCCCGCGACGCGGAGATCACCGACATCACCGTCCGCCCGGGGCGCTGACGCGCCGCGCGGGACACCGGCGACGGCCGACGCCCCGCGCGCCCACCGGAGTTCGACACCACGTCCGCGTGCCCGACGGCCCCGGCACCGAGCCCTCCGCTCGGCGCCGGGGCCGTTCGCGCGGGGTGCGGCGGCCTGCGGATTTGTCGTTGGCGCGCCCCCACCGGTTGTGGAATGATCCGCTCCGCCCTCCAGTCGATCAAGGACGGACCAACGGAGGGTAAAGGCGTCATTCGCGCTTCAAAGTGCCCAGGGGGGTTCCCATTTCCAGATTCCGTACGGCCCTCGCCGCCGGTGTGACGCTGCTCGGGGCGGTCGGTCTGCCGGCCGTCTCCGCGGGCGGCGCGGCCGCGGCTGGCAGCACGCTCCACGTCAACAACGCCGCGGGTGCGCACTGCACCGACGGCGGCACGGGCGCCCAGTCGGCGCCGTTTTGCACCATCGGCGCGGCCGCGGCCGTCGTCCAGCCGGGGCAGACGGTGGACATCGCCGACGGGGCGTACCCCGAGGACCTGACCGTCACGAAGTCGGGCACGGCCGAGGCGCCGATCACCTTCCGGGCGACGAAGAACGAGAACAGCCCGGGCGGCGGTGCCCGCATCGGCGGGTGGAACCAGCAGACCAACGGCTTCTTCGTCACGGGCGCCCAGCACGTCCGCTTCGAGAACCTGACGTTCGACGCGGGCTACCTGAAGCCGTCGATCGTGGTGAGCGGCGCCCGGGACGTGGTGTTCGACAACACCTCCGTCCTCGGCGGCACCGGTGTCCGGATCACCGGCGCGTCCGACAAGGTGGTGTTCGGACGCGGCAGCATCGGCTCGGCGGGGCCGGGGATCACCGTCGACCGCGGCTCCACCGGAACCGTGCTGACCACCAACGTGGTGCAGCCCAACTCCGGCTACAACTCGACCGGCATCGTGGTGCAGGACTCGCCGGACACCGTCGTGGTGAGCAACTCGCTGAACACGAACTGCTTCGGCGGGATCGTGCTGGACGGCACCTCGACCGGTGCGGTGGTCGAGAACAACGTGGTGAACACGGCGGCCAACCTCGAGAAGTCCTGCGGGGCCAAGGCCACCGGCGCCACCGGGATCACCGTCGCGGTGAACTCCGTCCCGGGCCTCAAGGCCGACTACAACGTGGTCGACTCGCGCAGCGACGCCGCGGCCTACCACTGGGGCGGCGTCCCGTACGCCGTCCAGCAGGCGTTCACCGCCGCCACCGGCCAGGGCGCGCACGACTTCTTCGCCCCGTCGTGGGTCCAGAAGGGGCCGAACGCACCGCTGGACGTCACCGTCGACTCGGCGGACGAGAACGCCCCGGGCATGCTGCCGACCGACCGCGGCGGCTGGGCCCCGGCCGACGACGTGACGGTCCCCAACACCGGTACGGGCAGCGGCATCCGCGACCGCGGTGCCTACGAGATGCTCGACATCGGCAGCGCGTTCACCCCGGCCGGTCCGACCCGGCTGCTGGACACCCGGGCGCCGATCGGCGTCCCGTCGGCCCAGGCGGTTCCGGCCTGGGGCACCGTCGACCTCCCGGTGACCGGTGTCGCGGGCGTTCCGGCGGAGGGCGTGACGGCCGTGACGCTGAACGTGACGGTGACCGAGCCGGGCGCCGACGGCCACCTGACCGTCTACCCGCACGGTGACGCCGCGCCGAACTCGTCGAACCTGAACTGGGTCGCCGGCCGGACGATCCCGAACCTGGTGACCGTTCCGGTGACGGACGGGAAGGTGTCGTTCTACAACGCCTCCGGCGGCACGGTGCACCTGATCGCGGACCTCGCCGGCTACTACGGCACCAAGGGTTCGCTGTTCCACGCCCAGGGCCCGACGCGGCTGCTGGACACCCGGGCGCCGATCGGCGTCCCGTCGGCCCAGGCGGTCCCGGCCTGGGGCACCGTGGACCTGCCGGTCACCGCCGTCGCGGGCGTCCCGGCGGCCGGTGTCACCGCCGTCACGATGAACGTGACGGTCACCGACCCGGAGCAGGACGGGCACCTGACCGTCTACCCGCACGGCGGCAAGGCACCGGACGCCTCCAACCTCAACTGGACGGCCGGGCGGACGATCCCGAACCTGGTGACGGTGCCGGTGAAGGACGGCAAGGTCTCGTTCTACAACGCCTCCGGCGGCACCGTGCACCTGATCGCCGACCTCGCCGGCTACTACAGCGCCGAGGGCAAGGTCAGCTACCGCCCGGCCGGCCCGTACCGGCTCCTCGACACCCGCCAGGACGCCAACTGGGACTCGGAGGCCCGCCCCGCGGGCACCGTCCCGGCCTGGGGCACGGTGGAGATCCCGGTCGGCGAGATCCCGAACGTCACCGCGCTGACCCTGAACGTGACGGTCACCGAGCCGGGCACCGACGGGCACCTGACCGTCTACCCGCACGGTGACGCGGCGCCGAACGCCTCGAACCTGAACTTCCTGCCCGGCGAGACCATCCCGAACCAGGTGGTCGTCCCGGTCAAGGACGGCAGGGTCTCGTTCTACAACGCGAGCGGTGCTCCGCTGCACCTGATCGTCGACCTGTTCGGCTACCAGGCCTACTGACCCGTACGCGCACCCGCGCCCGCCCCGACGGCCCCGGAGCCGAGCCCCCGCGCTCGACTCCGGGGCCGTTCGCGTGCGGTGCGGTGGCCTGCGGATTTGTCGTTGGCACGGTTCCTTCCGCTGTGGAATGATCCGCTCCGCCCTCCAGCCGATCAGTTCAGGACACAGGGGGGCCGGAAAGCGTCATCAGCGCTGCACAATGCCCAGGGGGATCCCATTTCCAGACTCCGTACGGCCCTCGCCACCGGTGTGACGCTGCTCGGGGCGGTCGGTCTGCCGGCCGTCTCCGCGGGCGGCGCGGCCGCGGCGGGCGGCACGCTCTACGTCAGCAACGCCGCGGGTGCGAACTGCACCGACAGCGGCGGCGGCGCCCAGTCGGCGCCGTTCTGCCACGTCGCGGCCGCCGCGGCGGTCGTCCAGCCGGGGCAGACCGTCGAGATCGCGGCCGGGTCCTACGTCGACACCGCGGTGACCGTGACCCGCTCCGGCACCGCCGACGCCCCGATCACCTTCCGCAGCCAGGCCCAGCAGTACTCGTCGGGCGGCGTCGCCTCGCTCAGCGGCGGGGCGCCGAACCACCCGGACAGCGCCATCGTGGTCAAGGGCGCCGACCACCTGCGCTTCGAGAACCTGACGGTGCTGAGCAACCAGCGTCCGGCCGTCGTGGTCGACGGCGGGCACGACGTCTCCTTCACCAACATCGCGGCCTCGGGCGGCGGCGTGCGGATCACCAACGCCTCCGACAAGGTCACCTGGGCCCGCGGCGACTTCAGCTACGCGCCCGGCCCGCTGCTCCAGGTCGACGGCGGCTCCACCGGGACCGTCCTGACCACCAACGTGGTCCAGGCCAACTACGTGCCCGACATGACCGGGATCCTGGTCAAGGACGCGCCGAACACCGTCGTGGTGGCCAACACCGTCACCTCGTCCTGCTTCGCCGGGATCGTGCTGGACGGCGGCTCGACCGGCGCGGTGGTCGAGAACAACGTGGTGAACACCGCGAAGAACCAGAACGCGGCCTGCGCCACCCCGGCCGCCGCCACCGGGATCACCGTCGGGGCGAACGCCACCGCGGGCACCAAGGTCGACTACAACCTGATCGACCCGCGCAGCGGCGGCGCGCCCTACAGCTGGGCCGGCGCCGCCTTCGGCACCCAGGACCAGCTCACCGCGAACACCGGCCAGGGCGTGCACGACTTCGTCGCCCTGACCTACGTGCCGAAGGGCCCGGACGCCCCGGTCGACCACCGGATCGACTCGGCGGACGAGACCGCCCCGGGCATGCTGCCGACCGACCGCGGCGGCCAGGCCCCGGTGGACGACCCGACGGTCGCCAACACCGGTACGGGCAGCGGCTTCCGCGACCGCGGTGCCTACGAGATGCTCGACATCGGCAGCGCGTTCACCCCGGCCGGTCCGACCCGGCTGCTGGACACCCGTCAGCCGATCGGCGTCCCGACGGCGCAGCCCGTCCCGGCCTGGGGCACCGTCGACCTCCAGGTGGCCGGCGTGGCCGGGGTCCCGGCGACCGGTGTCACCGCCGTGACGATGAACGTGACGGTCACCGACCCGCAGGAGGCCGGGCACCTCACCGTGTACCCGCACGGTGACGCGGCGCCCAACTCGTCGAACCTGAACTGGCCCGCCGGGCGGACGATCCCGAACCTGGTCACGGTTCCGGTGACGGACGGCAAGGTGTCGTTCTACAACGCCTCCGGCGGCACGGTGCAGCTGATCGCCGACCTGGCGGGCTACTACAGCCCGAAGGGTTCGCTGTTCCACGCCCAGGGTCCGACCCGTCTGCTGGACACCCGGGCGCCGATCGGCGTCCCGGCGGCGCAGGCGGTTCCGGCCGGGGGCACCGTCGACCTCCCGGTGGCCGGTGTCGCGGGCGTCCCGGCGACCGGTGTCACCGCCGTGACGATGAACGTGACGGTGACCGAGCCGCAGACCGACGGGCACCTCACCGTCTTCCCGCACGGTGACAAGGCGCCGAACGCGTCGAACCTCAACTGGACGGCCGGGCGGACGATTCCGAACCTGGTGACGGTGCCGGTGAAGGACGGCAAGGTGTCCTTCCAGAACGTCTCCGGCGGTACCGTGCACCTGATCGCCGACCTGGCCGGCTACTACGCCACCGAGGGCAAGGTCAGCTACCGCCCGGCCGGCCCGATCCGGGTCCTCGACACCCGCCAGGACACCTACTGGGAGTCGGGCGTCCGCCCGGCGGCCACCGTCCCGGCCTGGGGCACGGTGGACGTCCCGGTCGGCGAGATCCCGAACGCCGCTGCGGTGACCCTGAACGTGACGGTCACCGAGCCGGGCACCGACGGGCACCTGACCGTCTACCCGCACGGTGACGCGGCGCCGAACGCCTCGAACCTGAACTTCCTGCCCGGCGAGACGATCCCGAACCAGGTGGTCGTCCCGGTCAAGGACGGCAAGGTGTCGTTCTACAACGCGAGCGGTGCTCCGCTGCACCTGATCGTCGACCTGTTCGGCTACCAGGCCTACTGACCCGTACGCGCACCCGCGCCCGCCCTGACGGCCCCGGCGCCGAGCACCCCGCTCGGCGCCGGGGCCGTTCGCGTGTTTCCGCGAGCTGTGAAATCCGTCTTGGCACGGGCCCCGGGCCGTGGCAGGATCCGCTCCGCCTTCCAGCCGACCGGCTCCGGACGGCGGGGGGTCGAAAGCGTCATCCACGCTTCAATTCGCCCACGGGGGGCTCCTGTGTCCAGATTCCGTACAGCGCTGGTCGTCGGCGTGACGCTGCTCGGGGCGGTCGGTCTGCCGGCCGTCTCCGCGGGCAGTGCGGTCGCGGCGGGCGGCACGCTCCACGTCGACAACGCCGCGGGTGCGCACTGCACCGACAGCGGCAGCGGCACCCAGTCGGCGCCGTACTGCACCATCGGCGCGGCGGCGGCCGCCGTCCAGCCGGGCCAGACCGTCGACATCGCGGACGGTACGTACATCGAGGACGTGACCGTCACCCGGTCGGGCACCGCCGAGGCGCCGATCACCTTCCGCGCCAGCAGGACGCCCGACGAGAACAACGGCGGCGGCCTCACCAAGATCGGCACGGGGGACAGGCCCGTCAACGGGTTCGTCGTCCGGGGCGCCGAGCACGTCCGGTTCGAGAACCTGACCGTCGCGGCGGTCCCCCAGAAGGCGGCCGTGCTGGTGGACGGCGCCCGTGACGTCTCCTTCGACAACGCCTACCTCACCGGTGGAACCGGCATCCACGTCACCAACGGCTCCGAGCGGGTGCTCCTCGGACACGGCGACGTCGGAAGGGTGCAGGGCCCGGCGGTCACCGTGGACGGCGGCTCCACCGGGACGGTCGTCACCACCAACGCGCTCATGCCCTACGCCGGGCCCGACATGACCGGGGTCCTGGTCAAGGACGCGCCGAACACCGTCGTGGTGGCCAACAACGTCAACTCGTCCTGCTTCGCCGGGATCGTGCTGGACGGCACCTCGACCGGCGCGGTGGTCGAGAACAACCTGGTGAACACCTCCCTGTACGGCATGAACCCGTGCCGCGACCAGACCGCCCGCGCGACCGGGATCACCGTCGGCCCGAACGCCGTCACGGGCACCAAGGTCGACTACAACGTGGTCGACCCGCGCAGCGGCGGCGCGGCCTACAGCTGGGCCGGGACGGCGTACGGCGACCAGCCGTCCTTCACCGCGGCCACCGGCCAGGGCGTACACGACTTCGTCGCGCCGTCGTCGATCCAGAAGGGTCCGGACGCGCCGCCGGACCACGTGACCGACTCGGCGGACGAGAACGCCCCGGGCATGCTGCCGACCGCCATCGGCGGCGTCGCCGCGGTGGACGACCCCAAGGTCCCCAACACCGGTACGGGCAGCGGCTTCCGCGACCGCGGCGCCTACGAGAACGCGGACGTCGGCAGCGCCTTCACCCCGGCGGGCCCGACCCGGCTGCTCGACACCCGCCAGCCGATCGGCGTGCCGGCGGCGCAGCCCGTCCCCGCCGGGGGGACCGTGGACCTGCCCGTCACCGGGGTGGCCGGGGTCCCGGCGTCCGGGGTGACGGCGGTGACGATGAACGTGACGGTGACCGAGCCGCAGGCCGACGGGCACCTCACCGTCTATCCGCACGGGGACGCGGCGCCGAGCTCGTCGAACCTCAACTGGACGGCCGGGCAGACGATCCCGAACCTGGTGACGGTGCCGGTCAAGGATGGCAAGGTGTCGTTCCAGAACGCCTCGGGCGGCACCGTGCACCTGATCGCCGACCTGGCGGGCTACTACAGCCCGAAGGGTTCGCTGTTCCACGCCCAGGGGCCGACGCGGCTGCTGGACACCCGGGCACCGATCGGAGTCCCGGCGGCGCAGGCCGTTCCGGCGTACGGCACCGTCGACCTCCCCGTGGCGGGCGTGGCCGGGGTCCCGGCGTCCGGGGTGACGGCGGTGACGATGAACGTGACGGTGACCGAGCCGCAGGCCGACGGGCACCTCACCGTCTATCCGCACGGGGACGCGACGCCGACCGCCTCCAACCTCAACTGGCCTGCCGGGAGGACGATTCCGAACCTGGTGACGGTGCCGGTCAAGGACGGCAAGGTGTCGTTCCAGAACGCCTCGGGCGGCACCGTGCACCTGATCGCCGACCTCGCCGGCTACTACACCGCCGAAGGCAGGGTCAGCTACCACCCCGACGGCCCCCAGCGCTGGATGGACACCCGCGACCCGGGCTTCCGGACACCGGCCGTCCCGGCCTGGGGCACCCTCGACCTGCCGATCCCGTACGGTCCGGCCGTCGCGGCGGTGACCCTGAACGTGACGGTCACCGAGCCGGGCACCGACGGGCACCTGACCGTCTACCCGCACGGTGACGCGGCGCCCAACGCCTCGAACCTGAACTTCCTGCCGGGCGAGACGATCCCCAACCAGGTGGTCGTCCCGGTCAAGGATGGCAAGGTCTCGTTCTACAACGCGAGCGGTGCTCCGCTGCACCTCGTGGTCGACGAGTTCGGCTACCAGGCGTACTGACCCCGTCCCGTAGGAAAACGGCCCCCGGAACCGAGCCCCGCGCTCGGTTCCGGGGGCCGTTCGCGTACGGCGGCGGCCCGTGCGACGTACTGACACGACCGTTCGACTGTGGAATGATCCGCTCCGCCCTCAAGTCGATCAAGGTCGGATCAAGCGAGGGCAAAAGCGTCACCAAAGCTCAACAGCGCCCAGGGGGGCTCCTTTTGTCCAGAATCCGCACGGCTCTCGTCGTCGGTGCGACGCTGCTCGGGACGGTCGGCCTGCCGGCCGTCTCCGCGGGCGGCGCGGCCGCGGCGGGCACCACCCTCCACGTCCACCGCACGACCGGCTGCACCAACAGCGGCACCGGCACCGAGTCGGCGCCGTACTGCACCATCGGTCCGGCGCTGGCCGCCGTCCAGCCGGGCCAGACGGTCGAGATCGGCGAGGGCACGTACCCCGAGGACCTGACCTTCACCCGGTCGGGCACCGCCGGGGCGCCGATCACCGTCCGCGGCGTCACCGGCCCAGGGGGCTCGGGCCCGATGATCGGCGACCAGAAGACTCCCGTCAACGGGTTCGTCGTCCGGGGCGCCGACCACCTGCGCTTCGAGAACCTCTACCTCACCGCGGCCCCGAAGAGCACCCTCCTGGTGGACGGGGCCCGCGACGTCTCCTTCGACCAGGTGACCATCGCCGAGGGCGCCACCCTGCACGTCACCAACGGCTCCGCCGACGTGCGCTTCGCGCGCGGCAGGATCGGCTCCTACCAGGACCCGGCGGTCACCGTGGACGGCGGCTCCACCGGCACGGTCGTGACCACCAACCAGGTGTACAAGCCCGGGTCCGGACCCGGGACCGTGCCCGGCATCGTGGTGAAGGACGCCCCGAACACCGTGGTGGTGGCCAACACCGTCAACGCGCCCTGCTCCCGGAGTATCGTGCTGGACGGCGGCTCGGCCGGCGCCGTGGTCGAGAACAACGTGGTGAACAGCGCGAACGGCCCGCGGGCCTGCGGCGCCAGGTCCGCCGACGCCATCGGCATCACCGTCGGGCCGGACGCCACCGCCGGCAGCAAGGTCGACTACAACGTGGTCGACCCGCGCAGCGGCGGCCCGGCCTACAGCTGGGCCGGCGGCCCGTACACCTCGCAGGAGGCCTTCACCGCGGCCACCGGCCAG
Source organism: Kitasatospora sp. NPDC001119 (assembly GCF_053598475.1). Taxonomy (NCBI): domain Bacteria; kingdom Bacillati; phylum Actinomycetota; class Actinomycetes; order Kitasatosporales; family Streptomycetaceae; genus Kitasatospora; species Kitasatospora sp. NPDC001119. Next base: position 37,285 of record NZ_JBSFKI010000043.1, read on the forward strand.
GGAGAGCACGACATCGTGGCGCCCAGCCTGGTGGACCGGGGCCCGGACGCGCCGGCCGACCCCAAGGTCGACTCGGCGGACGAGAACGCCCCGGGCATGCTCCCGACCGACTCCGAGGGCAGGGCGCCCGTCGACGACCCGACGGTGCCCAACACCGGTACGGGCAGCGGCACCCGCGACCGCGGCGCGACCGAACGCTCCTTCGTCGGCAGCGCGTTCACCCCGGCCGGCCCGACCCGGCTGCTGGACACCCGGGCGCCGATCGGCGTGCCGTCGGCGGCGGCCGTGCCCGCCTGGGGCACCGTCGACCTCCCGGTCGCGGGCCTCGCGGGCGTCCCGGCCGAGGGCGTCACCGCCGTGACGATGAACGTGACGGTCACCGAGCCGGGCGTCGACGGCCACCTGCGGGTCTACCCGCACGGCAGCCGCCCGTGGGACACCTCCGCCCTGAACTGGACGGCCGGGCGCACCGTCGCCAACCTGGTGACGGTGCCGGTGAAGGACGGCACGGTGTCGTTCTACAACTCCTCCGGCGGCACCGTGCACCTGATCGCCGACCTCGCCGGCTACTACAGCCCCAAGGGCTCGCTGTTCCACCCGCAGGGCCCGACCCGGCTGCTGGACACCCGGGCGCCGATCGGCGTGCCGTCGGCGGCGGCCGTGCCCGCCTGGGGCACCGTCGACCTCCCGGTCGCGGGCCTCGCGGGCGTCCCGGCCGAGGGCGTCACCGCCGTGACGATGAACGTCACGGTCACCGAGCCGCAGGCCGACGGCCACCTCACCGTCCACCCGCACGGCGACCAGCGCCCGAACGCCTCCAACCTCAACTGGACGGCCGGCCGGACCACCCCGAACCTGGTGACCGTCCCGGTGAAGGACGGCAAGGTGTCCTTCTACAACGCCTCCGGCGGCACCGTGCACCTGATCGCCGACCTCGCCGGCTACCACACCGCCGAGGGCAGGATCAGCTACCACCCCGATGGCCCCGAGCGGCTCCTGGACACCCGCGTCCAGCCGGGCGGCAGCGCACCCGTCCCCGCCTGGGGCACCCTCACCCTCGACCTCGTGAACTACCCCTACCTCGCCGGAATGACCCTGAACGTCACGGCCGTCGAGCCCGGCGCCGAGGGCCACCTCACCGTCTACCCCCAGGGCGACACGGTGCCCAACGCCTCCAACCTCAACTTCCTGCCCGGGGAGACCGTCGCCAACCAGGTGGTCGTCCCGGTCAGCAAGGGCAAGGTCTCCTTCCACAACGCCAGCGACGCCCCGCTGCACCTCGTGGTCGACAGGTTCGGCTACCAGGCGTACTGACCCCGCTCCGTACGAACGGCCCCCGGAACCAGGCCCCGTGCCCGGTCCCGGGGGCCGTCGCCGTCCGGTCCGGAGGTTCGCGGAAACCTCCTTGGCGCCGGTTCCCGCGCCGTGGAATGATCCGGACGCTCTCCGGACGATCTATTCCCGACGCCGGGGGGTCGAAATGCGTCACAAGTGTTTCAAAGTGCCCTGGGGGGTTCCCATTTCCAGATTCCGTACAGCTCTCGCCGCCGGCGTGACGCTGCTCGGGGCGGTCGGCCTGCCGGCCGTCTCCGCGAGCGGCGCGGCCGCGGCCGGCAGCACGCTCTACGTCAACAACGCCGCGGGCGCGAACTGCACCGACAGCGGCAGCGGTGCCCAGTCGGCGCCGTACTGCACCATCGGCGCGGCGGCGGCCGCCGTCCAGCCGGGCCAGACCGTCGAGATCGTCGACGGCACCTACGGCGAGAACCTGACCATCACACGATCGGGAACGGCTGAGGCGCCGATCACCTTCCGTGCCCATTCCAGCTGGACCTCGTACGGGACGATCGGGGGGAACGGCAAGCCAGTCGACGGGTTCGTCGTCAAGGGTGCCGACCACCTGCGCTTCGAGGGCCTCGGAATCAGCGCGGCAGCGGGGACCCCCACCGTAACGGTGGACGGAGCCCACGACGTTTCCTTTGACAAGGTCGACCTCGACGGCGGCAGCGGGATCCACATCACCAACGGCTCCGTCGGCGTGCGCATCGGACGCAGCACGGTTAACTCTCCCGCAGGATCGGTGGTCGTCGTGGACGGCGGCTCCACCGGTACGGTCGTGACCACCAATCTGCTCCAGAACATCCGGACGTCCGGTACCGAGGGAGTTCTGGTCAAGGACGCCCCGAACACCGTGGTGGTGGCCAACACTGTCAGTGCGCCCTGCTCCCGGGGCATCGTGCTGGACGGCGGCTCGGCAGGCGCGGTGGTCGAGAACAACGTGGTGAACACGGCGAAGGGGGGGAACGCGGCCTGCGCCACCCCGGCCGCCGCCACGGGAATCACCGTCGGGGCGAGTGCGGCCTCGGGCACCAAGGTCGACTACAACCTGATCGACCGTCGCAGCGCTGGCGCGGGCTATGACTGGGCCGGTACGACCTACGCCACCCAGCAGGCGTTCACCGCGGCCACCGGCCAGGGCGCGCACGACTGGGTGCACCTGACCGACGTGCCGAAGGGGCCGACCGCCCCGGCCGACCACCGGATCGACTCGGCCGACGAGAACGCCCCGGGCATGCTGCCGACCGACATCAACGGCCGTGCGGCCGCCGATGACCCGACCGTTCCCAATTCGGGTACGGGCAGCGGATTCCGCGACCGTGGTGCGTTCGAGACCTTCAACGTCGGCAGTGCCTTCACCCCGGCGGGTCCGGCCCGGCTGCTGGACACCCGTGCGGCCGTCGGTGTCCCGGCGGCGCAGGCGGTTCCGGCGTACGGCACGATCGATCTGCCGGTGGCCGGTGTGGCCGGGATTCCGGCATCCGGTGTGACAGCGGTGACGATGAACGTGACGGTGACCGACCCGCAGGAGGCCGGGCACCTCACGGTGTACCCGCACGGTGACGCGGTGCCGACCGCCTCCGTCCTCAACTGGCCGGCCGGTCGCACGATCGCCAACCAGGTGACGGTGCGGGTGAAGGACGGCAAGGTGTCCTTCTACAACGCCTCCGGCGGCACGGTGCACCTGATCGCCGATCTGGCCGGCTACTACGGCCCGAAGGGTTCGCTGTTCCACCCCCAGGGTCCGGACCGGCTGCTGGACACCCGGGCGCCGGTCGGTGTCCCGGCGGCGCAGGCGGTTCCGGCGTACGGCACGGTGGACCTGCCGGTGGCGGGGGTGGCCGGGGTTCCGGCGTCCGGTGTGACGGCGGTGACGATGAACGTGACGGTGACCGACCCGCAGGCCGACGGGCACCTGACCGTCTACCCGCACGGGGACAAGGCGCCGGACGCCTCCAACCTCAACTGGACGGCGGGGCGGACGATTCCGAACCTGGTGACGGTGCCGGTGAAGGACGGCAAGGTGTCGTTCTACAACGCCTCCGGCGGCACCGTGCACCTGATCGCGGACCTCGCGGGCTACTACAGTGCCGAGGGCAAGGTCAGCTACTGGCCCGAAGACCCGGAGCGGCGGCTCGACACCCGTATCGTGTGGGGGTCCGGCAGCCGGGCCGTTCCGGCCTGGGGCACCGTAACCATCGACACCAGGGGTTCCAACGTCACGGCGATGACCCTGAACGTGACGGTCACCGAGCCGGGCGCCGACGGCCACCTCACCGTGTACCCGCACGGTGACGCGGTGCCGACCGTCTCGAACCTGAACTTCCTGCCGGGGGAGACCATCTCCAACCAGGTCGTGGTCCCGGTCAAGGACGGCAAGGTGTCGTTCTACAACGCCAGCGGCGCCCCGCTGCACCTCGTGGTCGACGAGTTCGGTGTCGAGAGCTACTGACCCCCGCCCCACCCCGACGGCCCCGGCGCCGAGCCCCGTGCTCGGCGCCGGGGCCGTCCGGCTGAGTAGGCTCGGGCGGGTGAGCACCCCACATCCCTTCCCCGACCTGCGTGGCGCCGCCACCGGTGTCGGTTCGCTGCCCGGTACCGACGCCCGGGAGGCCGCCAAGACCTCCACCGGGGCACTGGAGCACCTGCCGTTCCTGCCCGAGCTGCCCGCGCGCGGGCCGGGCGCGGACATGATCGGCCGCGGCGCCGGCCTGCTGGTCGAGCTGTTCGCGCAGACCGAGCCGAGCGGCTGGCGGTTCACCGACCGTCCGGGCCGGGACACCCGGCGCGCCCATTCCTGGCTCGGCGAGGACCTGGACGCGCTGGAGGAGTTCACCCAGGGCTACCAGGGGGCGGTCAAGGTCCAGGCCGTCGGCCCCTGGACGCTGGCGGCGAGCATCGAGCTCAAGCACGGGGAGAAGGCGCTCTCCGACCCCGGTGCCTGCCGGGACATCGCCGGCTCGCTGACCGAGGGCCTGCGCCGCCACCTCGCGGACGTCCGCAGGCGGGTGCCCGGGGCCGAGGTGGTCCTCCAGCTCGACGAGCCCTCGCTGCCGGCCGTGCTGTCGGGGTCGGTGAAGACCGCGAGCGGTTTCCAGCGGCTGCGCTCGGTCGACCGGCAGGTCGCCGAGGAGGTGCTGCGCGAGGTGGTCGGGGGCCTGGACGCGCCGGTCGTCGTGCACTCCTGCGCGCCGGACGTCCCGGTCCCGCTGCTGCGCCGGGCCGGGGTCGCCGGGATCTCGCTGGACTTCTCCCTCCTCACCGAGCGCCAGGACGACGATCTCGGCGAGGCGGTGGAGGGCGGCACGATGATCCTCGCTGGTGTCGTCCCCGCCACTGACCAGGCAGTGTCCGACCCTGCCGGTAGTGTCCAGGGTGTCAGGACCTTGTGGCGCAGGCTCGGGTTCGCCCCGGAGCTGCTGGGCCGTCGCGTGCTGGTGACGCCGACCTGCGGGCTGGCCGGGGCCTCCCCGGCGTACGCGCGCAGGGCGCTGTCGTCCGCGGCGCGGGCGGCACAGAGCCTGGTGGACAACCCGGAATGAGAACGTAGGAGGGCTTGCGGTGACGGCTGTCGAGGGCTGGGAGGACGTCCCGGCGGAGGTGCGCAGGCGGCACGCCGAGCTGGCGGCGGAGATCACCGACCACCGGGCCCGGTACTACGAGCAGGACGCGCCGGTCGTCAGCGACGCCGAGTTCGACGCGCTGATGCGGGAGCTGGAGGGGATCGAGGCCGAGCACCCGGCCCTGGTCACCCCGGACTCGCCGACGCAGCGGGTCGGCGGCGCCCCCACCGTGCTGTTCGCCGAGGTCGAGCACCGTGAGCGGCTGCTCAGCCTGGACAACGCGATGGACGACGAGGAGCTGGCGGCCTGGGCGGAGCGGGTCGCCACCGAGCTGCACGGCATCGACTACCACTACCTGTGCGAGCTGAAGGTGGACGGCCTGGCCGTCAACCTCACCTACGAGAACGGGCAGTTGACGCAGGCGGCGACGCGCGGCGACGGCCGGGTCGGCGAGGACATCACCGCGAACGTCCGCACCATCAAGGAGATCCCGCACCGGCTCAAGGGCGAGAACGTCCCGGAGCTGGTGGAGATCCGCGGCGAGGTCTACTTCCCGACGGAGGAGTTCGACGCGCTCAACGCCTCCTTCGCGGAGGAGAACGAGCGGCGCCGGCAGGAGAACGAGGAGCGCGCCAGGGAGGGCAAGCGGCCCCGGGCGATGATCCGGCTGTTCATGAACCCCCGCAACGCCGCCGCCGGTTCGCTGCGCCAGAAGGACCCGCACGTCACCGCCTCCCGCCCGCTGCACATGGTGGTGCACGGCATCGGCGCCCGGGTCGGCTTCGACATCGACAACCAGTCGCACGCCTACCGGCTGCTGCACGACTGGGGCCTGCCCACGGCCCGGCACAACAGGGTGGTGGGGACGCTCGCCGAGGTGCGGGCGTTCATCAAGCACTTCGGCGAGCAGCGGCACTCGGTCGAGCACGAGATCGACGGCGTCGTGGTGAAGGTGGACGAGATCGCCCTGCAGGGCCGGCTCGGCGCCACCTCCAAGTCGCCGCGCTGGGCGATCGCCTGGAAGTACCCGCCGGAGGAGGTCACCGGCCGGCTGGCGGAGATCAAGGTCGGCATCGGCCGCACCGGCCGGGCCACCCCGTACGCGGTGCTGGCCGAGCCGGTGAAGGTGGCCGGTTCGATGGTGCAGTACGCGACGCTGCACAACCAGGAGATCGTCAAGGCCAAGGACGTGCTGCTCGGGGACACCGTCGTGCTGCGCAAGGCGGGCGACGTCATCCCGGAGATCCTCGGCCCGGTGTACGACCTGCGGGACGGCACCGAGCAGGCCTTCGTGATGCCCTCGCACTGCCCGGAGTGCGGCAGTGAGCTGCGGCCGATGGCCGAGGGGGACATCGATCTGCGCTGCCCGAACGCGGAGCGCTGCCCGGCCCAGATCCGGGAGCGGATCGCCTTCCTCGGGGGGCGGCAGTGCCTGGACGTGGAGGGGCTGGGCTACGTCGCGGCCACCGCGCTGACCCAGCCGCTGGAGCCGGCCGAGGCGCCGGTGCGCAACGAGGCCGACATCTTCCGGCTGACGCGGGAGAAGCTGCTGCCGATCAAGGTGCTGGTCCGGGACCCGAAGACGGGCATGCCGAAGCTGGACGACAAGACGGGCAAGGAGAAGGAGGTCTTCTTCTTCGCCACCACCAAGGGCGAGCCGAAGAAGTCGCTCCAGGCCCTGATCGACAACCTGGAGGCGGCGAAGCAGCGGCCGCTGTGGCGGTTCGTCAACGGTCTGTCGATCCGGCACGTCGGTCCGGTCGCCGCGCAGGCGCTGGCCCGGGAGTTCCGCGACCTGACGAAGATCTTCGAGGCGAGCGAGGAGCAGCTGGCGGCCGTCGAGGGGGTCGGTCCGACGATCGCCCGCTCGATCCAGGAGTGGTACGCGGAGGAGTGGCACAAGGAGGTCCTCCGGAACTGGGAGGCGGACGGCGTCCGCTTCACCGAGGAGTTCGCGGACGAGGAGGAGGCGGAGCGCCCGCTGGAGGGGCTGACCGTGGTGGTGACGGGCACGCTGGCCGGCCACACCCGGGACGGCGCCAAGGAGGCGCTGACCTCGCGCGGAGCGAAGGTGACCGGTTCGGTTTCGAAAAAGACCGATTTTGTGGTCGCTGGTGACAACCCAGGGTCCAAGTACGACAAGGCTGTTCAGCTCGGCCTGCCGGTCCTGGACGACGCCGGGTTCACCGTCCTGCTCGCCGACGGACCGTCCGCCGCCCGCGCCCACCTGGGGCTTCCGGAGCCCGAGGAGGCCGGAGAGGCAGCGGGGGAGACTGTCGAGGACTGATCCGGAGCCGCCCCGATCGGCTGATGACCGGATCGGTGTTGTTATCGTCCTGATGCAACGTCACCGGGTGCCGCACCGTGAAAGCGGGCATTGTGTCACTGTGCGGCACCCGGGCGCGGTGGCGCGTTTCCGGTTGTCCGAAAGTCTGCCCACCGGGTGGACCCCGGCATACCCTGGAGCGCAACAGAGTGTCAGCAGGGGTGGGGGCGCCGGCTGGACCGGAGTTCCACGGGGTCGCTCCATGCCCGGCAGCTGTCGGTACCGGCACGGTGCCTCACCGTAAGGCGGCCTGACGGGGCGGGCCCGACGGAGGACAGGGCTTATGGATCGTACGACCGGCGGTGCGCCCACACGCCCGCCGCAGGGGGTGGCGGGTGCGGTCCTGCTGCTCGGCGTGCTGCTGGCCGGAGCCGCGCCGCTCATCCCGCTGGCCGTCCTGGTCTACCGGTACGAACCCGAGTTGCTGCCGCTGTTCGCCGTGCCCCTGGCGGTGCTGGTGGCGGCCTGGCGGATCGCCCGGGACCGCGCCCGCGACCAACTGACCGACCCGCTGACGGATCTGCCGAACCGTCAGGCCCTGCTGCTGGCCGCCCAGGAGGCGATTGCGGAGTGTGAGCAGGGGTACAGCGTCGGTCTCATCCTGCTCGACCTCGATCGCTTCCGATCGCTCAACGACACACTCGGTCATACGGCCGGTGACCGGCTGCTGGTTCACATCGCCCGCCGGCTGCACCGGGCCCTGCGCTCCGGCGGCCCGGCCGGCAGCGCCACCCGGGAGTCCATCGACGACGTCTTCGCCGGCCTGCCCCGGCACTACCGCCGCGGCCGCCCGATGGTGGCCCGGATGGGCGGCGACGAGTTCGCCGTCCTGCTGCCCGGCATCAACTGCCCGGACAGCCTGGAGCGGGTCGCCAAGGCGCTGATCGCCGAACTGGCCGCCCCGATCCGGCTGGACGGGCTGCTGCTCGTCCTGGAGGCCAGCGGCGGCGTCTGCGTCTACCCGCAGCACGCCCAGGACGCCGAGTCGCTGCTGCGCCGGGCCGACGTCGCGATGGGCCACGCCCAGCGCGGCTGCTGCGGCGTCGCCCAGTACGACGAGACCCAGGACGCCGACACGCCGTACCGGATCGGGCTGTTGGGGGACCTGCGCCGGGCGCTGGAGACCGGCGAGGTGCAGCTGCACTACCAGCCGAAGGTGGCCTTCGACGGCCGGGTGGTCGGCCTGGAGGCGCTGCTGCGCTGGGAGCGGCCCGGCCAGGGGAAGGTCTCGCCGGACGAGTTCGTCGGGCTCGCCGAGTCCAGCGGCCTGATGCCGCGGCTCACCGACTACGTGCTGGAGGCGGCCGTCGGCCAGCTCGCCTACTGGCGCGAGCAGGGCCTCCAGGTGCAGGTCGCGGTCAACGTCTCGCCGCGCGACGTGCTCAACCCCGGCTTCGCCCAGCGGGTGGCCGGCCACCTCGTCCGCCACCAGGTGCCGGCCCACGCGCTCCAGTTGGAGATCACCGAGCGGCTGCTGCTGGACGACTCCCGGCGGGCCGCCGACACCCTGGCCGAACTGCGTGGCTACGGCGTCGGGATGTCCCTGGACGACTTCGGCACCGGGCACTCCTCGCTGGTGCGGCTGCGCAGCCTGCCGGTCGGCGAGCTGAAGATCGACCGCTCCTTCGTCTCCCGGATGGTCGCCGACGACCACGACGCGGCGGTGGTCCGCTGCTCGGTGGAGCTCGCCCACTCGCTGGGCCTGACCGTGGTCGCCGAGGGCGTCGAGGACGACGAGACCTGGGAGCGGCTGCACTGCATGGGCGTGGACGCCGTCCAGGGCTGGCTGGTGTCGGCCGCGCTGCCGGCCGAGCAGGCCACCGCCTGGCTGCGGGTGCACCGCACCGGCGCCCCGCCGGTGGAGCGGCTCGGCCTGCCGCCCCAGCTGCACGCCGGCTTCCAGCCGGCCCAGGGCGCCAAGCCGATCGGCCCGGCGGCCAGGCCGCCGGCGCTGCCGCCGACGACGCTCCCGCCGGTCCGGCCGCCGGTCATCCCGCCCACGCTGCCGCCGGTGGCCCAGGTGGTGCAGGCCGCGCACCGGGAGATCAAGCCGCAGGGCTGGGCCCGCACCCGGCCGCAGTAGCCCGCCGGACGCCGCCGCCCGTCGGACGCAGCAGCCCGTCGGACGCCGCCGCCGGGCCGCGACGGGAGCCGCCGTCGGGCCGTGACGGGTACCGGCGACGGCCGCGACAGGTGTCGGCGACCCGCGTGACGGGCGCCGGCGACGGCCGCCGCGGATCACTCGTTGGCCGGGGTACGGGACGGGCCCCATAGGATGGGGTCCAAAGACCACGAGGACGGAGCGCCGAACCCGGCTGCTCCTGCCCGGGCCCGGCTCCGCCCGCAAGGCACCGCCGGGTCTCACCAGAACTCACCCTGAGGATCGCTGCATGCCTGGCATCACGCGCGAGGAGGTCGCCCACCTCGCCCGGCTGTCGCGTCTTGAGCTGAAGCCCGAAGAGCTGGACCACTTCGCCGAGCAGCTCGACGTGATCATCGGCGCGGTCGCCCGCGTTTCCGAGGTCGCCGGACAGGACGTCCCGCCGACCTCCCACCCGCTGCCGCTGACCAACGTCATGCGCGCGGACGAGGTGCGGCCGTCGCTCACCCCGGAGCAGGCGCTGTCCGGCGCCCCCGCCTCCGAGGAGCAGCGTTTCCGTGTGCCGCAGATCCTCGGGGAGGACTGACCGATATGACCGAGCTGATCCGCTACACCGCCGCCGAGACCGCGAGCGCCATCGCCAAGGGCGAGGTGTCCGCCGTCGAGGTCGCGCAGGCCCACCTGGACCGCATCGGAGCCGTCGACAAGAAGGTCAACGCCTTCCTGCACGTCGACACCGAGGGCGCGCTGGCCGCGGCCAAGGCCGTGGACGACAAGCGCGCCAAGGGCGAGGAGCTGGGCCCGCTGGCCGGCGTCCCGCTCGCGCTCAAGGACGTCTTCACCACCAAGGGCATCCCGACCACCTGTGGTTCGAAGATGCTCGAGGGCTGGATCCCGCCGTACGACGCCACGCTGACCAGCCGTCTCAAGGACGCTGACGTGGTCATCCTCGGCAAGACCAACATGGACGAGTTCGCGATGGGCTCCTCCACCGAGAACTCCGCGTACGGCGTGACCGGCAACCCGTGGGACCTCTCCCGCATCCCCGGCGGCTCCGGCGGCGGTTCGGCCGCCGCGCTGGCCGCCTTCGAGGCCCCGCTGGCGATCGGCACCGACACCGGCGGCTCGATCCGCCAGCCCGGCGCCGTCACCGGCACCGTCGGCGTCAAGCCGACCTACGGCTCGGTGTCCCGCTACGGCCTGGTCGCCTTCTCCAGCAGCCTGGACCAGGGCGGCCCGTGCGCCCGCACCGTGCTGGACGCGGCCCTGCTGCACGAGGCCATCGCCGGCCACGACCCGCTGGACTCCACCTCGATCGACGCGCCCGTCCCGGCCGTCGTCGAGGCCGCGAGGATGCGCGACATCCGCGGCATGCGGATCGGCGTCGTCAAGGAGTTCGCCGGCGAGGGCTACCAGGCCGGCGTGATGCAGCGCTTCGACGAGTCGGTGGAGCTGCTGCGCGAGCTGGGCGCCGAGGTCGTCGAGGTCTCCTGCCCGTCGTTCACCCTGGCGCTGCCGGCGTACTACCTGATCGCGCCCAGCGAGTGCTCCTCCAACCTGGCCCGCTTCGACGCGATGCGCTACGGCCTGCGGGTCGGCGACGACGGCAGCCGCTCGGCCGAGGAGGTCACCGCTCTGACCCGCGAGGCCGGCTTCGGCCCCGAGGTCAAGCGCCGCATCATCCTGGGCACCTACGCGCTGTCCTCGGGCTACTACGACGCCTACTACGGCTCGGCCCAGAAGGTCCGCACGCTCATCTCGCGCGACTTCGACGCGGCCTTCGCGGGCGTGGACGTCCTGGTCTCGCCGACCACGCCGACCACCGCCTTCCCGATCGGCGAGCGCGCCGACGACCCGATGGCGATGTACCTGGCCGACCTGTGCACGATTCCGTCGAACCTGGCGGGCAACGCGGCCATGTCGCTGCCGGTCGGCCTGGCCCCGGAGGACAATCTCCCGGTCGGCCTCCAGATCATCGCACCCGCGATGGCGGACGACCGCCTGTACCGCGTGGGCGGCGCCGTCGAGGCCGCACTCAACGACAAGTGGGGGCACACCCTGCTGGAGGAGGCACCGGCACTGTGAGCAAGATCGAGAAGGCCAAGGGCTCCGGCTCGCTGAAGGGCTTCAAGCACTCCAAGCCCGGCCTGTGGCTGTCCATCGGCACCAGCGCGTTCGGCGCGATCTCCGTCGTCAAGGACGTCCGCAAGGCCCGCGAGGAGAGCGACACCCTCAAGCTGGTCAACGCCCTGGTCGGCGCGGCCGCGCTGGTCACCGGCACCGCCCTGCTGGTGCGCGAGCTGCGTCAGCTGGGCTCCGACGACGTGCTGCTGGGCTGAGCTGAGTCAAGCGCCCAGGCCCGGCCCCGCGCGACGCGGCGGCCGGGCCCGTACCTCCCAAGCTTCAAGTGAGAAGGGACGCTGTGAGCGTCATGAACCTGGTCTCCTACGAGGACGCTCTCGCGTCGTACGACCCGGTGATGGGCCTTGAGGTCCACGTCGAGCTGGGTACCAAGACCAAGATGTTCTGCGGTTGCTCGACCGAGCTGGGTGCCGAGCCGAACAGCCAGACCTGCCCGACCTGCCTGGGCCTGCCGGGCTCGCTGCCGGTGGTCAACGCGGTCGGCGTGGAGTCGGCGGTCAAGATCGGCCTGGCGCTGAACTGCGAGATCGCCGAGTGGTGCCGGTTCGCGCGGAAGAACTACTTCTACCCGGACATGCCCAAGAACTTCCAGACCTCGCAGTACGACGAGCCGATCGCCTTCAACGGCTACCTCGACGTGCAGCTGGAGGACGGCTCGACCTTCCGGGTGGAGATCGAGCGCGCCCACATGGAGGAGGACACCGGCAAGTCCAGCCACGTCGGCGGGGCCACCGGCCGCATCCACGGCGCCACCCACTCGCTGCTCGACTACAACCGGGCCGGCATCCCGCTGATCGAGATCGTCACCAAGCCGATCGAGGGCGCCGGCGAGCGCGCCCCCGAGGTCGCCAAGGCGTACGTCGCCGAGCTGCGCGAGGTGATCCGCTCGCTCGACGTCTCCGAGGCCCGGATGGACAAGGGCCAGATGCGCTGCGACGTCAACCTGTCGCTGCGCCCGAACGGCACCGAGACCTTCGGCACCCGCTCGGAGACCAAGAACGTCAACTCGCTGCGCAGCGTGGAGCGGGCCGCCCGGTTCGAGATCCGGCGCCACGCCACCGTGCTGACCGACGGCGGCACCATCGTCCAGGAGACCCGCCACTTCCACGAGGAGGACGGCTCCACCACCTCGGGCCGGATCAAGGACAACGCCGAGGACTACCGCTACTTCCCCGAGCCGGACCTGGTGCCGGTGGCCCCCGCCCGCGCGTGGGTCGAGGAGCTGCGCGCCGCCCTGCCCGAGCTGCCGCGGGTGCGCCGCGCCCGGCTCCAGGCCGAGTGGGACCTGTCCGACAAGGACATGCAGTCGGTGCTCAACGCCGGTGCGGTGGGCCCGATCCAGGAGACCATCGCGGCCGGTGCCCCGGCCGACCAGGCCCGCAAGTGGTGGATGGGCGAGCTGGCGCGCCGCGCCAACGAGACCGGCACCGAGCTGAGCGAGCAGCCGATCACCCCGGCGCAGGTCGCCCGGGTCGCCGCGCTGGTCGCCGAGGGCAAGCTGAACGACAAGCTGGCCCGCCAGGTCATCGAGGCCGTGCTGGCCGGCGAGGGCGAGCCGGACGCGATCGTCGAGAAGCGCGGCCTGGCCGTGGTCTCGGACGACTCCGCGCTGGGTGCCGCCGTCGACCAGGCCATCGCCGAGAACGAGGGGATCGCCGCCAAGATCCGCGACGGCAAGGTCCAGGCCGTGGGCGCGCTGGTCGGCGCGGTCATGAAGGCCACCCGCGGCCAGGCCGACGCCGCCCGCGTGAAGGACCTGATCCTGGAGCGTCTGGGCGCAGCCTAGGTCGTCAGCCCTTCCTTCCTAAGGCGTCTAAGGCATCTAAGGCCCTCTAAGTAAGGCCTAAGGCCCCGCCTCACCTATGTATCTGGGTGAGGCGGGGCCTTAAACCTTTTCTGGCACCCGATCTGCGCCCGATCTAAGGCATCCGGGCCCCGGAAGATGCGGCAGGCTCCCGATGCGGCACCCCCCACTGGCGGAGGAAGCTCTTACCTGTCAGCAGGACGCAGTGGAAAACCCGAGGGGGAACCGGAAATGATCGAGTACCAGACCTTCCAGCAACAGGCCCACGAGCTCGTGGCCCGCGCCGAGCACGAGCGCCTCGTGCGCGAGGCCAAGGAGGCCCGCCGCCTGCGGCAGCGCCCGGTGGCCGCCCGCTTCCAGCGGCGCCCCGTGCGTCGGCCCGAATGCTGACGGTGCGGCACCACGACGGTGCCGAAGGAACTCCGGAGGGGGAGACGCTGCGAGTGAGCGTCTCCCCCTCCGGGCGTTCGGGCCCTTCGACCCGTTCGCCAGGGGAGATAACCCCTCGGCCGGGCCCCACCGGCTATGGCATGCTCGCCTCCATGCAGCACACATCGGTCAGCCCCGTCTTCGTCGGCCGCGGAAGCGAGATCACCGAGCTGACCGACGCGCTGCGCCGCGCGGGCACCGGCAGCCCGCAGTCCGTCCTGATCGGCGGCGAGGCGGGGGTCGGCAAGACCCGGCTGCTGGAGGAGTTCCTGGAGCGGGCCGCCGCCCAGGGGGCGGTCACCTCGCTCGGCAGCTGTCTGGAGGTCGGCGCCGAGGGCCTGCCGTACGCGCCGCTGGCCGCCGCGCTGCGCCGGCTGCACCGCTCGCTGGGCGCCGAACTGGAGGCCGCCGCGGCCGGCAGCGAGAGCCATCTCGCCCTGCTGCTCTCCGAGTTCGGCGAGGTGGACGGCGAACCCAACGACGAGTACAGCCGGGCCCGGCTGTTCGAGCACACCGCGAGGCTGTTCGAACGGCTCGGCGCGGAGCGTACCCTCGTCCTCGCCGTCGAGGACCTGCACTGGTCCGACCGCTCCACCCGCGAGCTGCTCGCCTTCCTGGTGCGCACCCTGCACCGCTCCCGGGTGCTGCTGGTCGCCACCTACCGCACCGACGACCTGCACCGCCGGCACCCGCTGCGTCCCTTCCTGGCCGAGCTCGAACGGCTGCGCACCGTCCAGCGGCTGGAGCTGGCGCGGTTCGACCGCCGCGAGGTGGCCGCCCAGCTGGCCGGCATCCTCGGCACCACCGTCCCCGACCGCCAGCTGGTGGACCGCATCCACCGCCGGTCGGAGGGGAACCCGTTCTTCGTCGAGGAGCTGGCCACCGCCTTCGAGGACGGCTTCGGCGCCGGGCTGACCGACTCGCTGCGGGACATCCTGCTGGTACGGGTCGAGGGCCTGGACGAGGAGGCCCAGCGGGTGGTGCGGATCGCCGCCGAGGGCGGCTCGCACGTCGAACACGCCCTGCTGGCCGCCGTCCTGGACGACGACGAGGAGGCGCTGATCGAGGCGCTGCGGGCGGCCGTCGGCGCCAACATCCTGCGCCCGGACAGCGAGGGCGAGGGCTACCGGTTCCGCCACGCGCTGGTCCGCGAGGCGGTCTCGGACGACCTGCTGCCCGGCGAACGGCACCGGATCAACCGCAGGTTCGCGCTCGCGGTGGAGGCCCAGCCGCAGCTGGTCCCCGGTGACGCGCTGGCCGCCCGGCTGGCCAACTACTGGTACCACGCGCACGATCCGGCCCGCGCCCTGCCGACGGCCCTGGACGCCGCCCGCGCGGCCCGCCGCCGCAACGCCTTCGCCGAGCAGCTCGGCATGCTGGAACGCGCCCTGGAGCTGTGGGACCTGGTCTCCGAGGAGGTGCTGGCGCACACCCTGCGCCCGTACGACTGGGCCGAGACCTACCCGCCCGGCTCCTGCGACCACAGCACCGCGGACGGGGACTGCGACCGGATCCAGCTGGTCGACGTGCTGGCCGAGGCGGTGGTCGCGGCCCGGCGCTGCGGCGACCGCGAGCGCGGCCTGAGCCTGGCCAAGCGCGGGCTGCGGCTGGTCGACGAGGCCGAGCACCCGGTGCGCGCGGCCTGGTTCCGGATCAACCGGGCCCGGATGCTGGGCAGCCTGCGCCGCTCCGGCGACGAGGAGGAGATCGCGAACGCGCTGCGGCTGGTGGAGCACCTGCCGCCGACCGCGGTCCAGGCCGAGGTGCTCGCGCTCGGCGCCGGGACGGCGATGCTCAAGAAGCCCACCCCGGCGGCGATCGAGCTGGCCGAGCGGGCGATCCGGATCGCCGAGGAGGTGGGCGCGCACTCGGTCGAGGTGCACGCCCGGATGACCCTCGGCGGCCTGCGCTACGACGTCCAGGGCGACGCCGAGGGCGGGCTGGCCGAGCTCGCCGGGGCGGTCGAACGGGCCCGCCGGCTGGGCGTGCCCGACCTGCTGCTGCGCGGCATCAACAACCTGGCCAGCATGCAGCGCGGACTCGGGCACCCCGAGGACGCGGTCCGACTGGCCCGGGAGGGCCTGGAGTACGCGAACGGCAACGGCCTGCTGCGCAACATCGGCGCCATCCTGACCGGCAACCTGGTCGAGGCGCTCGCCGACCTCGGGCGGGCCCGGGAGGCCACCGAGGTGCTGGTCGGCTACGAGGCGGCCAGCCCGACCGGCACCCACGCCGAGTTCCTGGACCGGATGCGCGGCGAACTCGCCCTGCTCAAGGGGGACCTGGCCACCGCGGGGACGATGCTGGCGCAGGCCCGGTCGGCCAACCGGGTCGGCCAGGTCCAGCACAGCGTGCCGATCAGCCGGCTGGCGGTGCGGCTCGCGGCGCTCGGCGGCCGGCCGCTGGAGGCCCGGGCCGAACTGCTCGCCGCGCTGGAGGAGGACGGCCGGCTCGGCCACGAGTCCGACGTCTACCCGCTGCTGGCCGAGGCCGCCGCGGTGGAGGCGGACAGCCGGGGCCTGCCGCAGGCCGAGGCGGGCCGGCCCGGGGCGCTGGCCGCGATCGCCGCGGCCGCCGCCGCACTGCGGCCCCGGGCGCCGCTGCACCACGGCTGGGCCCGGCTGCTGGAGGCCGAACTGGCCCGCGCGGAGGGCGCGGACACCCCGCAGGGGTGGGCCGCCGCCGTCGAGGCGCTGCGGCCGACCGGCCTGCCGTTCCCGCTGGCGCTCGCCCTGCTGCGGGCCGGCGAGGCCGAGGTGCAGGCCGGCCGGCGCGAGGCCGCCGCCGAACTGCTGCGCGAGGCGGCCGAACTGGCGGCCGCCCGGGGCGACCGGCTGCTCGGCGGGCAGATCGCCGCGCTGGCCGAGCGGGCCGGGCTGAGCCTCGCCCCGGCCGGGCGGACGGCCGGACGGGCGGGTGGGGGGACGGCCGCGGTGCCGGCCCAGTCCGCCGGGGACTCCTTCAACCTCACCCCCCGGGAGCGGGACGTGCTCCGGCTGCTCGCGCGCGGCTGGACCAACCGGCAGATCGCCGAGGAGCTGTACATCTCTCCGAAGACCGCGAGCGTGCACGTCTCCAACATCCTCGGCAAGCTCGGGGTCGGCGGCCGGGGCGAGGCGGCCGCACTGGCGCACCGGCTGCGGCTGTTCCCGGAGGACCTGGCCCCCTCGGGCCGCTGAACAGGGCCCCGCTGAACAGGACACCACTGGACAGGGCCCCGCTGAGCAGGGCCCCACTGAACTGGGCGCCACGACGGACCCGGACCGGCCCCGGCCGGTCCGGGTCCGCTGTCCGTCCGCCCCGGCACCACGGATCGTCCACCCTGGCACCGGTGTTCGGGCGCCGCCGCGTGCTCCCGTGCGCGCCGCGTGAGCCCCTGCCCGCGCGCCGCCGCCAACCGGGCCGATCCATAGGAATCAGGGGCATTTCCCCACCCTTTCGCCATTACTCTAAGTTGAGTGTGCGTGTCATTGAGTGACGGGATTGGTGTAGGGTCCATTTTGGGAGCATCGGTACGGTGCGGCGGCCGGCAGGCCGCCCACCCCCTGGGCCACCGTCCTGACGGGGCGCCAGGCCACCGCGTACGTCCGACAGGTGCGCGGCCGGTGGCCCGTGGCCGGGGCGCGAGGCCCCGGGCCGGAGGGGGAGAGGCCGAGTGAGCTCCACCGAAACGGTGCTGCCCGGAACCGGACGGCCGGACGCACCGCACACCGACACGTCCGCCGCCGACGTGCCCGCACCCGCCCGCCGCGGCCCGCTGTACCGGCCCGGGGTGAGCCGTACGCTGCCCGGGTTCGCCCTGGGCGCGCTCTGCGTGGCCTACGCGACCGGCGCCGCCGCCGGCTGGGGATCGCACCAACTGTCCGTCTTCATGGGCGACTTCGGGCTGGCCGCGGCGGCCCTGGCGGCCGCGCTGTCCTGCCTGGTGTACGGCTGTACGGTCGGCGGCCACGCCCGCCCGGCCTGGCTGCTGTTCGGCCTCTCCTCGCTCATGGTCGCCTTCGGCAACGGCACCTGGGGCTGGTACGAGCTGGTCGTGCGCACCCCGCTGCCCCGGGACTCGCTCGCCGAGTACGCCTTCCTGCTGTTCGCCCCGCTCGCCATCACCGGTGTCCTGGTGCTCGCCCAGCACCCGCGCACGGCGGCCGGCTGGCTCTGCCTGCTGCTCGACGGCTGGCTGATCGCCGGCTCGCTGTTCACCCTCAGCTGGAGCCTGGCGCTCGGCCGGATCGCGGCCGGCGAGGACGGCTCACCGCTGCGCCTGGCCCTCAACCTGGCCTACCCGGTGCTGGACATCCTGCTGGTCAGCCTGGTGGTCGGGCTGCGCTTCGGCGGCCGGGACGGCAACCGGGCGGCGGTGCACACCGCGATGCTGGCGCTCGCCGTCACCGTCACCTGCGACGCCCTGTTCACCTCCCCGGAGCTGCGCAGCAGCTACCACTCGGGCGAACTGCTGGACGCCGGCTGGTTCGCCGGCAGCCTGCTGCTGGGCTGGGCGCCGTGGTCGCCGCGCTGGCGCCGTCCGCTGCGCGACCACCCCTCGGCCGGCGGCCTGCCGCACCGCCGGGTGGCGACCACCTTCAGCGCGCTGACCCCGTACGCGGCCGCCGCGGTCTGCACCGCGGGCATTCTCTACAATGCCCTCGGCGGACGGGAGTTGGACCGTGTGGTGGCCGCGGCCGCCTGCACCGTCGGGCTGGCGCTGATCCTCCGGCAGGGCGTCATGCTGCTCGACAACCTGTCGCTGGCGCAGGAACTCGCCCACAAGGAGGCGCACTTCCGCTCCCTGGTGCAGGGCTCCAGCGACGTCATCATGATCGCCGGCGCCAACGGCGTGCTCTCCTACGTCTCCCCGGCCGCGCTCGGCGTCTACGGGCGGGACCCGGAGGAACTGGTCGGCGGCAACCTGCTGGACCTGGTCCACCCCGAGGACATCGGCCGGGTGCTCTCCGAGGTCCGCCGCTACCTCGCCAGGGTCCGGCTCACCACCCACCGCAGCCCCGGCACCGCCGAGCCCTCCGCCCGGGTCGAGTGCCGGATCAGCTCCGGCGCCGGCGAGTGGCTGTACGTCGAGTCGACCGTCAGCAGACACCGCGACGGCCTGCTGCTCAACAGCCGGGACGTCACCGAACGCGTCATGCTCCAGGCCCAGTTGCAGCACAACGCCTTCCACGACCCGCTCACCGACCTGCCCAACCGGGCGCTGTTCACCCAGCGGCTGCGGGCCGCCCTCGGCGCCCGCGGCCAGCAGGGCGGGACGGGCGCCGGGATCGCGGTGCTCTTCATCGACCTGGACGGCTTCAAGGCGGTCAACGACACCGCCGGGCACCAGGTCGGCGACGAACTGCTGGTGCAGGCGGCCCGCCGGCTGCAGAGCGCCGTCCGCTGCGGGGACACCGTCGCCCGGTTCGGCGGCGACGAGTTCGCCGCGCTGGTCTGCGGCCCGCTCGGCCGCCTCCAGGTCCAGGAGCTGGCCGAGCGGCTGCGCCTCGCCCTCTCCGAGCCGTACTGGATCGGCGGCGCCGAACTCGGCGTCGCCGCCAGCATCGGCATCGCCTTCGGCACCCCCGAACGCGGCCCGGCGGCCGACCCCAGAACCGCGGCCGACGAGCTGATGCGCAACGCCGACCTGGCGATGTACCGGGCCAAGTCCGAGGGCAAGGGCCGGGTGGTGCTCTACACCCCCGCGATGCGGGCCGACCTGGAGCGCCGCACCGAGCTGGAGGAGCGGCTGCGGCTGGCCGTCCGGGAGGGCGGCTTCACCCTGCTCCACCAGCCGGTGGTGGACCTCGGCAGCGGCGCGGTGACCGGTGTCGAGGCGCAGGCCCGCTGGCGCTCGGTGGGCGGCCTGCTGCTCACCCCGGCCGAGTTCCTGCGCTCGGCCGAGCACGGCGACGCGGCCACCCGGTTCTCCCGCTGGCTGGTCCTGGAGGCGGTCAGCGCGGCCGTCGAGCGGCGCGGCCTGCCCGGCGGCAGGGGCCGCGGCACGCCGGAGCCCGTCCCGGTGGCCGTCCGGCTCTCGGTGGAGCGGCTCTGCTCGCCCGGCCTGTACGAGACGGTGGCCTCGGCGCTGCGCGACAGCGGGCTGCCCGCCGACGAACTGGTCATCGAGGTGGCCCGGATGGGCCCGGACTCGCTCGCCGACGAACTCGGCCGCCGGCTCTCCGCCCTGCGCGGGCTCGGCGTCTCCACCTGGCTGGCCGGGTACGGCGCGGGCGGCGGCTCGCTCGGCGCGCTCGCCCGGCTGCCGCTGGACGGGCTCAAGCTGGACCGCACGCTCGTCCAGGACCTCGGCGAGTCCCCGCTCAGCCGCACCCTCGCCGGGCACGCGCTGCGGCTCGGCCGCGACCTCGGGATGACCACCGCCGCCGAGGGGGTGGACCTGCCCCGCCAGGTCGCCGCGCTGCGGGAGCTGGGCTGCGGGCAGGCCCAGGGCTCGGCCTTCGCCCCGCCGCTGGACGAGCCCCGGCTGCGCCGGGCGCTGGCCCGCCGCGGCTACCCGCTGCCCACCCCGACCGGCCCGCTGCCCACGCCGACCGGCCCACCGGCCACGCCGCCGGGCCCGGCCGGACCGCTGTCGGCCCGCCGCCCGTACCCGCCCGCGGACACCCGCCCGCCCGTCCCCGAGGACACCCGGACGAGTGGCCGCGGCAGCGGCCGGACGGACGCCGCGCCGGGGCGTGGCGCACATCACCATGGCGGCTCTGACCTGCCCGGACACCGTGCCGTTACTGGCCCGCCGGGTGGTCCGCATGGCGAGACGGTCGTCCCACCTGCTTGACACGCCGCCCCGCACGGGAGGAAGGTCGTTGCCATGCGCACCCGAATTCTCGTACTTGGCGGGCGCGTCGGCTGAGTGGGCTCGTACGCCCTGCTCGTGACAGACCGACGCGCCACCCCTCGCATGCCCTTGGGCACGAGGGGTTTTTTGTTGCACTGACGCTGTTCCACCTCCGCAAGACCCCTGGCCTCGACCGCCCTGGCCCGTCCGATCCGTCGGACCGAGCGGGACGATTGAGGCAGAGCCGGCGCTCGACCCGGACCGGGACCCCACCCTCGCAGCACGGGGCCCGCAGCACCGGGTCGGCAAAACCCGAGAAGAGACAGGCAGATGACCGAGCACGCCGCATCCCCCCGCCGCGGGGACAACCCGGCCGCCAACGCTCCCGCTCCCCAGCACGTCGTCGAGACCATGACCGGCGCCCAGTCGCTCATCCGCTCCCTCGAGGCCGTGGGCGCGGACACCGTCTTCGGCATCCCGGGCGGCGCCATCCTTCCCGCGTACGACCCCCTGATGGACTCCGTCAAGGTGCGCCACATCCTGGTCCGGCACGAGCAGGGCGCCGGCCACGCCGCCACCGGCTACGCCCAGGCCACCGGCCGGGTCGGGGTCTGCATGGCGACCTCGGGTCCGGGTGCGACCAACCTGGTCACCCCGATCGCCGACGCCTACATGGACTCGGTGCCCGTCGTCGCGATCACCGGCCAGGTCTCCTCCAAGGCGATCGGCACCGACGCCTTCCAGGAGGCGGACATCTGCGGCATCACGATGCCGATCACCAAGCACAACTACCTGGTCACCGACCCGGCCGAGATCCCCCGGGTGATCGCCGAGGCCTTCCACATCGCCGCCACCGGCCGCCCCGGCCCGGTCCTGGTCGACATCGCCAAGGACGCGCTCCAGGCGACCACCACCTTCCGCTGGCCGGTCGAGACCGCGCTGCCCGGCTACCGCCCGGTGACCAAGCCGCACGCCAAGCAGATCCGCGAGGCCGCGAAGATGCTGGTCGGCGCCAAGCGGCCGGTGCTGTACGTCGGCGGCGGCGTGCTCAAGGCGCGGGCCACCGCCGAGCTGCGGATCCTCGCCGAGCTGACCGGCGCCCCGGTGGTCACCACCCTGATGGCGCTCGGCGCGTTCCCGGACAGCCACCCGCAGCACCTGGGCATGCCCGGCATGCACGGCTCCGTCCCCGCCGTCACCGCGCTCCAGAAGTCCGACCTGCTGTTCACCCTCGGCGCCCGCTTCGACGACCGCGTCACCGGCAAGCTGGACGGCTTCGCCCCCAACGCCAAGGTCGTCCACGCCGACATCGACCCGGCCGAGATCGGCAAGAACCGCCCGGCGGACGTGCCGATCGTCGGCGACGCCCGCGAGGTGCTCGCCGACCTGATCGTCGCCGTCCAGGCCGAGTTCGACGCCGGCCACAAGGGCGACTACACCGAGTGGTGGGAGCGGCTCGACGAGTGGAAGAAGACCTACCCGCTCGGCTACGAGCCGGCCCCGGAGGGGCGGCTCTCGCCGCAGCAGGTCATCGAGCGGATCGGGACGCTGGTCGGCCCCGAGGCGATCTACGCCGCGGGCGTGGGCCAGCACCAGATGTGGAGCTCGCAGTTCATCCGGTTCGAGAAGCCGGGCACCTGGCTCAACTCGGGCGGCGCCGGGACGATGGGCTACGCCGTCCCCGCGGCGATGGGCGCCAAGGCCGGCCGCCCGGAGAGCGCGGTCTGGGCGATCGACGGCGACGGCTGCTTCCAGATGACCAACCAGGAACTGGTCACCTGCGCCCTGAACGACATCCCGATCAAGGTCGCGGTCATCAACAACGGCTCGCTGGGCATGGTCCGGCAGTGGCAGACGCTGTTCTACAACCAGCGCTACTCCAACACCGTGCTGCACTCCGGCCCCGGCCACGACGGCATCGAGCCGCCGGCCCAGGGCACCCGGATCCCCGACTTCGTCAAGCTGTCCGAGGCGATGGGCTGCGTGGGCCTGCGCTGCGAGCGCCCCGAGGACCTCGACGCGGTCATCCGGCAGGCGATGGAGATCAACGACCGCCCGGTCGTCATCGACTTCATCGTCCACCAGGACGCCATGGTCTGGCCGATGGTCGCGGCCGGCACCAGCAACGACGAGATCCAGTTCGCCAAGGGCGTGCGCCCCGACTTCGGCGACGACCTCGACTGATGTCCCCCTCTCCAGAACGACTGAGGAATCCCATGTCCAAGCACACCCTCTCCGTCCTGGTCGAGAACAAGCCCGGCGTGCTCGCCCGCATCGCCGCCCTGTTCTCCCGTCGGGGTTTCAACATCGACTCCCTCGCCGTCGGCTCGACCGAGCATCCGGACGTGTCCCGGATGACGATCGTGGTCAACGTCGAGGACCTCCCGCTGGAACAGGTCACCAAGCAGCTCAACAAGCTCGTGAACGTGATAAAGATCGTCGAACTCGACCAGTCCGCTGCGATCCAGCGGGAACTGGTCCTGGTGAAGGTCCGCGCCGACAACGAGACCCGGTCGCAGATCGTCGAGATCGTCCAGCTGTTCCGTGCCAAGACCGTCGACGTGTCGCCGGAAGCGGTGACCATCGAGGCCACCGGCAGCTCGGACAAGCTGGAGGCCATGCTCCGGATGCTGGAGCCTTACGGCATCAAGGAGTTGGTCCAGTCCGGCCTGGTCGCCATCGGCCGCGGCGCGCGCTCCATCACGGACCGCTCGCTGCGCGCCCTGGACCGCAGCGCGTGAACAGCGCGCCTCCGCGTCTCAATCCCTGAAGCAAAGACCCACACCACACCGCGTGCGCATACGGTGAACACCGCGTACCCGGACCCCATCACGCAAGGAGATGTGCCCCCGTGGCCGAGCTGTTCTACGAAGACGACGCCGACCTGTCCATCATCCAGGGCCGCAAGGTCGCGGTCATCGGCTACGGCAGCCAGGGCCACGCCCACGCGCTGTCGCTGCGCGACTCCGGCGCCGACGTCCGGGTCGGTCTGAAGCCGGAGTCCAAGTCCCGTGCCAAGGCGGAGGAGGCCGGCCTGCGCGTCGTCACCCCGGCCGAGGCCGCGGCCGAGGCCGACGTCATCATGATCCTGGTCCCGGACCCGATCCAGGCCGACGTCTACGAGGCCGACATCGCCCCGCACCTGAAGGCCGGCGACGCCCTGTTCTTCGGCCACGGCCTGAACATCCGCTTCGGCTTCATCAAGCCCCCGGCGGACGTCGACGTCTGCATGGTCGCCCCGAAGGGCCCGGGCCACCTGGTCCGCCGCCAGTACGAGGAGGGCCGCGGCGTCCCCGCGATCGTCGCGGTCGAGCAGGACGCCTCGGGCAAGGCCTTCGAGCTGGCGCTGTCCTACGCCAAGGGCCTGGGCGCCACCAAGGCCGGCGTCATCAAGACCACCTTCACCGAGGAGACCGAGACCGACCTGTTCGGTGAGCAGGCCGTCCTCTGCGGTGGCACCGCCGCCCTGGTGAAGGCCGGGTTCGAGACCCTGGTCGAGGCCGGCTACCAGCCGGAGATCGCCTACTTCGAGTGCCTGCACGAGCTGAAGCTCATCGTCGACCTGATGTACGAGGGCGGCCTGGAGAAGATGCGCTGGTCGGTCTCCGAGACCGCCGAGTGGGGCGACTACGTCACCGGCCCGCGGATCATCACCGCGGACACCAAGGCCGCGATGAAGCAGGTCCTCGCCGAGATCCAGGACGGCACCTTCGCCAACACCTGGATCGCCGAGTACAAGGCGGGCCTGCCCAAGTACAACGAGTACAAGAAGGCCGACGAGGACCACCTGCTGGAGACCACCGGCAAGAAGCTGCGCTCGCTGATGAGCTGGGTCAACGAGAACGCCTGACCCCTTCCGGGCCGTTTCCCCGGCCCCGAATTTGTAACGTCCTTGTACAAGTAGGCTGCTCTCGTCCGGGTGATTTCGCCGGACGGGAGCAGCCCGCTACCCAGCCCGTCGATACACTCCGAGTGCGCGTCAGGCCCACAGCGTCGTGCGTCTACCTACGCGGCATGC
This sequence comes from Kitasatospora sp. NPDC001119, assembly GCF_053598475.1. Lineage (NCBI taxonomy): Bacteria > Bacillati > Actinomycetota > Actinomycetes > Kitasatosporales > Streptomycetaceae > Kitasatospora > Kitasatospora sp. NPDC001119. Next base: position 61,787 of record NZ_JBSFKI010000043.1, read on the forward strand.
CACCTTCCCCCGCCCTCCACGCCACCTACGTGCCCGGGGGAACCGGACAGTTAAGGACCCACTGTCGTGAGCACTGTGACCTCCAAAAGCGCTGTCGTACTGATCGCCGAAGAGCTCTCGCCCGCCACCGTCGACGCCCTCGGCCCCGACTTCGAGATCCGCCACTGCAACGGCGCCGACCGCACCGAGCTGCTCACCGCGATCGCCGACGTCGACGCGATCCTGATCCGCTCCGCCACCAAGGTCGACGCCGAGGCGCTGGCCGCCGCCCGCAAGCTCAAGGTGGTCGCCCGGGCCGGCGTCGGCCTGGACAACGTGGACGTCGCCGCCGCCACCAAGGCCGGCGTGATGGTCGTCAACGCGCCGACCTCCAACATCGTCACCGCCGCCGAGCTCGCCTGCGGCCTGCTGATCTCCGTCGCCCGCAACATCGCGCCGGCCAACGCCGCGCTCAAGCAGGGCGAGTGGAAGCGCAACAAGTACACCGGCGTCGAGCTGAGCGAGAAGACCCTCGGCGTCGTCGGCCTCGGCCGGATCGGCGTCCTGGTCGCCCAGCGGATGTCCGCGTTCGGCATGAAGATCGTCGCGTACGACCCCTACATCCAGGCCGCCCGCGCCGCGCAGATGGGCGTCAAGCTGGTCACGCTGGAGGAGCTGCTGGAGGTGTCGGACTTCATCACCGTCCACCTCCCCAAGACCCCGGAGACCATCGGCCTGATCGGCGACGAGGCGCTGCACAAGGTCAAGCCGACCGTCCGCATCGTGAACGCCGCCCGCGGCGGCATCGTCGACGAGGAGGCGCTGGCGAGCGCGCTGCGCGAGGGCCGGGTGGCCGGCGCCGGCCTGGACGTGTACGCCAAGGAGCCGTGCACCGACTCCCCGCTGTTCGCCTTCGACAACGTGGTCGCCACCCCGCACCTGGGCGCCTCCACCGACGAGGCGCAGGAGAAGGCCGGCATCGCGGTCGCCCGCTCGGTGCGCCTCGCGCTGGCCGGCGAGCTGGTGCCGGACGCGGTGAACGTCCAGGGCGGCGTGATCGCCGAGGACGTCCGCCCGGGCCTGCCGCTGGCCGAGAAGCTCGGCCGGATCTTCACCGCGCTGGCCGGCGAGGTGGCCGTCCGCCTCGACGTCGAGGTCCGCGGCGAGATCACCCAGCACGACGTGAAGGTGCTCGAACTGTCCGCGCTGAAGGGCGTGTTCGAGGACGTGGTGGCGGAGACGGTGTCCTACGTCAACGCCCCGCTGTTCGCCCAGGAGCGCGGTGTCGAGGTCCGTCTGACCACCTCCAGCGAGAGCCTCGAGCACCGCAACGTGATCACCGTCCGCGGCACGCTCGGGAACGGCGAGGAGATCGCCATCTCCGGCACGCTGGCCGGCCCCAAGCAGACCCAGAAGATCGTCGGCGTGGACGCCTTCGACGTGGACGTGGCGCTCACCGACCACATGGCCTTCTTCAAGTACGAGGACCGTCCCGGCGTGGTCGGCGTGCTCGGCCGCCACCTCGGCGACGCGGGCATCAACATCGCCGGCATGCAGGTCGCCCGCGACGGCGGCAGCGCGCTGGCCTCCATCACCGTGGACACCGAGATCCCGCAGGAGGTGCTCTCGGCGATCGCCGCCGAGATCGGCGCCCGCTTCGCGCGCTCGGTCGACCTGGGCTGATCCTCCGGCCCCAGGGCCGTCCCGGCAGGGCCCGGACCACCGTTCGACGGTGGTCCGGGCCCCGCTGCGTTCTCCCGGGTGAGACCCGTCTCAGATACTAGGAAATCCAAGTATTCGTGCAGACACGGCCAGGGCGTGGTCGTACCGTGGAAGGGCCGTACGGTGTGCCGCCCCTGTAGCCAGGGCGCGCGGCCCGTGTACGCGTGCGCCTTCACGAGCAGGCGATCCCTGCTCCCGCGCTCCCTTTCCCCTCTTCGCGCTCGCCCTCCGCAGCGCCGCTTCCAAGGAGCCCGGTATGTCGCCGACCGCCGACCGTCACGCCACGTCCGCCCCCGCCGCCGCCCCGGTCCGCGCCCCGCGCCGCCGCCGGGCCGTCGAGCGGAACCCCTTCGCGGCCGCCGCCCTCCAGCGTGCGCTGGACCGCCGGGACAACGGCGGCGCGACCGGCCACCACTGAGCGGCCGGCGCCTCCGGGCCGGGCCGCCCGGCGGTGGCGTTCATCCGTCGAATGGGCCGTACGGGTGCGCCGGATGTCACCCAGTAGAGTGCAACCCCGGTCCGTCCGAGGGAAGTTGCTCGTCCCCGTCGGCGCGATCATCCTAATTTGGGGCCCTCGGAGGGGTGATCGACGTTCGCGTGGGCGAGCGTCAGCGACACGGTGTGCGGATCAGTCCCCCTGCCGGGGGAGAGGGCCCAGTGCGTCTGCCACCCGTCCGCCGACCCGCCGCCCGGATCGGCCTCACCCTGGCCCTGCTGGCCGGAAGCGCCGTCCTCGCCGCCACCCCGGCGGCCGGCGGCCCACCGTCCGCGGGGCCGCCGTCCGCCGGACCGCCGGGGCCGGGCCGAACGGCCTCCGTCCTGCTCGAACTCACCACCGAGGCGGCCGGCTCCGCCTGGCGGCGCGCCGCCGACGGGGCCCGGCGCGCCCAGCGCCCCCCGGAGGCCGTCCGCCGGGAGGCCGCGCGGGCCGGCGCCGCCCAGCGGGCCCGGGCCGGGGACGCCCTCGACCGGCTCGCCGGCGCCGTCCACCGGGCGGCACCCGCCGCCCGCGAGCTCTACCGCACCCGCACCGTGCTCGCCGGCCTCGCGGTCAGCGCGCCCGCCGACCGGCTGCCCGCGCTGCGGGCGCTGCCGGGCGTCCGGGCCGTCCACCCGATCGTCGCCAAACGGCGCGACAACGCCCACTCCGTCCCGCTGACCGGCGCCCCGCAGGTCTGGGCCGGCGACCAGGCGGCCGGCACCGGCCGGGGCACCCGGATCGGGATCATCGACAGCGGCATCGACTACACCCACGCCGACTTCGGCGGCCCCGGCACCGAGGAGGCGTTCCGCTCGGTCGAGCGCGGCAGGCCCGCGCCGCCCGCGCTGTTCCCCAACGCCAAGGTGGTCGGCGGCAAGGACCTGGTCGGCGACGACTACGACCCCGACCCGGCCTCCCCGCACTACCAGCCGGTGCCGCACCCCGGCGACAACCCGATCGACTGCGTGCGCAACGGGCACGGCACCCACGTGGCCGGCACCGCGGCCGGGTACGGCGTCACCGCGGACGGCCACCCGTACACCGGTCCGTACGGGCCCGGGCTGGACCCGGCCGGCTTCCGGATCGGCCCCGGCGCCGCCCCGGGCGCGCAGCTGTACGCGATCCGGGTGTTCGGCTGCGACGGCTCCACCGACCGGGTCACCGAGGCGCTCGACCTGGCCGCCGACCCGAACGGCGACGGCGACCTGAGCGACCGGCTGGACGTCGTCAACCTCTCGCTCGGCAGCCACTTCGGCAGCACCGACGACACCGACGCCCTGGCCGCCGACCGGCTCGCCGAGCTCGGCACCGTCGTGATCGCGGCGGCGGGCAACGACGGCGACGTGTACGGCATCGGCGGCAGCCCCGGCACCGCCGCCCGGGCGATCACCGTCGCCGCCTCGGTGCACGGCCACGCCGACGTGGACGGCATCACCGTGCTCGCCCCCGCCGCCCAGGCCGGGGTCGTCCCGGCGCACTGGAGCGAGCGCTACCAGGGCTGGTCCACCGCCGACGTCAGCGGCGAACTCGCCCTGCCCGCCGACCAGTCGGACGGCTGCACCGAGTTCGGCGAGGCCGACCGGCAGCGGCTGAAGGGGCGGATCGCGCTGCTCACCTGGCACACCCGGGAAGCCGACCGGGCCTGCAACTCCGGCCCGCGCGCCGACCACGCCGCCGACGCGGGCGCGATCGGCGCCCTGTACGCCGCCGACTCCGACCACCTCGCCGAGATCTCCGGCGACGACCGGATCCCGGCCGTGCTGCTGGGGCGCGCCGACGGCGAGCGGCTGCGGCAGGCCGCGGCCGCCGGGCCGGTGACGGTCCGGCTCGCCGCGCCCGGCAACCCGCTGCACGGCTCCGTCGCCCAGGACCAGCCGGCCCGGATCGACACCATGACCGACTTCAGCTCGCGCGGCATCGGCGTGCCGGGCGTGGTCAAGCCCGACCTGGCGGCCCCCGGCGAGGGCATCTGGTCCAGCCTGGTCGGCAGCGGTACCGGCGGCCAGCGCGAGAGCGGCACCTCGATGGCCGCCCCGCACGTGGCCGGGCTCGCCGCGCTGGTCCGCGCCGCGCACCCGGACTGGCCGGTCGAGCAGGTCAAGGCCGCGCTGATGAACACCACCGAGGACACCTTCCTCGGCGACGAGCACAGCGGGCCGGTCTACGGGCCCGAGCGCACCGGGGCCGGGAGGGTCCGGGTGGACCGGGCGGTCCGCACGCCCGCCGTCGCCTACGCGGCGGGGGAGGGCGCCGTGGAGGGCGGGGTCGGGGTCTCCTTCGGGCCGGTCGAGGTCGGCGGGCCGACGGCGGTGACCCGGGAGATCGAGGTGCGCAACACCTCGAACGCGCCACTGGCGTACCGCACCTCGTACGCGGCCGCCACCCTGCTGCCGGGCGCCTCCTACCAGGTGGCACCGGCCCGGGTGGACGTCCCGGCGGGCGGCACCGCGCGGGTACGGGTCACCCTGGCCGTGCCGGGGGAGCTGGGGCGCGCGCCCGACCCGACCATCGACACCGTGCAGGGCGGCCGGGCCCGCAGCTACCGGGGCGAGCTCTCCGGCCGGGTGCTGCTCACCCCGGTCGGTGGCGACGCGCTCCCGCAGCTGCGGATCCCGGTGCTGGCCGCCCCGCGCCCGACCGGCGACCTCACGGCGGCGGCCACCGTCCGCACCGCCCGGGACGGCACCCTGGTCACCCTCGGCGGCCGCGCCGCCCCCGGCGAACAGCCCGGGCTGGTCAGCGCCTTCGCCCTCGGCGGCGAGGGTGAGCGCTGGCCCGACTGCCCGCCCGGCGGCAGCGGCACGGCGGTCGCGCCCGGCGCGGGCCTGCGGCCGAAGGACACCGGGAAGGAGCCGGACCCGGCGGAGGAGGTCTGCGTCGAGCACCCCGGCGAGCGGGCCGCCGGCCTGCGCGCGGCCGGCGCCGCCGTCGACTCCGAACTGCTGTACGTGGGCGCGCAGTTGTGGGCGCCCGCGGCCACCCCGGTGGGGCTGTACGGGGTGCGGGTGGCGCTGGACACCGACGGGGACGGCAGCACCGACGTCATCCTCAAGGCCGACCGGCTGCGCGGTAGCGACGTCCTGGTCTCCCGTGCCCTGGACGCCCGCACCGGGGCCGAACTGGACGTCCAGCCGCTCAACGCCCACTGGGGCGACACCGACACCGGGCTGCTGGACAGCGACGTCCTGGTGCTGCCCGTCCGGCTGAGCGCCCTGCCAGGCGTCGCGCCCGGGCACAGCACCGTCCGCTACGGCGTCTGGACCGGCTACGCCGGGGGCGGGACGCCGGACGTGGCCGAGGCGCTCTCCACCATCGGGCTGAGCGGCACCGGCCCGTCCGTCCCGCTGGACGTCCTGCGGCCGGCGCTCACCGCGCGGGCCGGCCTCACCGGGCCGGCCGCCGTACTGGCCCCGGCGGGCCCGGGCGCCGTCCTCGCCGTACGGCGGGCGGCGGGCGACACCTCGCGGCTCCTGCTGCTGTACCACCGCAACCCGGCCGAGCGGCGGGCCCAGGTGCTCGACCTGCCCTGACCGTCGGGTGGAAGGGGCGGCCCACCGGGACTCCGGCGGGCCGCCCCGTCATGTGCCGGCTTGTGGGCCGGTTTCTGTGCCGGCTTGTGCGTCGGCGCCCAGGGCCGCCCGGCGGCGGTCACGGCGCGGGACGCGGGTGGGGCGTCGGGAGAGCCGGGCGAAGACCGCCACCAGGGCGAGGACGGCGGCGGTGGCGGAGGTGACGATGAGCCCCTCGGTGAGGCCGGGCGGGCGGAAGGCGCAGGCGACGCGGGAGGCGCCGTCGCCCAGCGGGACGCCGATCATGCCGAGCACCGGGACGGGGGTGAGACGTCGGCCGCCGTCCACCGCGCAGGTCCAGCCCTCGGCGGCCGGCACGGAGAGCAGCGCGGTGCCGGTGGAACCCGCCGGGAGGGTCGCGGTGAGGGTGTGCCCGCCCGCCTCGACCCGGGTGGCGCCGGTCGCGGTGAGCCGGGCGACGGCGGCCTCCAGCGCACCGGCCCGCAGGCAGCCGATCGGGCGGGCGGGCACCTGGCTCACCACGTCCGACCGCAGCGTCACCCGGACCACCCCGTCCGCCGGGACGGTCCCCAGCCGGTGGATCGGCACGGCGGTGGTGGGCTGCTCGCCGTCGCTGCGGTAGTCGGTGCCCAGGCCGCTGACCGCGCCCCGGTACCAGACCCCGTGGAAGTAGGCCGTCCCGCCCGGCGTGCAGGCGGCCGTGAACACCGTGCCCTCCCCGCCGGCCGGCACCGACCAGCCGCTGGTGCCGTGCAGGGCCGGCGCCGGCCCGCCCGCCGGGACGGGCAGCGGGGCGTCGTACACCTGGCTGCCGAGCAGCGACTCCTGCCGGGACCAGACCGAGGAGGTCTCCGTCCGGGAGCCCGGCGGCAGCACGGTGACCAGCGGCGGCGCGGCGGCCCGCACCGGGGTGAAGCCGGGCGGCGGGGCGTCGTCGAGGTGGGTGCGGACGCCGAACAGCGCCTGCCCGACCGGGTCGGTGACGCTCGCGGTCTGCCGTCCGCCGGCCGTCCAGCCCGCGCCGAGGTCGTGCAGCAGCAGGGCGGTGACGGTCGGCAGGTAGCTGCTGAAGTAGCCGCCGCCCTGGCCGTTCAGCAGCAGCGGGTCGTTGGGGGTGAAGGCGTGCGGGCCGGGGTCGCTGCGGCCGCGCGGCCAGTCGGCGCCCGCCCGGACGGCCGCGTGCCCGGCCCGGACGGCCGCCGGGGAGACCCCGGAGGAAGGGACCGCGCCGAGCGCCGCGTACCCGGACCAGACGGCGTTGCCCAGCACCGCCCCGCCGATCACCCAGGTGGCGAGGGCGGTCGCCCGCCGGTCGGAGTGCCGGCGGTCCAGCAGCCACAGCGCGGCCGACAGGACGGCGCCGCCGGCGGCCAGCAGCACCCAGGTGGCCGGGCGCACCGCGGGCCGGCCCGCCGCCAGGCCGGCGATCACCGCCACCACGGCGGCGCCGCCCAGCACGGTGAGCCGGTCCGGGCGGTGCGCCAGCGAGACCCAGCCCGCCAGCACCAGCAGCCCGCTGAGCACGAAGGCCACCCGGTACGGCCCGCCGGCCGGGATCGCCAGGCCGTGCCAGACCAGCACCGTCGGGGTCCAGAGGAAGCCGACCGCCACCAGCACCAGCGCCGCGCACCACAGGGCCCGCTCCCGAGCCCGCACCCGCCGGTTGAACGGCAACCCGCACACCACCAGCAGCCCGAACACGCCGATCGCCACGTCCGGCAGCTGCTGCCCGCCATGGGCCGCGGGCAGCAGCCGGGAGAGGTGGGCGGCGACACCGGACGGGCCCAGCGGCTCGACCGGGGACTCCGGCTGGGCCCGGCCGGTGGCCAGCACCGCGACGAACAGCACGGGGGAGGCGAGCAGCACCCCGGCGGTGGCCGTGGTGACGGCCCGGCCGGTGGCCCGGACCCGGTGGCGCAACGGGAGCGGGGCCGCGAACAGCCGGACGGCGAACAGCAGTCCGGCCGCGAGGGTGGCCAGCGCGGCGGTGTACAGGTTGCCCGTCCAGGCGAGCGCGACGCACAGCGCGCCGGCCACCCAGTGCCGTTCGCGCAGGCACCAGTCGGCGGCCAGACCGAGCAGGGGCAGCGAGACCAGGCCCCAGAGCCACATCGGGGCGGCCCCGCCGACGTCCAGCACCCAGGCGCACAGCCCGTACCCGACGGCGGCGAACACCCGCAGCCACCGGGGGCCGGGGTGCAGCCGGCCGAGCAGCCGGGCCATCAGGGCGGTGCCCAGGCCGATGGTGGCCAGGGTGACCAGGAGGACGGCGAGCCGGCCCTGGTCGCGGGGGAGGAGCGCGGTGGGCCAGGAGAAGGGGTTCATCAGGTAGGCGAAGAAGTCCGCCAGGAACGGGGCCCCGTAGCCGCTGTTCCAGTTGAACAGCAGGTCCCCGGCGGCCTGCCCGTGCAGCAGGTCCCACAGGTGGGCGTGGTACGGCACGGCGACCGCCTCCGCCCCGGCCGGCCACCGCCCGCGCACCGCCGCCGCCAGGCCGTACCCGCCCATCGCCAGCCCCGCCGCACCCGCGCAGACCAGCACCTCCCGCTGCCGCTCGCCCATCCGCACCCCGTTCCACACGCCTCGCCGGACCCCGCCACCCTAGGGCGTGTCTGACAATTCCCGCCGGGTGCGCGACGCCGGGGCACGCACCTCGCCGCGTTGTCGTCGGTCGCCGATGCTCCGCATGGACTCCCTCCTCCGCCTTGCGATGCACGCACCCCAACGCCGCGCCCTGATCCGACGCCAATGGTCAGACACGCCCTAAGCACGCCCCGGGCGCCCCCCGCGTCGCACGCGCTCCCTCGAAGGAGTGGAGTCCTAAGCGGCTCCGCCGAGTAGCCTGAGAGGGCCGCCAGGATGCCTGTATGGGAGGAACCATGAGCATCGCGCCGTACCCCGACTGGATTCGGCCTCCTGCTGGTGGCTACACCGCAGAGGACCTCGACCGGCTGCCTGATCTCCCGCCGCACACCGAACTGCTCGACGGGAGCCTGATCTTCGTGAGTCCGCAGACCGCGTTCCACATGCGCACCCTCCGTAGGCTGGAACGTGCCCTGGAAGCCGCGGTGCCGGAGGGGTGGGACGTCTGGCGGGAGATGACGGTCAAGTTGGACCGGCGCAACCGGCCGGAGCCGGATCTCCTCATCGTCGACGAGCGAGGGGTCACCGGTCCGAAGCAGACCTCCTGTGAGGCGGGGGACGTACTGCTCGCGGTCGAGGTCGTCTCCGAGGAGTCCGAGGAACGAGACCGGGACACCAAGCCTCGGAAGTACGCGGCTGCGGGGATCAAGCATTTCTGGCGGGTGGAGAGCGACGACGACGGAAAGCCGGTCGTCTACGTCTACGAACTCGACCCCGCCACACACGGCTATGCGGTCGCCGGGATCTACCACAAGCAGTTGAAGGTCGAGCGGCCGTTCCCGGTGGAGATCGACCTGACCTGACCGTCCGCATGGTGGACGGCAGGTGTCAGTACCTGGGACGGCGGAGTAGGGTCCGAGCATGTCTCGCACCATTCGTCTCGCAGTAGTCCCCGGTGACGGCATCGGCCAGGAAGTGGTGGCCGAAGGCCTCAAGGTCCTGGGTGCCGCGCTTCCCGCCGACGTGAAGCTGGAGACCACCGAGTACGACCTCGGGGCCCGGCGCTACCACCGGACCGGGGAGACGCTGCCGGACGACGTCCTGGCCGAGCTGAAGTCGCACGACGCGATCCTGCTGGGCGCCATCGGCGACCCGAGCGTGCCGTCGGGCGTGCTGGAGCGGGGGCTGCTGCTCAAGCTGCGGTTCGCCTTCGACCACCACATCAACCTGCGCCCGGGCCGGCTCTTCCCCGGGGTGTCGTCCCCGCTGGCCGGCCAGCCGGAGATCGACTTCGTGGTCGTCCGCGAGGGCACCGAGGGCCCGTACGTCGGCAACGGCGGCACGCTGCGCACCGGGACGCCGCAGGAGGTGGCCACCGAGGTCAGCCTGAACACCGCGTACGGCATCGAGCGCGTGGTGCGCGACGCCTACCGCCGGGCGCAGGCGCGGCCGCGCAAGAAGCTCACCCTGGTGCACAAGAACAACGTGCTGGTGCACGCCGGGCACCTGTGGACGCGGATCTTCGCCGAGGTCGGCCGGGAGTTCCCCGAGGTCACCACCGACTACCTGCACGTCGACGCGGCGACCATCTTCTTCGTCACCCAGCCGGAGCGGTTCGACGTCATCGTCACCGACAACCTGTTCGGCGACATCCTGACCGACCTGGCCGCCGCCGTCACGGGCGGGATCGGCTTGGCCGCGAGCGGCAACATCAACCCGAGCGGCGAGTTCCCGTCGATGTTCGAGCCGGTGCACGGCTCGGCGCCGGACATCGCCGGCCAGGGCAAGGCCGACCCGACCGCCACCGTGCTGTCGGTCGCGATGCTGCTGGAGCACCTCGGCTTCGCCGCCGAGGCCGCCGCGGTCGAGGCCGCCGTCGCGGCGGACCTGGCCGAGCGCTCGGGCACCCGCGGCACCTCCCAGGTCGGCGACGCGCTCGTCGCCCGAGTAGCCGGCTGACCGGCCGGATCCGAACACACGGTTCCGGCTGACGGGGCCGGACCGCACATCACCGCAGCTTGCAGCTGTTCGGCACGGCCCTCTGGATGCGAGTATCGACAGTGGGCCGTGCCGTTGTGCGTCCATTCCGGTGAAGTTTGCCGAAACGTATCTGCGGCGGTGGCGGCCCGGACCAACCCCACGGTGAAGGAATCAGCCATGAGCACGGCCACCCAGGCGCCCATCACGTTCGACCTCAAGCCCTCCGCCCACCCGCTGCCCGCAGCGGAGCGCGAGGCCCGGCTGGCCAACCCCGGGTTCGGCCGGGTCTTCACCGACCACATGGTCACCATCCGCTGGACCGAGGGCGTGGGCTGGCACGACGCCCAGCTGGTGCCGTACGCGCCGCTGGAGATCGACCCGGCGAACATGACCCTCCACTACGGCCAGGCGATCTTCGAGGGCCTGAAGGCCTACCGCCAGGCCGACGGCTCCATCGCCACCTTCCGCCCGGAGGCCAACGCCGCCCGCTTCCAGGCCTCGGCCCGCCGCCTGGCGATGCCGGAGCTGCCGGTGGAGGCCTTCGTCGAGGCCGTCGAGCTGCTGGTCCGCCAGGAGCGGGACTGGGTGCCGAACGAGCCGGAGCAGAGCCTCTACCTGCGCCCGTTCATGTTCGCCACCGAGGTCGGCCTGGGCGTCCGCCCGGCCAACTCCTACCTCTTCATGATCATCGCCTCGCCGGCCGGCGCCTACTTCCAGGGCGGCATCAAGCCGGTCTCGGTCTGGCTGTCCAAGGAGTACGTCCGGGCCGCCCCCGGCGGCACCGGCGCCGCCAAGTGCGCGGGCAACTACGCGGCCTCGCTGGTCGCCCAGGCCCAGGCCGCCGAGAAGGGCTGCGACCAGGTGGTCTGGCTCGACGCCGCCGAGCACCGGTGGGTCGAGGAGATGGGCGGCATGAACCTGTACTTCGTCTTCGGCGAGGGCAAGGACGCCAGGATCGTCACCCCGGAGCTGTCCGGCGCCCTGCTGCCCGGCATCACCCGCGACTCGCTTCTCCAGCTGGCCTCGGACCTCGGCTACGCCGTCGAGGAGCGCCGGATCTCCACCGACGAGTGGCAGCAGGCCAACGCCGACGGCACCCTCACCGAGGTCTTCGCCTGCGGCACCGCCGCCGTCATCACCCCGGTCGGCTCGGTGAAGTCCGCCGCCGCCGACTGGACCGTCGGCGCCGGCGAGCCCGGCCCGGTCACCATGGAGCTCCGCAAGGCGCTGCTGTCCATCCAGGGCGGCCAGACCCCGGACACCCACCACTGGCTGCACCGGATCGTCTGATCCCGCACCCCGGCCGGCCTGCCCCGTTTCGCATCCCGAGACGGGCGGGCCGGATCGCGGAGGCTGTGCCAGACTGCCAGCGTGTCCTCGCTTTCGCTGATTATTAGCAGCAGGCGCGCCGGTCCGCAGTGACCGCTTCCGCTGGACCCGATGCGGAGCGACCACTAGCGTCCAGACCCGCGCGCAGACCTCTCGCACCCGCGAGGGGTCTTTTTGTTTCTCCCGGACCGGCCGACGGCCCCCACAAGGGGCCCGGGGACACCGGGACCGCGCGCGGGACCATGGACAGTGGAGCCGGGACGAGAACGTCCGGCAGAGCAGTACCCAACCTCCCCGAAACGGAGAACCAGGGGTCATGACCGAGGTCACCCGTACCGACGACAGTTTCCACGTGTTCGACACCACGCTGCGCGACGGAGCGCAGCGCGAGGGCATCAACCTGACGGTGGCGGACAAGCTGGCCATCGCCAGGCACCTGGACGAGTTCGGGGTCGGTTTCATCGAGGGCGGCTGGCCCGGGGCGAACCCGCGCGACACCGAGTTCTTCGCCCGGGCCGCCGTCGAGCTGGAGCTGGAGCACGCCCGGCTGGTCGCCTTCGGCGCCACCCGCCGGGCCGGCGGCAAGGCGTCCGAGGACCCGCAGCTGGCCGCGCTGGTCACCTCCGGCGCCCCGGTGATCACCCTGGTGGCCAAGGCGCACGACCGGCACGTGGAGCTCGCGCTGCGCACCACCCTGGACGAGAACCTGGAGATGGTCCGGGACAGCGTCGAGTTCCTGCGCTCGCGGGGTCGGCGGGTGTTCATCGACTGCGAGCACTTCTTCGACGGCTACCGGGCGAACCCCGAGTACGCCGTGTCGGTGGTCCGCACCGCGCACGAGGCCGGCGCGGACGTGGTGGTGCTCTGCGACACCAACGGCGGGATGCTGCCGGGCGGCGTCCGGGAGATCGTCGCCGACGTGCTGGCCAGGACGGGGGCCCGGCTCGGCATCCACGCCCAGGACGACACCGGCTGCGCGGTGGCCAACACCCTGGCCGCGGTGGACGCCGGCGCGACCCACGTGCAGTGCACCGCCAACGGCTACGGCGAGCGGGTCGGCAACGCCAACCTGTTCCCGGTGGTCGGCGCGCTGGAGATCAAGTACGACCGCCGGGTGCTGCCCGCGGGCCGGCTGGCCGAGATGACCAGGATCTCGCACGCGATCGCCGAGCTGGTCAACCTGACCCCCTCCACCCACCAGCCGTACGTGGGCTTCTCGGCGTTCGCCCACAAGGCGGGCCTGCACGCCTCCGCGATCAAGGTCGACCCGGACCTGTACCAGCACATCGACCCCGAGCGGGTCGGCAACACCATGCGGATGCTGGTCTCCGACATGGCCGGGCGGGCCTCCGTCGAGCTCAAGGGCAAGGAGCTCGGCTACGACCTCTCCAGCGACCGGGACCTGGCCGGCCGGGTGGTGGCCAAGGTGAAGGAGCAGGAGAACCTCGGCTACACCTACGAGTCCGCCGACGCCTCCTTCGAGCTGCTGCTGCGCGACGAGGTGCGCGGCAGCCGGGACCGCTTCTACACCCTGGAGTCCTGGCGGACCATCAGCGAGCAGGGCCCGAAGGGCTTCACGGGCAACGAGGCCACCGTCAAGCTGTGGGCCAAGGGCGAGCGCCGGATCGCCACCGGCGAGGGCAACGGCCCGGTCAACGCGCTGGACCAGGCACTGCGCGCGGCCCTGGAGGGCATCTACCCGCCGCTGGCCACCTTCGAGCTGGTGGACTACAAGGTCCGCATCCTGGAGGGCCAGCACGGCACCGGTTCCAAGACCCGGGTGCTGATCGAGTCCACCGACGGCTCCGTCACCTGGTCGACGGTGGGCGTGGCCGACAACGTGGTCGCCGCCTCCTGGCTGGCGCTGGAGGACGCGTACACCTACGGCCTGATCCGGGCCGGCCTGGAGCCGACCGAGTAGCCGGCCCGGGCCGGTCGCTGCCCGACATGCCTGTGGCCCGCGGGACTTCGTACGAAGTCCCGCGGGCCACGGTCGTGCGCGATCACCGAAGCCGGGCGAGCAGGGCGTGTTCGACGAGGGTGATGAGGGCGCTCTTGGCGCTGTCGCGGCGGCGGGCGTCGAGGGTGATGACGGGGGTGTCGGC
>NZ_JBSFKI010000044.1:0-72406 GCF_053598475.1 Kitasatospora sp. NPDC001119
GCAGGGGGGACCCTGTGGGAGAGTAGGACGCCGCCGAACAATTCTTCAGAAGAACCCCCATCCGGGTCCCGGATGGGGGTTCTTCGCATTTCCGGTGACGTATCGTCAGGGCATGGACGATCAGACAGCGGTCATTGCGAACGATGTGCTCCGGCCCGCGCAGTGCGACGGCGCTCTGCGTGTTCTGGCGGAGGCCCAGGCGGTGGACGGCCGGGCCGCCGTGTCCGAGCAGGGCCGGCTTCGGCTGCGGAACGCGGAGACTCCGCGCCCGGGCGTCATCCATCTCGTAGCGACCGAATCCGGGGCCGAACCCGAGTCCGAAACCGGAGCCGTCCTCGGCTACGGCCAGCTGGAGGTGCCGGAGAACCCGGCCGCCAACCCCGCCGCCGAGCTGGTGGTCGATCCCGCCGTCCGCGGTCGCGGCCTGGCCCGCCCGCTGGTGGACGCCGTCCTGGCACAGGCCCACCGCGCGGGGCGCGAGGCGGTGGACTTCTGGGTGCACGGCGGCCACCCGGCGGCCCGGCACCTGGCCGAGGCGTACGGCGCGGAGCTGGTCCGCGAACTGCGCCAGATGCGCCGGCCCGGCCCGCAGACCGAGGACGTGGTCGTCCCCGCGGGCATCGAGCTCCGGACCTTCCGCCCGGGGGAGGACGACGCCGAGTGGCTGCGGCTGAACGCCCTGGCCTTCGCCCACCACCCCGAGCAGGGCACCTGGACCGAGCAGGACCTGGCCGAGCGGATCGCCGAGCCCTGGTTCGACCCGGCCGGCTTCTTCCTCGCCACCCGGGACGGCAAGGTGGTCGGCTTCCACTGGACCAAGGTGCACCCGGCCACCGCCACCGAGCCCGAGCTCGGCGAGGTGTACGTGGTCGGCGTGGACCCGGCGGAGCAGGGCAGCGGCCTCGGCCGGGCACTGACCGCGGCGGGCCTTCGCCACCTGACCGGCAGCGGCCCCGGCGAGCGCGGACTGGGCGCCGTCCTCCTCTACGTCGACGCCGACAACCCGGTGGCCGTGCGGGTGTACGAACGCCTGGGGTTCACCGTCCACGAGGTGGACCTCATGTACCGGGCCCCGTACCGGGCGCCCCGCCCCGCCTAGCCGTCGGTAGCCGCCGGCGGCCGGAACGCCCCCGGAACACCCCCGGACCGGGGCACGGACCAGGGAACGGACGGGGTACGGGACGGCCGAACCCCTTGCCCCGACCGACTCAGCTTTCCTCCCGGCCATGCGGTGTTTACCGTGGATTCAATTGCTGCCGCGAAGATCACAGGATGAAGTCCGTAGTGTCTCGCTCGTGCAGAGTCGACCGCCACGCACCGGCCGGTCCTGTACGGACCGCGCCCGGAGGGTGGGTGCTGTCCCCGGGTCCGGCCCGGGGCGAGGGCGACGGCCCGCAGAGCCCATCGCGTCCGGACGCCGTCCTGCTGCTGGAGGAGCTGGAGCCCATGAGCATCCCCCGCCCCGTCTCTGCCCCGCTGTCGCCCCCGGCCCGGATGTCCAGCGCGCTGGGGATCCCGCCGGAGCTGCCGGCCACGGACGACGAGGAGTTCGAAGCGCTGCCGCAGGGCCGCTTCCTGGACCGCGAGCGCAGTTGGCTCGCGTTCAACGAGCGGGTCCTGGAGCTGGCGGAGGACCCGGGCATCCCGCTGCTGGAGCGGGCGAAGTTCCTGGCGATCTTCGCGAGCAACCTGGACGAGTTCTTCATGGTCCGGGTGGCCGGCCTCAAGCGCCGGATCGCCACCGGCGTCGCCACGCGCAGTGCCTCCGGCCTCCAGCCGCGCGAGGTGCTGGACCTGATCTGGACCCGCTCGCGCGAGCTGATGGCCCGCCACGCCGCCGCCTTCCAGCAGGAGGTGCTGCCGGACCTCGCCGCCGAGGGCATCGAGCTGGTCCGCTGGTCGGAGCTGGCCGAGAAGGAGCAGGCCCGGCTGCACACGCTGTTCCGGCAGAAGATCTTCCCCGTGCTGACCCCGCTGGCCGTCGACCCGGCGCACCCCTTCCCGTACATATCGGGACTCTCGCTGAACCTGGCCGTCGTGGTGCGCAACCCGGTCTCCGGGCACAAGCACTTCGCGCGGGTCAAGGTGCCGCAGTCGCTGGCCCGTTTCCTGGAGGCCTCGCCCCAGCGGTACGTCCCGCTGGAGGACGTCATGGGCGCCCACCTGGAGGAGCTCTTCCCGGGGATGGAGGTGCTGGCCCACCACGCCTTCCGCGTCACCCGCAACGAGGACCTGGAGGTGGAGGAGGACGACACCGAGAACATCCTCAAGGCCCTGGAGAAGGAGCTGATGCGGCGGCGCTTCGGCCCGCCGGTCCGGCTGGAGGTCGAGGAGTCGATCGACCCGTACATCCTGGACCTGCTGGTGCGGGAGCTGAACATCACCGAGGCGGAGGTCTTCCCGCTGCCCGGGCCGCTGGACCTGACCGGGCTGTTCGGGATCGCCGAGCTGGACCGCCCGGAGCTCAGGTACCCGAAGTTCGTGGCCGGCACGGCCCGCGGGCTGACCGACGTCGAGTCGGCCTCCCAGCCGGACATCTTCGCCGCGATGCGCGAGCGCGACGTCCTGCTGCACCACCCGTACGACAGCTTCTCCACCTCGGTGCAGGCATTCCTGGAGCAGGCCGCCGCCGACCCGGACGTGCTGGCGATCAAGCAGACCCTGTACCGCACCTCCGGCGACTCGCCGATCGTCGACGCGCTGATCGACGCGGCCGAGTCCGGCAAGCAGGTGCTGGTGCTGGTCGAGATCAAGGCGCGCTTCGACGAGCAGGCCAACATCAAGTGGGCCCGCAAGCTGGAGGAGTCCGGCTGCCACGTGGTGTACGGCCTGGTCGGGCTGAAGACGCACTGCAAGCTCTCGCTGGTGGTCCGGCAGGAGGGCGACACCCTGCGCCGCTACTCCCACGTCGGCACCGGCAACTACCACCCGAAGACGGCCCGGCTGTACGAGGACCTCGGTCTGCTCACCTCCGACCCGCAGGTCGGCGCGGACCTCTCGGACCTGTTCAACCGGCTCTCCGGCTACTCGCGCCGCGAGTCCTACCGCCGTCTGCTGACCGCCCCGCGCGGCCTGCGCGACGGGCTGGTCGCGCGGATCCACAACGAGATCGCCCACCACCGGGCGGGCCGCCCGGCCTACGTGAAGGTCAAGGTCAACTCGATCGTCGACGAGGCCGTGATCGACGCGCTGTACCGGGCCTCCCAGGCCGGGGTGCCGGTGGACGTCTGGGTGCGCGGGATCTGCGCGATCCGCCCGGGTGTCCCGGGGCTGAGCGAGAACATCCGGGTCCGCAGCGTCCTGGGCCGCTTCCTGGAGCACTCCCGGATCTTCGTGTTCGGCAACAACGGCGATCCGGAGGTCTGGATCGGCAGCGCCGACATGATGCACCGCAACCTGGACCGCCGGATCGAGGCGCTGCTGCGGATCACCGATCCGGCGCACCGCGCCGAGCTGTCCGGGCTGATCGACCTCGGGGTGTCGGACGAGACCGAGTCCTGGCACCTGGGGCCGGACGGCGCCTGGACCAGGCACTCGCAGGACGCCGAGGGCCGGCCGCTGCGACACGTCCAGGACCTGCTGATCGACTCGCGCCAGCGCCGCAGGGCCGCCACCTCGCGCTGACGCGCCCACTGATGCGAGCCGCCGGAGCAGTCGGGCCCCTCGGGCCCGAAGGGGACCTGTTCCGGCGGTCGGCCACCAGCTCCGGGGGACCGCCCTGGGAGAACGGGGATCTACCACGCCATGACCGAAGCGCCGATGACGGCCCAGGCGGCCTCCACAGCGACCGCCGGGGACATCCTCTCCCGCCACCTCACCGTCCAGGCCGGCGCCTTCCTGCGCGCGCTGCCGCTGGCGGTGGGCGAGGTCGGTGCCAGACCCGGGACGGCCTCGACCGTCCCGTCGGCCGGCACCTCGGACCTGCTGCGGGCCGTCCGGCGGATCGGCGGGCTGCTGCACACCTTCGGCTCGGTCTTCGAACAGACCTGGGCGCAGGAGTCGCGCACCGAGCTGCGCTGGCTGCTCAACCTGCTGGCGCTGGAGCCCGGCTACGTCCGCCGCTCGGCCCGGCTGCTGGGCGCGCTGGACCTGCTGAGCGGCACCGACCCGGAGGGGACGGGCATGCTGGCCGGCCACGCGGGCGCCCCCAAGGCGCGCGCGCTGCTGGACCGGCAGCTGACCCTGGCCCGGACCAGGGCGCACTCCACCGTGCTCCAGGAGCTCCGCTCCGCCCGGCTGCACGCCCTGGCGGACCGGATGACCCTGCTGGTCGGCGAGGCGCCGCTGCTGGACTCGGCGGACGGCCGGGCCCCGGCCGTGCTGCTGCCGCAGGCCGCCGCCGCGTTCGCCGCGCTGTCCGCGGGCGCCCAGCAGCTGCCGCTGCAGCGGGCCGCGACGCCGTACGGCGGGGACGGGCTGCGCCGGCTGGGCGCGGTGCCGGCGTCCCGCGGGGCGACGGACGCGGACACCGCGCTGGCGGCCGACGACGCGCCCTGGGCGCGGTTGCGGATCCTGGTGAAGCGGGCCCGGTACGTGCTGGAGGTGTGCGGCCGCGCCTCCTCCGAGCTGGACGGGCTGGACGCGGTGCTGGACCGGCAGCAGGAGGCGGCGGACGCCGCCGTCACCGCCGCCACCGCGGCGCGCACCCCGCGGATCACCCCGGCGACCGCGTACGTCCTGGGCGTGGTGCACGCCGACCAGCGGCTGGAGGTGGAGTCGGCGCGGTACGCCGTCGGCCGCCGCTGGCCGGACCTGCCGCCCGGCCCGGACGGCTGGCTGGAGCTCGTCCCGGCCGACGCCTGGGGGCACTCCGTCGCACCCCGGACGGTCTGAGGTGGGCGAGCGCCCCCGCACCGGCCGGGCGGCGGCCGGTGCGGGGCACGGCCCGGTGATCCTGGCGGCGGGCGCGGTGCTGTGGCTGCCGGGCCGGCCGAAGAAGAGCGGCCGGCTGGGGCGGCCGCGGATCGCGCTGGTCCACCGGCCCAAGTACGACGACTGGAGCCTGCCGAAGGGCAAGCTCGAAGCCGGTGAGGGGATGGCCGAGGCGGCGCTGCGCGAGGTCCGGGAGGAGACCGGGTTCCACTGCCTGCTGGGCCCGGAGCTGCCTACCCAGCACTACCGGGTGCAGGGCCGTCCGAAGGAGGTCCGCTACTGGGCGGCGGTGCCGTCGAGCGGGTCCTTCCGGCCCAACCGGGAGGTGGACCGGCTGGACTGGCTGCCGGCCGGGAAGGCGCGCGCACGGCTCACCCACGACCAGGACCGGCTGCTGGTCGACGCCCTGCTGGCGGTCCTGGGGGCGGAGCCGGTGCGGGCCGCGGGGGCCGGGCCGGTGAAGGAACGGTGGAAGTGATCTCGTCGCGCCCTCCCCGTGACGCAACCGTTACTACCTGACGTAGTTTCCTGTCATCCGTTCGAGGTTCACTCGCCGTTCACTTGCGACCGGCTGTCGTGTCACTTACCCGGCCTAACTTCGGGACCACCGGAGGGCCGCACGGGCCCCGGACCACAGCAAAACCCGCGCTGGGCCGTACGCGTACGGCGCACGCCAAGGGCAATGCCACAGAAAGGGACACCCCTGTGAAGCTCCAGCGGAACGGCCGCTCCAAGGCCCTCGCGATCGGTGCCATGGCGCTCGTCAGCTCGCTGTCGCTCGCCGCCTGCGGGTCGGACAACAACAACACGACCGCGTCCGGTGGCTCCAACGGCTCCGCCGCGACCAGCGCGATCAACTGTGGCAAGGCCGGTTCGCTGATCGCCGCCGGTTCGACCGCGCAGACCGCGGCGATGGACGTCTGGAAGACCAGCTTCGCCGCCGCCTGCTCCGGCAGCACGATCAACTACCAGGGTGGCGGCTCCGGTGCCGGCATCCAGCAGTTCAACCAGGGCAAGATCCAGTTCGCCGGCTCCGACTCGGCCCTCAAGCCGGCCGAGGTCGACGCCTCCAAGGCGGTCTGCACCGGCGGCCAGGGCATCGACCTGCCGATGGTCGGCGGTCTGATCTCGCTGGTCTACAACGTCGACGGCGTCGACAACCTGGTCCTGGACGGCCCGACCTCCGCCAAGATCTTCGACTCGCAGATCACCAAGTGGAACGACCCGGCGATCGCGGCCCTGAACCCGGGCGCCAAGCTGCCGGACGCGGAGATCCAGACCTTCCACCGCTCGGACGACGCCGGCACCACCGAGAACCTGACCAAGTACTTCGCCGCCGCCGGCGGCGGCGCCTGGACCTACCCGGCCGGCAAGGCCTGGGCGGCCAAGGGCGGCCAGTCGGCCAACGGCAGCGCCGGCGTCTCGGCCCAGGTGAAGCAGGTCAAGAACTCGATCAGCTACGTCGAGCTGGCCTACGCCCAGACCAACAGCCTGAAGAGCGCCGACATCAACACGGGCGCCTCCAAGCCGGTCGCGGCCACCGCCGAGAACGCCGCCAGCACCATCGCCAAGGCCCAGGCCGCCGGCACCGGCAGCGACCTCGCGCTGAAGCTCGACTACGCGACCAAGGACGAGGGCTCCTACCCGCTGGTCCTGATCACCTACGAGATCGTCTGCGACAAGGGCAACAAGGCCGAGACCCTCGACACCCTGAAGTCCTTCCTGACCTACACGGCCAGCGACGCGGGCCAGAAGGCCGTCGGCGAGAAGGGCTACGTCCCGCTGCCGAAGGCCGTGACCGACAAGGTCAACGGCGTCATCGCGACCCTGGCCTGACCCGACAGGACCCCCGGTGGGGCGGCCCCGTGAGCGAGGGGGGCCGGGGCCGCTCCACCGGAACGCACCACACCCAGCACCACGTCCGGGGCACCGCCGCCATGGTGCCGTTCCCCCTTCCGGGGCGGCACCACCAGACCGGAGTAGACCAATGACTTCATCCTCCCCTGCCGCCCCGCGAGGCAGGGAACGCCGGCCGCGCGACAGCCGGGTCGGCGACAAGATCTTCATGAACCTCGCCCGGGGCTCGGGCATCCTGCTGCTGGTCATCATGGCCGCCATCGCGGCGTTCCTGACCTGGCGGTCGGTCCAGGCCCTGAGCACCAACGAAGGCAACTTCCTCACCTCCTTCGAGTGGACGCCGGACGCCCCGAAGCCCGTCTTCGGCATCGCCGTCCTGGCCTTCGGCACCATCGTGAGCGCCGTCATCGCGATGGCGATCGCCGTCCCGGTGGCCATCGGGATCGCGCTGTTCATCTCGCACTACGCGCCGCGCCGGATCGCCCAGCCGTTCGCCTACCTGGTCGACCTGCTCGCCGCCGTCCCCAGCATCGTCTACGGCCTCTGGGGCGCGCTCTTCCTCGTGCCGCACATGGACGGTCTGACCAGCTGGCTCAACGAGTACCTGGGCTGGACGTACATCTTCGACCAGACCAGGACCGGCACCCCGCGCAACCTGTTCACCGTCGGCATCCTGCTGGCGATCATGGTCCTGCCGATCATCACCGCGGTCTCCCGCGAGGTGTTCCGCCAGGTGCCGCGGATGCACGAGGAGGCGGCGCTCGCGCTCGGCGCGACCCGCTGGGAGATGATCCGCACCGCGGTGCTGCCGTTCGGCCGCCCCGGCATCATCTCGGCCTCGATGCTCGGCCTCGGCCGCGCGCTCGGCGAGACCATCGCGGTCGCGGTGGTGCTGTCCGCCAGCAACGTCCTGTCGCTGCACATCCTCGACGCCGGCGGCGGCACCTTCGCGCAGAACATCGCGCTGAAGTTCGCCGAGGCCGGGGACAACGGCCGCAACGCGCTGATGGCCTCCGGCCTCGTCCTGTTCGTCATCACCCTGCTGGTGAACGGTGCCGCGCGACTGATCATCGCCCGCCGCAAGGAGTACTCGGGGGCCAACGCATGACCGTCACCGCGCTCGTCGAGGACGCCCGGCCCGTCGGCCGTCCGCTGACCGCCAACCGCCTGCCCAAGTGGGCCCCGGCCGCCGTCGCCGCCGGCTCGATCGCCCTCGGCTGCGGGATCGGCGCGGTCGGCGGGCTGGCCAGCCACCTCCAGTGGGGCCTGATCTCGGGCCTGCTCTTCCTCCTGATCAGCTACACCCTCTCGGCCCAGGTCGAGGGCCGTCGGCAGGCCAAGGACCGGTTCGCCACCTCGGTGGTCTGGGTCGCCTTCATCCTGGCCGTCGTCCCGCTGGTCGCCCTGACGGTCTACACCGTCCAGCAGGGCATCCACGTGGTCGACGGGAACTTCCTGGGCCACTCCATGAAGGGCGTGATCCAGTCCGGGCCCGGCGGCGGCATCTACCACGCGCTGATCGGCACCCTGGAGCAGGTCGGCCTGGCCACCGCCATCGCCGCCCCGATCGGTCTGCTGACCGCCGTCTACCTGGTCGAGTACGGCCGCGGCACGCTCGCCAAGGCGGTCACCTTCTTCGTCGACGTCATGACGGGCATCCCGTCGATCGTCGCCGGTCTGTTCATCCTCTCGATCTGGAACCTCGCGCTGGGCTTCAGCTACTCCGGCTTCTCGGGCAGCCTCGCACTGGCGATCCTGATGATGCCGGTCGTGGTCCGGTCCACCGAGGAGATGCTCAAGCTCGTCCCGAACGAGCTGCGCGAGGCCTCGTACGCGCTCGGCGTGCCGAAGTGGAAGACCATCCTGCGGATCGTCCTCCCCACCGCGATCGGCGGCATCACCACCGGTGTGATGCTCGCGGTCGCCCGCATCACGGGCGAGACCGCCCCGGTGATGATGCTGGTGTTCGGCGCCGACTCCATCAACAACAACCCGTTCGAAGGCCCGCAGCAGTCCCTGCCGATGTACATCTGGCAGCAGTACTCGCAGGTCAACAACGACTTCGGCTACGCCCGTGCCTGGGGCGCGGCGCTGGTGCTGATCGCCTTCGTGATGGGGCTCAACCTCATCGCCCGGGGCATCGCGCGCTGGCGCTCGCCCAAGGGCGGGCACTGAGCGACCGACTGACGTACGAGACAGACGAGAGAAGCAACGATCATGGCCAAGCGCATCGACGTCAGCGGACTGTCGGCCTTCTACGGCACCACCAAGGCCATCGAGGACATCTCGATGAGCATCGAGCCCCGCTCGGTGACCGCCTTCATCGGCCCCTCCGGCTGCGGCAAGTCCACCTTCCTGCGGACCCTCAACCGGATGCACGAGGTGATCCCCGGCGCCCGGGTCGAGGGCAAGGTCCTCCTGGACGACGAGAACCTGTACGCCTCCAACGTCGACCCGGTCGCCGTGCGCCGCTCGGTCGGCATGGTCTTCCAGCGCCCGAACCCGTTCCCGACCATGTCGATCTACGACAACGTGATCGCCGGTCTCCGGCTCGCCGGCGTGAAGAAGAAGGCCGTGCTGGACGAGGTGGTGGAGCGCTCGCTGAAGGGCGCCAACCTCTGGAAGGAGGTCCACAACCGGCTGAACAAGCCGGGGGCCGGCCTCTCCGGCGGTCAGCAGCAGCGCCTGTGCATCGCCCGCGCCATCGCGGTCGAGCCCCAGGTCCTGCTGATGGACGAGCCCTGCTCCGCGCTCGACCCGATCTCCACCCTCGCCATCGAGGACCTGATCGGCGAGCTGAAGGAGCAGTTCACCATCGTCATCGTGACCCACAACATGCAGCAGGCGGCCCGCGTCAGCGACCGCACCGCCTTCTTCAACCTGGCCGGTGTCGGCCAGCCGGGCAAGCTGGTCGAGCTGGACGACACCCAGCGGATCTTCTCCAACCCGCAGGTCCAGGCGACCGAGGACTACATCTCCGGCCGCTTCGGCTAGACCGGCCCCGTCACGGGCGGCGCCCCGGCGCCGAGCGGCGTGACGGACCGCGAGCTGTCCCGTGGTGCTGCATGGCGGTGCCGCCACGGGGCATGGAAAAGGGCCCGCCCCCGAGATGTGGGGGCGGGCCCTGTCCGTTCGTGCGTCCTGCTCCGCGCGTCCTGCTCCGTGCGTCCCGCGGGGCCGTCAGCCCCAGAACAGGTGGGCGAACCAGTACACCAGCGCCGCGACGAGCGCGGCCGCCGGCATCGTGATGAACCAGCCGAGCACGATGTTCTTCGCGACGCCCCAGCGCACCGCGCGGATCCGCTTGGTGGCCCCCGCGCCCATGATCGCCGCGGTGATCACGTGGGTGGTGGAGATCGGCGCCTTGAAGACGAACGAGGTGACGTACATGACCGTGGCGGCGGTGGCCTCGGCGGCGAAGCCCTGCGGCGGGTCCAGCTCGATGATCTTGCGTCCGAGCGTCCGCATGATCCGCCAGCCGCCCGCGTAGGTGCCCAGCGAGAGCATGGTCGCGCAGGAGATCTTCACCCAGACCGGGATCCCGTTGCCGGACTGGTGGCCGGAGATGGTGAGCGCCATCACCACGATGCCCATGGTCTTCTGGGCGTCCTGGAGACCGTGCGCCAGCGCCATCGCGGCGGCCGAGGCGGTCTGGGCGACCCGGAAGTTGCGCTTGGCCTTGTGCGGGTTGGCCCGGCGGAAGATCCACAGGATCGCCAGCATCACCAGGAAGCCGCCGACCAGGCCGACCACCGGCGAGACGATCATCGGGATGACGATCTTGTCGAGGACCCCGCTCCAGATCACGTCGATGCCGCCGGCCATCGCCGCGCCCACCATGCCGCCGAACAGCGCGTGCGAGGAGGAGGACGGCAGGCCGAAGTACCAGGTGACCAGGTTCCAGGCGATCGCCCCGACCAGGGCGGCGAACAGGATCACCATGCCCTTGTCGCCGGTGGGGGTCTCGATGATCCCCTTGGAGACGGTGTGCGCCACGCCGCTGCCGAGGAACGCGCCGGCCAGGTTCATCACCGCGGCCATCGCCAGTGCCGCCCGGGGGGTGAGCGCCCGGGTGGAGACCGAGGTGGCGATCGCGTTCGCCGAGTCGTGGAAGCCGTTGGTGTACGTGAAGAAGAACGCAACGCCGACGACGGCGATGAGTGCTGCCATGTCCACGAGGGTCAGGACTCCTTGACGGCGATGGTCTCCACCGTGTTGGCGACGTGTTCGAACGCGTCCGCCGCCTCCTCAAGGACGTCCACGACCTGCTTGAGCTTGAGGACCTCGATGGCGTCGTACTGACCGGAGAACAGGTGGGCGAGCAGCTTGCGGTGGATCTGGTCGGCCTGGTTCTCCAGCCGGTTGACCTCGATCCAGTACTCGGTGAGGTTGGACATGCTGCGCAGGTTCGGCATCGCCTCGGCGGTGAGCTCCGCGGCGCGCGCCAGCACCTCGATCTGCTGCTCGATGCCCTTCGGCAGGGTCTGGATGTCGTAGAGGACGACCAGGTCGACGGCCTCCTCCATGAAGTCCATGATGTCGTCCAGCGACGAGGCGAGGCTGTAGATGTCCTCGCGGTCGAAGGGCGTGATGAAGGACGAGTTCAGCTGGTGGAAGACGGCGTGGGTGGTGTCGTCCCCGGCGTGCTCGGCGGCGCGCATGCGCTCGACGATCTCCGCACGGGCCGACACGTCTGATCCCAGCAGCTCCAAGAGGAGCTTCGATCCGACGACGAGGTTCTCCGCCGCGGCGGCGAACATGTCGTAGAAGCTCGTCTCCTTCGGGGTCAGGCTAAAACGCACGGAAATCTCCGATGTGCGGGGTAGGGACTGAACGATGCTAGGTGCAACCAAGCGCAATCACGCAAACGGGGGGCCGGGGAAGGAGCCGGAAGCTCCCCTTCCGTTCGGCTGCCGCACCGGCTGATCCGGACCGCACCGCCACGTGCGGACTCGAGCCCTCAGTCTGACGGAACCTCGCCCGGATTGTCCCCGTCGTGCGTACGGAAGACCGGGGCGCCGCTCAGACGGGTGAACCGCCGGCCACCCCCGCTCCCGGCCCGGCGGCACGTGCCGGGTCGGCCGTCGGAACACCACGGAGGGCCCCGGTGTTGGACACTGGTGGCCGACGCAGCCACCAGGCACTGAGACGAAGGCGGGGCCGATGACCACCACGCAAGCGCGCACCGAGCCGGAGCACGCGCAGGGGACCGACCCGCACGCCGGCCACGCCCCGGCCGGGCACCACGGCCCGCACGGCTACAGCGCGCAGAAGGACGCCCACCTCAAGCGGCTGCGCCGGATCGAGGGCCAGATCCGCGGCCTCCAGCGCATGGTGGACGAGGACGTCTACTGCATCGACGTGCTCACCCAGGTCTCGGCCGGCACCAAGGCGCTGCAGTCCTTCGCGCTCTCCCTGCTGGAGGAGCACCTGCGGCACTGCGTCGCCGCGGCCGCCGAGGAGGGCGGCGCCGAACTGGACGCCAAGGTGGCCGAGGCCACCGCCGCGATCAGCCGCCTGCTGCGCAGCTGAGCCGCCGGCCGTCCGCCGCTCCGGGGCCCGCCGCGCGGGCCCCGCTAGCCGTCGGCCTCCCGGTCGGCCTGCCCGGGTTCGCTCCGGTCCAGCAGCACCTCGTCGATCCGCTCGGTCGGCAGCCGGTCGCCGGAGCTGGCCGTCGCGGCGATCATCAGCTCCCCGGCCAGATCGATCTCGTCGAGGGCCGCGTCGTCGTGGCCGCCGCTGCGGCCGCCCGTGGACGACACCACCTGCACCACCCCTTCAGTGCCTCGCCAGCCCGGGCGGCAGCCACCCGGAGCCCAGCCTAGGCACTCCGGGGCCCGTCCACATGGCACGGACGGGCCATCTCGGCACCGCCGAAACGGGTGGCCGTCGCTCCCCGGACGGCCACCCGCCCCGGCCGCACCCCGTCTCGCCCCGGCAGCCCGGGAAGCATCGGACCCGCCCTACTTCGGGCTCTCCGTGGGCTTCATCTGGTAGATGTCCGAGGCCGCGGGCTCGGCCGCCTCCACCGGCTTGCCGAAGTCCGCCAACGAGGTCGTCGACGTCACCTTCACCTGGTCCTTGGGCTCCTTCGACCCGGCCACCCCGGCGAAGGTGAACACCTCGACCACCTTGCGCAGCCGGCCCTGGTCGTCCAGCCAGGCGTCGTACGGGACCTCCTTGACGGTGAAGGTCTGCGCGCCCGTCCGCAGGCCGTCCCCGCCCCGCCCGCCGGTCGCGTCGGCGGCCTTCGCCAGGTCCAGGGTGCCCCGGTAGTGGTGCAGCGCGACGCCGTCGACGGTCTCGGTGCCCACCGCCTCCGCCTTCTGCGCCCCGCGCAGCGCCCCCGCCGCCGAGGCCGGGTCGGTGGCGCCGCTGCTGACCAGGTTGCCGTCCGGCAGCTGACGCACGTCCAGCTTGACCCACTTGCCCTCGGGGACCTTGGCGCCGCTGTTCTGGAGGTAGACGGTGCCCGGCAGGACCACCTCGACGATCTTCCCGGTGGTCGCCGCGCCCGGCGGCACCTGGACCTCCAGCCGGCCGATCCGCTTGACGTAGTCGTAGCCGCCCGTGCCGCTGAACGAGGCCTTCTTCTCGGCGGACTCGGTGACCAGCTCCGTCGCGGTGTGCGCGGAGCCGGTGCGGCCGGTGATGTCGGCGGCGTTGCGCACCGCCGTCAGCGGGTCCGCGGCGAGCTGGTCGGGCGCGGCCGACTGCTGGTCGGAGGAGCCGTCGACGGATCCTCCGGAGCAGCCGGCGGCCCCCGCCGCCAGGGCGGCGGCGAGCAGGGCGGCCCCGGCCGCCGAGCGCAGGTGCGGACCCGGCCGGCGTGCCGGCCGTCCGGTGCGCTGCTGGTCGGTCATCTTCATCCTCGCGACAACCCCCTCGGGCCCGACTGCCCCGCCGGACACCACCGGTGGGCAGAGCTCTTTCCGGGCAAACGAGTTGGGGCGCGAAGGGTTACGGGGCCGGTACCGCCGGAGCGTCGCGCGGGGGGCGTCCGGCGCGTTACGGTGAACCACGTGCACAGTGAGCTGCCGGTCGCACCCGGCACCACCAGGATGCCCGAACACCGCCTCGTGATCAGCGAGCGCGGCTCCTTCGCCTTCGCGACCTGCAGCTGCGGCTGGTACTCCCCGGCCCGCCGCTCGCGCGACCTGGCCCGCCGTGAGGGGGCCGACCACCTCGCCGGGAACGGTGCCGAGCCGGACTGACCGCCTGGACCGCTTGGCCGCGTCCGCCCGCGGGCTCAGGCCGCGAGGTCGGACTCCGGCGGCTGCTCCCCGGCCCGCACCGTCCCGCGCCCGCGCCGACGGCCGCGCGGACCGGCCCCGCCGCGGGCCGCGCCGCCGCGCTCGGGCGCCCGGATCAGCGGGGCGACCGCCGTCCGGCTCAGCGCGTGGCAGAACGGCACCAGCACCGCCATCGCGATCGGCGCCAGCAGCAGCACCACGGCGACGGCCAGCGCGAAGCCGCCGATCACGTCGGTCGGGTAGTGGACGCCCATGAACATCCGGCAGAAGCCCTGGAGCAGCGCCAGCCCGCCGGCGATCCAGCCCAGCCTGCGGTTCACCAGGAACAGCGCCACCGCGACGCCCATCGTCATGGTCGAGTGGTCGCTGACGAAGGAGTGGGTGCCGGCCTTGCCGTCCACCAGCACCAGCAGCCCCGGATGGTCGACGAAGGGGCGTGGGCGGTTCACGATCGCGGCGATCGGCAGGTTCGCCAGCTCGGCGACCGCCACCGAGAGCGGCACCCAGAGCAGCCCGGCCATCGCCACCGGCGCGTCCGGACGGCGCCTGGCCTGGAGCCAGGCCACCAGGCCCAGCATCGCCAGGCCGATCAGGATGCCGTACTCGCCGATCCACGAGACCAGGTGGTCAAGCCACTGCGGGGAGCGCTTGGCCAGGCCGTTGACGGCGTAGAGCAGGTCGAGGTCGGGGTTGGTCGTGTCGGCAAGCGGCGTCGACACGCCGCACCTCCTTCTGGTCCACTGCACCTGTACGTTCCCGCCGGGGCTGGCCCGGCGCCGAAAGCTGACGGGGGGCCACCGGACCCAACGTCATCGCCGGGACACAGCGTTCCATGGAAACACGCGGTTATGTAAACGTGACTCAGCGTCCACGGCGCGCACACAGGTCCCGGCCGTCCCGGCCTCCTCGGGCCTACCCTCCCGTCCCGGTGGGACTCGGCCCGGCCTGCGCGGGCGGGGCGGCGGCCGCGGGCCGGCCGGAGGCTGCCGGAGCACCGCTCGGAGCACTGCCCGGCGCGCTGCCCTGGGTGCCGCCATGGCCTCCCGCCGGGGCGGTGGGCTCCGTCCCGCCCGGCCGGCTCGGGGCGTTCACCACGCCGTCGTTGTTGCGGGTCGGCAGCGCCTGGGCGCCGTCCGAGGTGACCCGGGTCGCGCCGATGTACTCCCGGGTGTCGATCTTGTCGTAGCGGATCACCGCGCCGGTGTGCGGCGCGTTGATCATGTACCCGCCGCCGACGTAGATCCCGACGTGGTGGATGCTCCGCGGATCGCTCAGGTCCGTCGCCCAGAACACCAGGTCGCCCGGCCGCAGCTGGTCCCGCGACGGGTGCGGCCCGGCGTACCACTGGTCGTTGGCCACCCGGGGCAGGGTGATGCCCACACTGGCGAACGCGGCCTGGGTCAGGCCCGAGCAGTCGAACCGCCCGTTCTGCGAGGGCAGGCCCTCGCCGCCCCACAGGTACGGGGTGCCGAGCTTGGTCTGCGCGAAGTAGATCGCGGCCGACGACTGCGCGGACACCTCCAGCGGCGCGGTCGGCGAGACCGGAGCGGTGAAGCTGCGGGCCATCGCCTGGATGTTCCGCACGTAGCCCTGGGTCTCCCGGTACGGCGGGATCCCGTTGTACTTGAGCACCGCGCCCTCGCCGGCGTTGTAGGCGGCCAGCAGATTGGCCTGCGGGTCGCCCGGGACCTTCGCGACCTGCTTGGCGATCGCGCAGTCGTAGGTCGCGGCCGAGGCGATCGCGTCCAGCGGGTCCCAGACGTCCGCCCTGCCGTCCCCGTTGCCGTCGGTGGCGTACGAGCTCCAGGTGCCCGGCATGAACTGCGCCATGCCCTGCGCCCCGACCCCGGAGCGCGCCTTGGGGTCGAAACCGCTCTCCTGGTACAGCTGCGCCGCGAGCATCGGCGGGGAGATCTCCGCGCAGAGCGCACCCCACCGCTGGATCGGTTCCTGGTAGGCCGCGGGGACCGTTCCGGGGGACAGGGCGGAACGATTCGCCGCCTGCTGCGGCGTCCCACTCGCCGCATAAGTCCCTATCGTCACCAGCCCGATGAACCCGAAACCAACAACTCCCGCAGCGACGGCGGCCGTACCGGCCTTCCGGAGTACCATCAGCACCATCCCGACGAGTCGTCAGTCGAAGTGTCCCGGAAGGCGTTGCTCACCGCAATCATCAGAGATACGAACAGTGAGCGCTATCCTTCGTACGGTGTACATCCTCGCGTACGTGTCCGATGCCTCACGACCAATCCGCGAGAAGTAGCCAAGTCGACATCAGATCTGGCCAAGAATAGGTACCGACCCTTCGCGCGGGCCGGGTCCGGGCCCTTGAATTTGCCTGATCGGGCGGTGAGATGGAAATGAACCTGAGCAGCGTGCACACCAATGCGGTCAGCCACCTGGCCGAGGACCCCCCCAAGAAGCCGAACATCGACACCATCATCGGCGGAATCGCCCCGGACTGGGGGCCGTTCGCGACCCTCGGGTCGGAGGCGCGGGTGATGGTCGAGGTCATCATGGCCGTCGCCATCCTCCTCTGCCTCGGCATCGCGGTCTGGGGCGCGGCCAAGCAGCGGATCGGGGCGACCGCGATGCGCGACAGCTTCGGCGCCGAACAGGGCAAGGGGCTGATCGTCGCCGGACTGACCGGCGTGTTCATCATCGGATCACTCGGCACTCTGTTCACCATTGTCTACGGCATGGCGATCTGACGATCGGACAGCAGTAGTCCGATCTGCCTGAGACCGGGTCCCCGTCCGGACCCCCTCCGACGGCCGGCCCGCCAGGACCTCACCCCCGTTCCCACCCTCCGCTCGCGCCCGCCCCCGGGCGGAGGGCCCCCGGAGCCGCCCCGGCTCCCCGCACCAGGAGGGCCGCCGTGCCGTTGTCCGACGACCAGCCGCGCACCCGTACGCGCCTGCCGGTCGGCGAACAGTCCTCCCCCCAGCAGAACCACCGTCAGTCCCGCCCGCTGCGCGCTCTGCTGGCCGTCCTCGTGGTCGTCACCCTGCTCGTCGTGGCCATCGCCATCGCCAACCGGGTCACACCCGGCAGCGGAAGCGGCACCGGAGGCGGCGGCGCCTCCGCCGACCGCGCCGGCTCCGGCGCCGGCCCCGCCCCCAGCGGCGACCAGCCCGTCGGCACCACCGTCAACGGCATCCCCACCGGCTACCCGCACACCGAACCCGGTGCCCAGTCGGCCGCCACCAACTACGCGGTGGCGATCGGCTCCGCGGACATGTTCCGCACCGACAGCCGGCACGGCATCATCACCACCATCGCCGACCCGGACGCCCTGGCGGGGCTCCAGGGCCGGCTGGACCAGGGCTTCGGCGGCGACACCGCCACCCGCTACGGCCTCGACGCCCAGGGCCACGCGCCCAAGGGCCTCACCTTCGTCAGCCGCACGGTACCGGTCGGCACCAAGTCGACGGGCTACAGCGACGGCGACGCCAAGGTCGAGGTGTGGTGCACCGGCCTCACCGGCCTCGCCGGCGAGCACTCCGTCCAGCCGGTGACCACCAACTGGTTCACCCTCACGCTCTCGCTGCACTGGACGGGCAGCGACTGGAAGCTCACCGACTACACCAGCAGGCAGGGCCCCGCGCCGCTGCCCGCAGACCAGCAGGCCGCCACCGCCGATGAGATCACCGGCGCCGTCCAGCAGTTCGGGGGGTTCCGCTTTGCGCGTTGACCAGACCTCACGCCGTTCCGGCGCACGGCGCCGCGTGGGCACCCTCGCCGGTGTGCTGGCCACCTTGCAGGTGGCGGCGCTGGCGGCCGCCCAGCGGGTGCTCGCGGAGCCGTCGCCGACGCCGAATCCGAGCGGCACCGCCAAATCCAACTGCCCTGACCTGCCGATCTCGGGCAGCGACATTCTCTGCGCCGACAAGCCCGGCGGGGGCTCCCTCCCCGGTGGCGGCGCCGTCGGGGCCGTGGCCGATCCGCTCGGGTCGTTGGCCAAGAGCTGTGCGCAGGCCGCGGCGTGGGTGGTGCGGAAGCTGTCGGGGGCGATCGACGGGACGACGCAGGTGGACTTCACCAATGCGTCGTTCCTGCAGCAGTATGCCGTGGTGTTCGCCGTGTCGACGGTGATCACGTTGGTGCTGTGGCTGCTGGCGGTGGCGAAGCGGGCGGTGCGGGGGGCGCCGTTGGCGACGGCGTTCTCGGAGGCGATCGGTTTCCTGTGGCTGACGGTGGTGGCGTCCGCGTTCACGCCGTTGATCCTGTACACCGTGGTGAGCGTGACGGACGGGCTGACCAAGGCGATCGCGGTCGGGACGAAGACGGACACCGGGTCGTACCTGGGGGGCTTCGCCGACACGCTGGAGAAGGGCGACGTGGGCGGCGGCCCGCTGATACTCGTGATCGTGTCGCTGGTCGCGGTGCTGGCGGCGGCGGTGCTCTGGGTGGAGCTGCTGATCCGGGCGGCGATGCTGTACGTCGGCGCGCTGCTGGGTACGGCGGTGTACGCGGGGCTGGTGGACCGGCAGCTGTGGAAGCACGTGCGGCGCTGGGCGGGGGTGATGCTGGCGGTGGACCTGGCGAAGCCGATCATCGTGGTCATCCTGGGCCTGGCGGGCGCGGTGGCGACCGGCTCCGGGGCGGACGACGACTTCGCCCGGGTGCTGTCCGGGCTGGCGATCCTGTTCCTGTCGATCTTCGCGAGCGCCTCGGTCTACCGCTTCGTGCCGGGTTTCGGCGACGAGATGCTGAACATGCGCGGGGCCCGGGCCAATGCCGTGCAGGCCGGTTCGGCGATGATCAACGGCACCGCGAACCTGATGAAGCAGGGCATCAGCACCCACGGCGACCGCGGCCAGGCGGCCGGTACGGGGGGTGGCGGGGGTGCCGGCGGCGGTTCGGTCGCGCCGGGCATCGCCGCGCACGCCGGGCGGACGCCGTCCCCGCCGCCGCAGGGCGGGCCGAAGCAGGGCCCGGTTCCGATCCGCGACAGCAATCCAGCGAAGGGAGGGTGACGGGTAAGTGAGCAGTGAACCGCTCGGCCAGTACGGTGCCCAGTACGCCCAGCCGTACGTCCACCAGCGCCGCACCTACCTGATCGGCAAGGCCCGCCCGAACGCGCCGATCGGCCGGAACCGGGAGTCCGGCGAGATCGTGCTGATCATCTTCGGGGCCTTCCTCGGCATGCTCTGGGGCCTGCTGATGCCGGTCCTGCCGCTGCGGATCGGCGGTCTGGTCGGTCTGCCGGCGCTCGCCATCGCGGCGGTGTACGTGCCGTACCGCAGGCGGACGTTCTACAAGTGGGTGGAGATCAACCGCACCTACCGCCGGACGGTCCGCAGCGGGCGGGCGGTGTGGCGTTCGGACGTGATGGACGCGGGTACCCGGCTGGACGGCCGGGAGGTGGAGGTCGGCCCGCCGCCGGGGGTGGGGCGGCTGCGCTGGCTGACGGCGCCGTTCGGGCCGGACGAGGTCGGGGTGCTGATGCACCTGGAGCGGCGCACGGTGACGGCCGCGATCGAGATCGAGGGCCCGGGCGTGGGCCTGCGGGACTCGGAGGACCAGGAGGCCCTGGTCGACCGCTTCGGGACGCTGCTGAAGCACGTCGCCAACGGGGACGGTTTCGTGACCCGGCTGCAGATCCTGGCCCGGACCCTGCCGGCCGACCCGGACGCGCACGCCAAGGACGTCGAGCGGCGCGGGGACCCGTCCTCGCCGCGCTGGCTGCAGGACTCGTACGACCAGCTCCAGTCGATGGTGTCGACCTCCTCGGAGCAGCACCGGGCGTACCTGGTGGCCTGCATGCACTACACCCGTGACCTGGCCGCCGAGGCGCACGCGATGGGCCGGACGGCCACCGGGCGGCGGGCGCGGGACGACGAGGGGCTGGCGGCCGTGATGGCGCGCGAGCTGACCGACATCTGCGCCCGGCTGGCCGAGGCGGACATCCGGGTGCGCCAGCCGCTGGGCCAGGCCCGGCTCTCCTCGCTGCTGCACTCGATGTACGACCCGGACCACCCGATCGACCACATCCAGGCGATGTCCCGGCGCAACGCCTGGCCGGCCGAGCTGGACGCGACCGACCCGCAGTACCTGCAGGCGAAGACCCGGGAGTCGGCGACCCGGGAGCCGTGGTGCCACGCGACCGCGTGGATCAAGGAGTGGCCGCTCACCCCGGTGGGCGTCAACTTCCTGGCGCCGCTGCTGGTGCACACCCCGGACGTGATCCGGACGGTCGCGGTGACGATGGACCTGGAGCCCACCGACGTCGCGATCGAGCGGATGCTGACCGAGAAGACCAACGACGAGGCCGAGGCGAGCCGCGCGGCCAAGATGAACCGCACGGTCGACCCGCGCGACCTGGCCCATACCGGCCGGGTGGACCAGCGCGGCGACGACCTGGCCTCCGGCGCGGCCGGGGTGAACCTGGTCGGCTACATCACGGTCTCCTCGCGCAACCCCGACGCGCTGGCCCGCGACAAGCGGACCATCCGGGCCTCGGCCGGCAAGAGCTACCTCAAGCTGGAGTGGTGCGACCGCGAGCACCACCGGGCCTTCGTCAACACCCTCCCGTTCGCCACCGGCATCCGCCGCTGAGCGGACGCACCCGCACACCCGTGCACCCGCACACCCGTACGTCCGTCCACCGCTGACCCGTCAGGAGCCCGCCCATGGCGCTCGGCAACCTCTCCGAGGCGTTCACCAGCCTGATGTTCGGCAAGGTGGAGACCACCCGTCTGCCGGTGCGCACCTCCACCGGCCAGGCGCAGGCCGTCTACCTGCCGACCGCCGCGCCGGGGCTGGGCGACTCCGGGGTGATCATCGGGCGTGAGGTGTACAGCGGCAAGGGGTACGTCTACGACCCGTTCCAGCTGTACGGGCAGCAGCTGCCCGCCCCGCACTGGCTGGTGCTCGGCGAGTCCGGCAACGGCAAGTCGGCGCTGGAGAAGACGTACGTGCTGCGGCAGCTGAGGTTCCGCGACCGCCAGGTCGTGGTGCTGGACGCGCAGGGCGAGGACGGCGTGGGCGAGTGGAACCTGATCGCCAACGCGCTGGGCATAAAGCCGGTCCGGCTGGACCCGATGGCGGCCCGGGACGGCGGGGTGAAGCTCAACCCGCTGGACCCGGCGATCACCCAGAACGGCCAGCTGTCGCTGCTGCGCACGATCGTCGAGGTGGCGATGGGGCGCGGGCTGGAGGAGCGGGCCGGCTTCGCGCTGAAGGCCGCGCACGCCCACGTGGTGGCCTCGGTGAAGGACCGCCAGCCGGTGCTGGACGACATCATCGACACCCTGCGCAACCCCGAACTGTCCTCGGTGGAGTCGCTGGGCGTGGCGGTGGGCGAGGTGCAGTCCTGGGGCCTGGACGTGGCGCTGGTGCTGGACCGGCTGGTCGACGGCGACCTGCGGGGCATGTTCGACGGGTCGACGACCGACGGCATCGACCTGGACGCGCCGCTGATCGTCTTCGACCTCTCGCACATCGACCGCAACTCGATCGCGATGCCGATCCTGATGGCGATCGTCGGGGTGTGGCTGGAGCACACCTGGATCCGGCCGGACCGGAAGAAGCGCATCTTCCTGGTCGAGGAGGCCTGGCACATCATCAACAGCCCCTTCGTGGCCCAGCTGTTCCAGCGGCTGCTGAAGTTCGGCCGCCGGCTCGGCCTGTCCTTCGTCGCGGTGGTCCACCACCTGTCCGACGTGGTGGACGGCGCGGCGGCCAAGGAGGCCTCGGCGATCCTGAAGATGGCCTCGACCCGGACGATCTACATGCAGAAGGCCGAGGAGGCGCGGGCCACCGGCCGGGTGCTGGGTCTGCCGCGCTGGGCGGTGGAGATCATCCCGACCCTGTCGCCGGGTATCGCGGTCTGGGACGTCAACAGCAACGTCCAGGTGGTCAAACACATCATCACCGAGGCGGAGCGCCCGCTGGTCTACACCGACCGCGCGATGACCGAGGACGCGGTGGCCGAACGGGTGCGCGCGGACCAGAAGTTGGCGGCCGAGCCGGGGGTCTGAGGGGCCTTCTCCGCAGGCTCCGCACCCGGCGGACGGTGACGGTTCGTCCGTAGGTAATCCTCTCGTTACGTTCCACGTCCTGACAGCTACGCGCGTTGACCCTAGGCTTCGCAGTCGCAACACATGTCACACGCCCGAACGCCGCCGCTGTCCGCAGCCGGTGCTCCCTCCAAGGTGCAGGGGAACCCTTCATGCTCACCGTCAGATCCCGACGGACGGCGCTCGCCGTCGTCGCCGCCGCTGGTCTGCTCGGCACGGTCGTCGTGCCGACGGCCGCCCAGGCCGCCGACGCCAAGCGCCACAAGACCGTCAACCTCCAGCTGCTGGCGATCAACGACTTCCACGGCAACCTGGAGCCTCCGGCCGGTTCGTCCGGCACGATCAAGGAGATCGACCCGGCCACCGGCAAGGAGGTCGCCACCCCGGCCGGCGGCATCGAGTACCTGGCCACCGAGCTGCGCAAGGCGCGCATCCCGGCCGACGACTCGATCACCGTCGCGGCCGGCGACATCATCGGCGCCAGCCCGCTGACCTCGGCGCTCTTCCACGACGAGCCGACCATCGAGGCGATGGACAAGCTCGGCCTGGACGTCACCTCCGTGGGCAACCACGAGTTCGACGAGGGCGCGCAGGAGCTGCGTCGCATGCAGGACGGCGGCTGCCACCCGACCGACGGCTGCTACGAGCCCGGCCGCACCTTCAAGGGCGCCAACTTCAACTACCTGTCGGCCAACGTCACCGACGAGAAGACCGGCAAGCCGCTGCTGGCGCCCTACTGGGTGACCAAGTCCCAGGGCGTGAAGGTCGGCTTCATCGGCGTCACCCTGGAGGGCACGCCGAACATCGTGACCGCCGAGGGCGTCAAGGGCCTGAAGTTCGCCAACGAGGTCACCACGATCAACAAGTACGCCGCCGAGCTCAAGGCCAAGGGCGTCAACTCGATCGTCGCGCTGATCCACGAGGGCGGCTACCCGGCCAGCGGCGTCTACAACTACGACTGCGGCGCGGCCGGTCAGGGCGTCTCCGGCCCGATCGTCGACATCGCCAAGAAGATCGACCCGGCGGTCGGCGCCATCGTCACCGGCCACACCCACAACGCGTACGCCTGCAGCATCCCCGACCCCAATGGCGTCCCGCGCTCGGTGACCAGTGCCGCCTCCTTCGGCCGGCTCTTCACCGAGATCGACATGAAGCTGGACAAGACCACCGGCGAGATCGTGCGCCCCTCGGTCAAGGCCGAGAACCACGTGGTGCGCCGCACGGTCGAGAAGGCGTCGGACATGACGGCGCTGGTCGACCACTACTCCAAGCTGGCCGCCCCGATCGCCAACCGTCCGGTCGGCTACGTCGCCGCGGACATCAACGGCCGCGGCAGCAACGACCTGGAGAAGCCGCTCGGTGACGTGATCGCCGACTCGCAGCTCGCCGGGCTGGCCCCGGCCGACAAGGGCGGCGCCCAGGTCGCCTTCATGAACCCCGGCGGCATCCGCTCCGACCTGGTCTACAAGGCCTCCGGCGGCGAGGGCGACGGCGTGGTGACCTACGGCGAGGCGTTCACCGTCCAGCCGTTCACCAACATGATGCAGGTCAAGACGCTGACCGGGGCCCAGCTGATCCAGCTGCTCCAGCAGCAGGTGAGCGGTTCCAACGCGGCCGCGCCGAAGGTCCTCCAGGTGTCCTCGAACCTGCACTACACCCTGGACATGCGCAAGACCGGTGCGGACCGGGTGGTCGTGGACTCGGTGCGGCTGAACGGCGCGCCGGTCGACCCGGCGGCCACTTACCGGGTCGCGGCCAACGAGTTCCTGGCCGGCGGCGGCGACGGCTTCCCGGCCTTCGCGGCCGGCACCGACAAGCTGGTCGGCGCCTCGGACCTGGACGTCTTCGTGGCCTACCTGAGCGCCCACAGCACGGCGGCCTCGCCGCTCCAGGCCCCGGCGCGGGACCGGATCAAGGTCATCGGCCCGGGCAGCGACATCGACTGACCGTGAGCCGGCTCCGGGGCGTGTGCCCTGGGACGGGGGCGGGTGGGGCGCTGTCGGGGCGCCCCACCCGCCCCTTTCGTCATTCCGTCATTCCGTCATTCCGGGGCGGGGCCGCCGGGCAGGCGGACGGTGGCCAGCGCGCCCGGACCGCCGTCCGCGGCCGGGCCGAGGGTGACCTCGCCACCCGCCTCCCGGACGCTCTGCGCGACGATCGACAGCCCGAGGCCGGAGCCGGGCAGCTGGCGCGAGGAGGGCGAGCGCCAGAACCGGTCGAAGACGTACTGGAGCTCGTCCGGCGGGATGCCGGGGCCGTGGTCGCGGACGGTCAGCACGCCCCGGTGCAGC
Source organism: Kitasatospora sp. NPDC001119 (assembly GCF_053598475.1). Taxonomy (NCBI): domain Bacteria; kingdom Bacillati; phylum Actinomycetota; class Actinomycetes; order Kitasatosporales; family Streptomycetaceae; genus Kitasatospora; species Kitasatospora sp. NPDC001119. The sequence goes on from NZ_JBSFKI010000044.1 coordinate 24,298, forward strand.
CGGACGTCGATGGTGCCGCCGGGCGGGCTGTACTTGACCGCGTTGTCCAGCAGGTTGATCACCGCCCGTTCCAGCCCGGCCGCGTCGCCGTGCACGTACCAGGGCTCGGTGTCGGTCTCGAAGACCAGCCCCGGGCCGCGCAGCTTGGCCCGTTCGACGGCCCGTCCGGCGAGCTCGTGCAGGGCGACCACGGTGGGGGCCGGGCCGCTCTTCGGGGTGTCCGGGCGGGAGAGCTGGAGCAGGTCGCCGATCAGCACGGTGAGCTCCTGCATCTGCGCCTTCATGTTGCCGAGCAGCTTGGTCTTGGTGGCGGCGGGCAGCGGGCGGCCGGTGTCGTTGCTGCGGATCAGCAGGTCGACGTTGGTGCGCAGGGAGGTCAGCGGGGTGCGGAGCTCGTGCCCGGCGTCGGCTATCAGCCGGGTCTGCCGCTCGCGGGAGTTGGCGAGGGCGGTGCTCATCGAGTTGAAGGACGTGGAGAGGCGGGCGATCTCGTCGTGTCCGTTGACCGGGATGGTGGTGCCCACCTCCTCGGTCCGGGCGATGTGCTCGACGGCGTCGGTGAGCTGGTCGACGGGCTTGAGGGAGGAACGGGCGACCAGCCGGCCGGCGATGGCGGCGAGCAGGATGCCGCCGGCGGAGACGGAGCCGAGGAGGATGGCGAGGCCCTGGAGGGAGTCCTCGACGGGCTGGGTGGAGGTGGCGACCATCAGCAGCGCCGGCCCCGACACGGAGTGGGCCAGCGAGATCCGGACGACCGCCGGGGTCCCGTCGGTGAAACGGCCGTCGCGGATGATCGACTGGCCGTTCTTGAGCCTGAACCCGGCTGTGTCGCCGGGCTGGACCACGATCGCCTTGGTCGCGTTCGGGGGCAGGCAGACGCCCGTCGGGTTGGCCACCACGAACTGGGTGTCCCGGGCCACCGCGATGCTGTTCTCCGAGGTGGTGCTCGTAGGCTGGTTCGCCAGAGCCTGTTCCGCGGTCGGGTAACAGAGGAGCAGGGGTACTCGGGCCGCCGATGGCACGGTCGCGTTGGCCAGGTCGGTCCGCACCTGGTCGTAGAGCTGCTTCTCCACGATGAACCAGCACGCCAGCGCCGACAGCGCGATCGCCACCGCCACCGCCGCCGCGCTCAGGAAGGTGAGGCGGCTGCGCAGCGAGCGGGAGCGGAACCAGTGGAGGAGGCGCTGTCGGCGGCGGGGCGTGCGGGGCGGTGCCAGCGGGGGTGCCAGCGGTGGGGGCGGGACGTGGTTCACGCGCTCGTGCCGGCGGCCGGGCGCAGGGCGTAGCCGACGCCGCGTACGGTCTGGATCAGGCGGGGCATGCCGCCCTGCTCGGTCTTGCGGCGCAGGTACATCACGTACACGTCGAGGGAGTTGGAGGAGGGCTCGAAGTCGAAGCCCCAGACCGCCTTGAGGATCTGTTCGCGGGTGAGGACCTGGCGGGGGTGGGCGAGGAACATCTCCAGCAGCATGAACTCGGTGCGGGTGAGCTCGATCGGCTTGCCGGCCCGGGTGACCTCGCGGGTGGCGGTGTTCATCCGCAGGTCGGCGAAGGCGAGCACCTCGCTCTCGTCCTCGACGGCGGCGCGGGCGGCGGCCTCGGCGGCGAGGGCGTTGCGGCGCAGCAGGGCGCGGACGCGGGCGAGCAGTTCGTCGAGCTCGAAGGGCTTGGCGAGGTAGTCGTCGGCGCCGACGTCGAGACCGGTGACGCGGTCGCCGACGGCGTCGCGGGCGGTCAGCATCAGCACCGGGACGGTGTCGCCGCGGGAGCGCATCCGGCGGACGGCGGTGAGGCCGTCCATCCGGGGCATCATGATGTCCAGCAGGACGAGGTCGGGCCGGTCGCGTTCGACGGATTCCAGGGCTTCGTAGCCGTCGGTGGCGGTGGCGACCTCGTACCCCTCGAAGGCGAGGCTGCTCTCCAGGGCGTCCCGGAGGGCGGGTTCGTCGTCGACCACGAGGAGCCGGGCGAAGGGGTGGCCGGCCTCGGCGGTGGTGCGGTCGTCGGCGGACGGGGTCATGGGCGGGTGCCCTTTCTCGTCGGGTGGAGGGCCTGCTGGGAGCAATTGTCCGTCTCAGGGAGCGGTGCTCACAGGTTCTGGCCGGCTTCGAGCTTCGGCAGGACCTGCTTGATGTCGTTGATCGGGATGGCGAAGCCGAGGCCGACGCTGCCGGCCGAGCCGCCGGAGGAGCCGGATCCGCCGGGCGCGTACATCGCCGAGTTGATGGCGATGACCTGGCCGTTGGCGTTGATGAGCGGGCCGCCGGAGTTGCCGGGGTTGAGCGCGGCGTCGGTCTGGAAGGCCTTGTAGGTGGTGGTGCTGCCGCTGTCGGACTGCGGGGCGGTGCCGCGCAGGCCGGGCAGGTAGGGGAGGCCGAAGCCGCCGTTGTTGCTGGTGCTGCCCTCGTCGAGCTGGACGGTGACGTCGCGGTTCTCGGCGCTGATGATGCCGGAGGTGACGGTGCCGGTGAGGCCGTCGGGGTTGCCGATGGCGACGACCGGGTCGCCGATGGCCACGGTGGAGGAGTCGCCGAGGACGGCGGGGGTGAGGTTCTTCGCGCCGGTGGCGGTGATCACGGCGACGTCGAGGGCCTTGTCGGTGCCGGTGACGGTGGCCTGGGCGGTGGAGCCGTCCTTGAAGGTGACGGTGATCCGGCCGCCGGCGGACGCGGTGTCGATCACGTGGTAGTTGGTGAGGATCTGTCCGTCGGTGTTCAGGACGACGCCGGTGCCGGTGGCGGTGCCGTTGCCGGTCTTGACGGTGATCTCGACGGTGCTGGGCGAGACGGCGGCGGCGACGGCGGCCACGTCGGCGGTGCCGTCGGAGCGGGCGGAGACCGGGCTGGCGATGGTGCCGACGCGGTTCTCGGAGCCCTGGTGGTCGGCGGCGACCAGGCCGCCGGTGACCCCGCCGAGGACGGCCGCGACCGCGGCGACGGCGGTGACCAGGGCGAGCCGGCCGCGCAGCAGTCCGCGCCGGGCCCGGCCGCCGTGGTGGCCGGGGCCCTCGGGGGAGCCCGGTCCGAGGATCGTGGGCGGCTCGGGCGGGATCGGCGGGGGCGGCGGCGGGGCGTCGAAGCCGCCGTCGGAGTGGTCCTCGCGGTAGCTGTACCCGGGCCCGTACCCGTCCGCGCCGGTGGTGCCGGAGCCGCCGGCGGCCGGGCCGCTGCCGAGCACGGTGCCCTCGATCACCCGGGGCTCCTGGGCCTCGTACTGCCCGTGGGCCTGGTACTGGCCGTGCTGCCCGTACCGGCCGTGGGCCTGGTAGGGGTCGTACTGCTCGTGGGGCTCGTACGGGCCGTACTGCTCGCTGGGGTGCTGCTGCTTCTCGCTCATGTCGACCAAGCTCGGCCCGGTGCATGAGGAGTGGATGAGAACCGGCTCAGAACGGGGAGAGAAGCCCGTTGGGTTCTCATAAAGCCTGGTCAGCCCGCCTGCCGAGCGGAACCGGCCGTTCCGGTACGGGCCCGCCGCTCCGGTCCGGGCCGGCTACTCCGCTACGGACCGGCCGGGGGCGTCGCCGCCGCAGCCGCAGGAACGGCGGATGACCAGCCGGGACGGGAAGGTGCGGACCCGCTCGGTGTCCGAGCCGGGCACCATCAGCGAGTCGTCCAGCACCAGGTCCACGGCGGCCCGGGCCATCGCGTCGCGGTCGGAGGCGACGGTGGTCAGCGGCGGGTCGGCGAGCGCGGCCTCCGGCACGTCGTCGAAGCCGGCCACCGCGAGGTCCTCCGGGACCCGCAGGCCGACCTCGCGGGCGGCCCGCAGCACGCCGATCGCCTGGTCGTCGGTGGAGCAGAAGATCGCCCGCGGCCGGTCCGGCGAGCGGAGCACGCCGAGCGCGACGTCGTAGGCGCCGTAGCGGTGGAAGGGCGCGTCGATCAGGTGCGGCTCGGTGGGGACACCGTGCGCGTCCATGGCGCGCTGCCACCCCTCGACGTGGTCGATGACCGGGTCGCCGGGGGCGGGGGACTCGACCGGGCCGCCGAAGCAGGCCACGTACGGGTGCCCGTGCACCTCCAGCAGGTGGCGCACGATCGCCTCGGCGCCCGCCACGTCGTCGGTGACCACCGCGACGTCGTCGATCGCCTCGGGCCGGCGGTGCAGCAGCACGACCTTGGCGCCCTCCATCGCGGCGAACTCCTCGGCGGCGCGCTGCGAGGGGCCCTGGCTGACCAGGATCAGGCCGGAGACGCGCATCCCGAGGAAGGCGCGGACGTAGTGCACCTCGCGGTCGTCCACGTAGTCGGAGTTGCCGATCAGCACGAGCTTGCCGCGCTCGGAGGCGGCCCGTTCCACGGCGTGCGCCATCTCGGCGAAGAAGGGCTGGCGGGCGTCCGGGACGACCATGCCGATCAGGTTGGTGCGCCGGGAGGCCATCGCCTGGGCGACGCTGTTCGGCCGGTAGCCGAGCTGGTCGATCGCCGCGAGGACCTTCTCCCGGGTCGCGGGTGCGACCGGGCGCGGACCGTTGTTGATGACGTAGCTGACGACCGCGGTCGAGGTACCAGCCAGCCGGGCTACATCGTCGCGCGTCACTTTGGCCACGGGGGGAGTCTACGCGTGTGGCCTCCGGGGCGGCAGGGGGAGCTGGGGCCTTGTTCGGCAGGCCGGCGGGCGGCTCCGGGAGGAACCGGACAAGCCGGGCGGGGGACGGCCCGCCCGGCCGGTCCTCAGGCGTCCAGGGGGGTGGCGGGGCGCTGGGCGAGCTCCGGCCGTTCGCCCTTCTCGGGCTTCTCCGGGACGACGAAGCGGTAGCCGACGTTGCGCACCGTGCCGATCAGCTGCTCGTGCTCCACGCCGAGCTTGGCGCGCAGCCGCCGGACGTGCACGTCCACCGTCCGGGTGCCGCCGAAGTAGTCGTAGCCCCAGACCTCCTGCAGCAGCTGCGCCCGGGTGAAGACCCGGCCGGGGTGCTGCGCGAGGTACTTGATCAGCTCGAACTCCTTGAAGGTGAGGTCGAGCGCCCGGCCCTTGAGCTTGGCGGAGTAGGTCGCCTCGTCGACCGAGAGGTCGCCGTTGCGGATCTCCATCGGGCTGTCGTCGGTGACGACCTGGAGGCGGCCGAGCGCGAGCCGCAGCCGGGCCTCGACCTCGGCCGGGCCCGCGGTGTCCAGCAGGACGTCGTCGATGCCCCACTCGGCGGTGACGGCGGCCAGGCCGCCCTCGGTGACCACCAGGATCAGCGGGCAGCCGATGCCGGTGGACCGCAGCAGCTGGCAGAGGCTGCGGATCTGCGGCAGGTCCCGCCGGCCGTCGACCAGGATGACGTCCGCGCTGGGCGTGTCCACCAGGGCCGAGCCCTCGGCGGGGGCCACCCGGACGTTGTGCAGCAGCAGTCCGAGGGCGGGCAGCACTTCGGCGGACGGTTGCAGCGCATTGGTGAGGAGGAGGAGAGAACTCATACCCGGTGGTCCCCTTTCCGGGTCGTCGCGGTCGCGTGACGGCTGCCGCCACAGCCGGATGGCGCACGTGCTGAGGGGGAGGGGAGGACGACGGCCGGTCGCGGCGGACCGGGGGAGCGGACGGCGTGCGGGGCGCGACGGCGGGTCCGCCGGGGGTCCCGCAACCCCGGGCGCACCGTTTCTGCCCTGTTCCTCACCGCGAACCCTCCGGTCTGGTCCGGCGCCGGGTGGCGGCCCGGTGCCGGGTGGCGATGCCCCGGCCGGCCGGGGCACGTCGTTGTGCCGCGCCGGCCGGGAGGTCCCTGCTGCGCGCCGGGGGTGGGCCGACGAATCGCAAGAACGTCCGTACCGGCGTCCTGGAAGCACAAAAGGACCCGGGGGCGACTCTGCCCGGATCCCTCTTGGTGGTCGAGGATAGCCGACCGCCCCCTCCGCCGGGAGTGCCGGAATCCGGCGGTTCGCCCAATTCGGGCGTGCGCCGGGTGAGGCTGGACACAGCTTCGAGCGCCGGTCCGGCGCTGGTCCGGCGCCTCCGGGTGGCGGTCCGGTGCGAGGCCGGTGCGTACTCCGTGCCGGTCCGGCCAGGGCGATTGCCGCTCGTGGTGGCCGACACGCCATCATGGGGGGCGCACATCGGAGGCGCTGTTCGGGTCCATCGTTCGGGTGGTCGGGCGGCCGTCGCGGTGGCGAGCCGGACCGGGGTACCGGAGCCGGGCGAGGACGACGAGAAGGGGTGGCCCGATGGGCGCGACCACCGAGCCCGCGAGCGGCGCCCGGGTGCGCGGGACGATCCGCTACTGGGCGGCGGCGAAGTCCGAGGCCGGGCTGGCCGAGGAGCCGTACGAGGCGGCGACCCTGGCGGAGGCGCTGGCGGCGGCCAGGGCGCGGCACGCCGACCGGCCGAAGCTCGTCCAGCTGCTCGGGCACTGCTCGTACCTGGTCGACGGGGCCCAGGTGGGCGGCCGCGACCACGCGACCGTCGCCCTGACCGAGGGCGGGACGGTCGAGGTCCTCCCGCCGTTCGCGGGAGGCTGAGCGGCGTGACGGACATGAACAACCCGAACCACCCGAACCACGGCGGCCACGGCGAGTGGCCGCAGCAGCCCCACCAGCCGTACCCGCCCCAGGGACAGCAGCCGTACCCGCAGCAGCAGCCGTACGTCCCGCCGCAGCAGCCCGGCCACCAGTCGCCGTACGGCTACCCGGTGGACGACGCGGCGGCGACCGCGGTGCTGCCGGCGGTGCCCGCGTTCGACGACGCGGCCGCGACCACCCTGCTGCCGCCGGTGCCGGCGGTGAGCGACGCCGAGGCGACGGCGCTGCTGCCGCCGGTGGTGGTGTCCGGTCCGCTGTCGGGCGCGCCCCGGCAGCAGGGTCACCAGCCGCATCAGCCGCATCAGCCGCAGGGTCACCAGCCGTACCAGCCGCCGCAGGCCCAGCAGCCCCAGCAGCCGCAGCAGGCCCCGCAGCCGCGGCAGCGGCGGCGGCCGCCGGAGCAGCCGGTGCAGCCCCAGCCGGATCCGACGATCCAGCTGCAGCTCCCCCGGCCGCCGGGGCCGCGGGCCCGGCACGCGGCCCCGGCGCCGCAGCAGGCCCCCGCGCAGCAGGCGGCGGAGGCCTTCGACCCGCCGACCATGACGCTCAAGCGCCCGGTCGCCCCCGGCCCGCTGGGCGTCCCCGTCGCGCCGCCGTACGGGGCCGTCCCGCCGCAGGCGGTGCCGCCTGCCGGTCCGCGCGGCCGGACCGGCTCGCCGATCATCGACCCGGGCCTGCAGCCGGCCCTGATCACGGTGGGCATCGCCGCGCTGCTGGCCGGCGGTGCCGCGCTCGGGCAGGTCGCGCTGGCCCTGGTGGTCGCGCCGCTCCAGCTGCTGACGGCGGCCGGCTGGTTCCGGCTGAACGGCATGTGGCCGGCCCGGCAGGGCATCCTGCTCGCCGCGCTGGCGGGCCTGACGGCGGACGTGGCGGTGCTGCTGGCGGACTCCGACGGTGGCGTGGCGGCCGTGGTGGGCACCCTGGGCGGGTTCTTCCTGCTCGTCCTGGTGCTGCAGACGTTCCGCCCGTCGGACCCGAAGGAGCGGTTCTACGCGCTGACCGTGCTCGGCTCGGCCACCGTGGTGACGGTGCTGTGCACCGCGCTGCTGCTGGCCGACTGGGTGCCGGCCGCGGTGGGCGCGGTGGCGCTGGCCACCCTGCTGGCCGCGGCGCCGCTGCCCGGGCCGAAGCAGCTGGGCCCGGTGCTGGGCCTGGCCGCGGCGGTGCTGCTGGGCCTGCTGGTCGGGGCCCCGTTGGCGCTCGGTGTGCTCGCCGGGCTGGGTGCGCTGGTCGGCCGTCGGGTCGCGGCGTACGACTTCCCGTCCCGCTTCGTGCACATGACGGCGGGCGTGGCGCTGCCGCTGGCGGTGGCCGCGCCGCTGGCCTGGATCGCCACGGAGCTGCTGGCCTGAGCCACCCGTACCCACCCGTCCAGGCCTGTTCAGGTCGAATTCCCGCCCCGGAACCATGTTCCGGGGCGGGACGTCGTACGGTCGTGCGAGGGCGGACGTGTCCTGCGTCCGCCACGGAACGGTGAACGACCCACTGCGAACGACCACAGCGACGAACGACCACAGCGACCGGCGACGACGGGGGACACGATGCGCGGATGGCTGAAGGCCACGATCGGCCTGGCGGTGCTCTCCGGCCTGCTGCTGGGTGCGGACCGGATCGCGGTGGGCGTGGCCGAGGACGAGGCCGCCGACCGGATCGTGAAGAGCGGCCGGATGAGCCAGCGCCCGGACGTCTCGATCGAGGGCTTCCCGTTCCTCACCCAGGTGCTGTCGATGAAGCTGGACGACGTCCGGATCTCCTCCGACGGCCTGGCCGTCGGCGACGGCAGCCACCAGGTGGCGCTGCACTCGTTCAAGGCGCGGCTCGCCGGGGTCAAGGTCAGCGACAGCATGAGCAGTGCCACGGTGGACAGCGGCACCGGCAGCGGGGTGATCTCCTACCCGGACCTCGCGCAGCTGCTGCCGCCCGCCTCCCAGCTGCTGCACGGCGCCAAGCTGCCGGTGGGCGGCAACTCCCGGCTGAGCCTGGCCTACGCCGGTCCGGGCAAGGTCAAGGCCTCGCTGGGTCCGATCGAGATCGGCGAGGGCAGCGTGCGCAACAAGGGGAACACCGTCACGGTGGACGGCTTCCGGCTGAGCTCGCTGGCGGGGCTGGTGGCCGGCGCGACCAACCAGCAGCTGGAGCCGATGAGCTTCACCCTGGACTCGCTGCCGGCCGGGCTGAAGCTGGCCGACAAGGAGGGCGGGGGCGGCGGTGTGACGCCGCTGCCGGAGGGCCTCCAGCTGACCTTCGACGGCAAGGACGTCAAGCTCCTGGGCTGATCCCGGCCCGTGCGCGGCCCGTGCCCAGCCCGTCCCCGGCCCATCCCCGGCCCGGTCCCGGGGCCCGCCCACGGCTGTGCCGAATCGTTCCGCTCCGCGAGACGCGCTGTCCAGCGCGGGCCGTGGAGCGGTGTCGTTCGCGCCCCGCGCACGCCCTCCGGGGGCCGCCGGCCGGGCCCGGACAGGCCGGACCGGGGGCAAATCCCATCATCCGGTCGTTCTGATCCCACTATTCGATACGCTGATGACAGCGGGCCTCCGGTGTCCCTAGCATCGTCGGCATGAAGCGACAGACGGACCTCACGAAGCGGCGGGCGGTAGACCTGTGCCGCGTGGCCGCCTGTCTGTGTCGAATGCGCTGATTCGGCGCCCCCGGCAGGGCAGTTGACGCCCGCCGCCGATCTTTCCGGCGACCGCGCCCGGCCCCCCGGGCCGGCGGTCGCCGAGGTACTCCGCAGTCTCCTGCCCGGCCGCACCGGCCCACCCCCTCGTCCCGCTATTCGGACAGGGTTTCGGACCGCATCCTCCCGGGCACCCTGCAGCACCCTCCTGAGCAGCACCTTCCGCACAACCGCCCTCGGATGGAGAACCCACCATGAGCCGCAGCGACGTCCTGGTCGACGCCGACTGGGTCCAGGCCCACCTGGACGACCCGAAGGTCGTCATCGTCGAGGTCGACGAGGACACCTCCGCGTACGAGAAGAACCACATCCGCAACGCCGTCCGGATCGACTGGAAGCAGGACCTCCAGGACCCGGTCCGCCGCGACTTCATCGACCAGGCCGGCTTCGAGGCCCTGCTGAGCGCCAAGGGCATCGCCAACGACCAGACCGTCGTGCTGTACGGCGGCAACAACAACTGGTTCGCCTCGTACGCCTACTGGTACTTCAAGCTGTACGGCCACGGCGACGTCCGCCTGCTGGACGGCGGCCGCAAGAAGTGGGAGCTGGACTCCCGCGACCTGGTCGCCGAGGTGCCGGCCCGCCCGGCCACCGAGTACACGGCGCAGGCCGCCGACGCCTCGATCCGCGCCTTCCGCGACGACGTGATCGCCGCCATCGGCACCCTGAACCTGGTCGACGTCCGCTCGCCCGACGAGTTCTCCGGCAAGCTGCTCGCCCCGGCGCACCTCCCGCAGGAGCAGTCGCAGCGCCCCGGCCACGTGCCGAGCGCCCGCAACATCCCGTGGGCCAAGAACGCCAACGACGACGGCACCTTCAAGAGCGACGACGAGCTCAAGGCGCTGTACGAGGCCGAGGGCATCGACCTGGCGAAGGACACCATCGCCTACTGCCGCATCGGCGAGCGCTCCGCGCTCACCTGGTTCGTGCTGCACGAGCTGCTCGGCCAGGAGAACGTCAAGAACTACGACGGCTCGTGGACCGAGTACGGCAGCCTGGTCGGCGTGCCGATCGAGCTCGGCAGCAACTGAGCCCCCGGCTCGACCCGTAAGTCAGAAGGAGACAGACATGTGCGGTGCGAAGGCCGGCGGCCCGGACCTGGCAGGAGTTGACGTGGCGAACGAGACGATCATCCAGGGTTCGGTGACCCGCGACGGAGAGCCGGTCAACGGCTACGTGCGGCTGCTGGACGAGGGCGGCGAGTTCACGGCCGAGGTGCCCACCTCGGCGACCGGCCAGTTCCGGTTCTTCGCCCGCCCGGGCAAGTGGACCCTGCGCGCGCTGGTGCCGGGCCAGACCGTGGACCGTCAGGTGGTGGCCTCCCAGGGCACCGCCGTCGAGGTCGCGATCGCGGTCTGACCGGAGCCGGGACGATCCCGGACCAGACTCCGAGGGCCCCTGCCGAGCAGGGGCCCTCGGTCGTACCGTGGAGGGGTGCAGGCAAGGCGGCGGCGTCGCTACTACTTCGCCATGATGGGCGTGTGCCTGGGCCTGTTCGTCATGGCCTGGGGCGTGGTGCGGTTCTTCTCGGTCGGCGCGGCGATCGGCATGTGCGTGGTCGCGATGGTCATCCCGCCGGCCGCCGCGGTGTTCGCCAACAAGCGCGACCCGGACGACGACTGGTGGAACGACCCGCGCTGGGACGACCCGAAGTGGGACGAGCCCGGCCACGACCGGGACCGCCCCGACCACGAGGAACGCCCGTAGGCGTCAATACGCGAGGTGCCTCAGTACACGAGCGCCTGGACGTTGTCCGACATGATCTCGCTGACGAAGACCTGGGCGCCCGCGATGCGGACACCCTCGACGGTGTCCTGCTGTGTGATCCCGCGCCGGGCCGCGCACTGGGTGCACAGCGTCACCGAGCCGGCCGCCAGGATCGACTCCAGCAGGTCCGGCAGCGGCGCCGCGTGCGGCAGTTCGAACTCCGCGGCCCGGCCCGGCAGCGCGAACCAGGAGGACTCCCCGGTCAGCCAGAGCGAGACCTCGATCCCGCTGGCGACGGCCACCGCCGCCACCGTGAACGCCTGCGAGCACCGCTCCGGCGCGTCCGCCCCTGCGGTGACCTTGATGACCAGTTTCTTCGCCATGGCGCCACCTTAGAGGTGCCGGCGCCCCCGCCGTCCGGCATCCCCGGAAGCCTTGGGCAAAGCTTGAGCAGCCGCGGGAGGACGGCGCGAACGGCGACGTGGTGGGGCTCACCGCGACCCTCCGGAACCCGGCGGATAGAGTGAGCCGAGCACAATCCACCACACTGTCGCCGCCTGGGAGCCACCCGTGTCCGGTCTGGAAATCTTCTTCGACGGTCTGCTGGCCCTCATGGCCGTGCTGATCACCTGGTTCGCCATCTTCTCGGTGATGAAGCTGTACCAGGGCCAGCGCTGAGACTGCCGTACGGTTGAGGCAGTCCCACACCGACGAGAACAGCGACCAGGAACATGATCGAGATCCCTTCTGACCTCCACAGGGACGTCGTCCCGCTCGCCTTCCTCCTCGGCACCTGGGAGGGCGCGGGCGTCTACGACTTCCCGGGCGCGGAGAAGTGCAACTTCGGCCAGGAGATCGTGATCCGCCACGACGGCCGCCCCTTCCTGGAGTTCCGCTCCCGGACCTGGGTGCTGGACAGCGAGGGCGAGAAGGTCCGTCCGCTGGAGAACGAGCACGCGTTCTGGCGCATCACCAGCAACCACGACGGCACCAGCGGTGTCCGGGGGATCGAGATCTCCTCCGTCCGCGACGACGGCACGGTCGAGATCTGGTACGGCGAGCTGGCCGACGGCAAGCCCCAGGTCGACGTCTCCACCGACGCGGTCGCCCGGATCGAGGGCTCCCCGGAGTACTCGGGCGGCAAGCGGCTGTACGGCTTCGTCAACGGCGAGCTGCTCTGGGTCGGCGAGAAGGCCGCCCCGAGCGTGCCGCTGCGCCCGTACATGTCCGCCCAGCTGAAGAAGGTGCTCAGCCCGGCCCAGCTGATCAAGGACATCAACGACCTGCCGGACGACGGCATCGCCTTCTTCAAGTAGGCCGATCGCGCGACCGGCACTTCCGTGCACGAGGTAGGGACCGGCCCCCGGCCGGTCCCTACACTTGCTCCAGGACCCCCGACCATTGGCAGGGACGAGTACCGTGGCGGACACCGGCACCACCGACTGGCAGCTCTCCGGCGACTGGAAGGCCGACCTGCGCGAACGCGGGTACCGGCTCACCCCGCAGCGGCAGCTCGTGCTGGAGGCCGTCGACGAGCTCGACCACGCCACCCCCGACGACATCCTCTGCCACGTCCGCCGGACCGCCAGCGGCGTCAACATCTCCACCGTCTACCGGACCCTGGAGCTGCTGGAGGAGCTGGGCCTGGTCTCGCACGCCCACCTCGGCCACGGCGCCCCGACCTACCACCTGGCCGGCCGCCACCACCACCTGCACCTGGTCTGCCGGGACTGCGACAAGGTCACCGAGACCGGCACCGAGATCGCCCAGCCGCTGATCGACAGCCTGCGCGAGCGGCACGGCTTCGACACCGACCTCAAGCACTTCGCCATCTTCGGCCGCTGCGCCGACTGCACCGCCAAGCTCGTCGGGGACCAGCCGTAAGCTGGCCGGTATGACCGGTGTGAAGAGCCCGCTGCTTTCCCTGCCCGGAGCCGTCCCCGCCGAGGGGGCCGACGAGGGCGTCGCCGCCCACTACGGCGACATCTTCCGCGAGCAACGCAGGCTGTCGCAGGGCGTCGGCTTCGTCGACCTCTCGCACCGCGGCGTGGTCACCGTGACCGGCGCGGACCGGCTCTCCTGGCTGCACCTGCTGCTCACCCAGCACGTCAGCGAGTTGCCGCCGCAGCAGGCCGCCGAGGCGCTGGTGCTCTCCCCGAACGGGCACGTCGAGCACGCGCTCTACCTGGTGGACGACGGCACCACCACCTGGGCGCACGTCGAGCCGGGCACCCAGGAGGCGCTGGTCGCCTACCTGGAGGGCATGAAGTTCTTCTACCGGGTGGAGGTCGCCGACGCGACCGCCGAGTACGCCGTGGTCCACCTGCCGGCCGGCTCCACCGCCTCCGTCGAGGGCGCCGCCGCCGTCCGCGAACTCCCGTACGGGCGCGACCTGTTCGTGCCGCGCGCCGAGCTGGAGCGGCTCACCGCCGGGTACGGCCCGGCGGCCGGGGTCTGGGCGTACGAGGCGCTGCGGATCGAGGGCCACCGGCCCCGGCTGGGCTTCGAGACCGACCACCGGACCATCCCGCACGAGGTGGACTGGCTGCGCACCGCCGTCCACCTGCAGAAGGGCTGCTACCGCGGCCAGGAGACCGTCGCCCGGGTGCACAACCTGGGCCGCCCGCCGCGCCGGCTGGTCTTCCTGCACCTGGACGGCACCGAGGAGACGCTGCCCCCGCACGGCACCGAGGTGCGGCTGGCCACCGACCCGGACGGGCGGGCGCTGGGCTTCGTGACCTCCTCGGCCCGGCACCACGAGCTGGGGCCGATCGCGCTGGCGATCGTCAAGCGGAACGTCCCGGTGGACGCCGTGCTGCTGGCCGGCACGGTGCCGGGCACCCAGGACGTGATCGTCCCGCAGTAGGGGGCCGTCCGGGGCCGCGCCGGGGCCGCTCGGCGCCCCGGCCGGGCCCGGTGGGGCCCCGGCGGGGTCAGACCTCGACGAGGACGGTGAACGGGCCGTCGTTCACCAGCGCCACCCGCATGTCGGCGCCGAACCGGCCCGTCTCCACCGTGGCGCCCAGCGCGCGCAGCTGCGCCACCACCTCGTCCACCAGCGGCTCGGCGACCGGGCCGGGGGCGGCGGCGTTCCAGGTGGGGCGGCGGCCCTTGCGGGCGTCGCCGTAGAGCGTGAACTGGCTGATCACCAGCAGCGGGGCGCCGAGGTCCGAGCAGCTCTGCTCGACGCCCTCGTCGTTCGCGGGCAGCAGCCGCAGCGTCCAGAGCTTGCGGGCCAGTTGGGCGGCCTTGGCGGGGGTGTCGTCGTGGGTGGCGCCGACCAGGACGCAGAGCCCGGGCCCCTCGATCGCGCCTACGGTCTCACCGGCCACGGTCACCCGGGCCTCGGTCACTCGCTGCACCACTGCTCGCATGCCGCCATTGTGCCGGAGCGCCGTACGGCCCCCGGAGGAGCCCCGGGTGCGTCCCGCGCGGCCCGCGCCCGGCGCGTCCGCCGCCGCTCCGCGCCCGCGCATCCGCCGTGCCCCCGGCTCAGCGCCGCACCCTTCCCGGCCGTTCTGCCCGGCCGCCCCTCCGGTCGGCCCCGTCCCTCCGCCCCGGCGGCCTCCCCAGGGCGCACACCAGGGGCGCGCACGAAGGCCGTGCACGCCCTGGGGTGCGCGCCTGCGCGGAATCGGGCGCCACTCTTCCTGGGGAAAGGGCTGGTCATATCAGCCACCCCCGTTCGCCAGGGGGCCGTTCGGGTGCACGGGCGGTGCGCGTGCGCCGGGTGGGGTGGCACGCTGGTGGACCGTACGAGGGGTCCGGGGCGCCAGGAGGTCCGCCGCGCCGGACCCGGGTTCGGCCGGGCGGTCGAGCCGGTAGGTCAGGCGTCTGGCGGTGCCGCCCCGGTGGGCGTCACGGCCGGGGACCGGAGCCTCCGGGGGTTCCCGGCGGGCCGGTGGACGGGACGCGCGGCCCGTCGGGGGACGGGTCGGACCGGCGGCAGCGACGGGGTGCCGCGAGCGGGCGGGATCGGACGACGTCAGGTGGTTGGGTGATGGACGCGAGCAGCGTGGCGCGGGACCGGTCCGGGTCGGTGGTGCGGGCCCCAGGGGGCCCGGACGGTCCGGCGGCGGGCGCGGAGGACGAGCCCGACCTGGAGGGGCTGGGCCTGGAGCAGCTGCGGGTGCTGCGCCGGGAGACCCTGGAGCAGGAGGCCGACCTGTCCTACCTGCGGCGGCTGCTGCACGGGCGGATGGACATCCTGCGCGCTGAACTCGACCGGCGGCCCGGCACGGGCCCGGTCCGTACGGCCGACCCGTCCGGCCCCGACCCGGCCCCCGGCGACCTGCTGGACCGGCTGCCGGCCATCCTGACCGACGCGCCCTCCACCGTGCGGCGCTCGGCCCGGCACGTCACCCTCGGGCCGCCGCGCACCCGGGAGTCCCGGCTGGAGGCGGACGCGCTGATGGGCGACGTCCAGCTCGCCGACCTGGCGGCGCACCCGGCCGAGGAGCTGCTGGCCGCCCTGGAGCGGCTGCGGGCGTACGAGCGGGAGGTGTCCGGACGGCGCCAGCGGCTGCTGCGCACGGCCGACGGTTGCAACGCCGAGATCACCCGCAGGTACCGTGATGGGGAAGCACGGGTCGACGACCTGCTCGCACGGGGGCCGCTCTGACCGGGTGGGTCGCCGCGGGCGGGTGAGGCCCGGCTCGCTCCCGGCCCACCCTCGCCCCGGAAGGCTCACACCGCCATGTCCCTGCCCGCCCCCGCGCCCGTTCTCGCCGAGGTCATACGCTCCGGCTTCGTCGAGGGCCGCCACCGCGGCTCCCTGGTGCTGCTCGCGGCCGACGGCTCGGTCGAGTTCGCGCTCGGCGACCCGGACGCCCCGGTCTTCCCGCGGTCGACCGCCAAGCCGTTCCAGGCGGTGGCCACGCTGCGGGCCGGGCTGGCGATCGAGGGCGAGCTGCTGGCGCTGGCGGCCTCCAGCCACTCCGCGGAATCGTTTCACCTCGATGGCGTGCGGAGCATCCTCGGCTCCGCAGGGCTCGACGAGTCGGCCCTGCGCACGCCGGCCGACCTGCCGCTGGACGAGACCGAGGCGGAGCTGCTGCTCGCCGCCGGCGGCGAGCGCGCCCCGATCCTGATGGACTGCTCCGGCAAGCACGCCGGCTGGCTGGCCGCCTGCACGGCCAACGGCTGGGACACCGAGAGCTACCTCGACCCGGCCCACCCGATCCAGCGGCTGGCCCGCGAGGCCCTGGAGGAGGCCACCGGCGAGACCGCCGCCCACGCCGGGGTGGACGGCTGCGGCGCGCCGCTGCTGGCCGTGTCGCTGACCGGCCTGGCCCGCGGCTACCGCGGCCTGCTGCTGGCCGCCGAGGGCAGCGGGCCGCGCCGCGTCGCCGACGCGATGCGCGCCCACCCCGAGTACGTGGCCGGCACCCGCCGGGCCGACACCTGGCTGATGCGGGCGGTGCCGGGCGCGTTGTCCAAGATGGGCGCCGAGGCCGTCCAGGTGGTCGCGCTGCCGGACGGCCGGGCGCTGGCCTTCAAGATCGAGGACGGCGCCGAGCGGGCCCGCGGCCCGGTGCTGGCGGCCGCGCTGCGCCGGCTCGGGGTGGCCGGGGCGGACGGGACCGTCGAGCGGATCGGCGCGGCCCCGCTGCTCGGCGGCGGCGTGCCGGTCGGCGAGGTGCGGGCGGCGTTCTAGGACCAGCCCGCGGCGTCGGAGGCCACCCGTCGGGGTGCGGGCGGACCCGGGTCGGTGCACGGTGGACCGGGGGGCGTCCGTACAGCTGAGGGAGTCCGCCATGACCGACCATGTGTACCGGGTGACCGAGATCGTCGGGTCCTCGGCCGAGAGCGTCGACGCCGCGATCCGCAACGGGGTGGAGCGGGCCTCCCGGACGCTGCGCAACCTCGACTGGTTCGAGGTCTCGCAGGTCCGGGGCCACCTGGAGGACGGCCGGATCAAGCACTACCAGGTGTGCATCAAGGTCGGCTTCCGGCTGGAGGACTGAGCGCCGGCGAAGCGCTCAGCGCTCCGGCAGCACCAGCGGCACCCCGGTGCGCGGGTGCGCCAGCACCTCGACGGGGTGCCCGTACACCTCGCTGAGCAGCGGCGCCCGCAGCACCTCGGCGACCGGCCCGTCCGCGACCGTCGCCCCGCCCGTCAGCAGGACCACCCGGTCCGCGTAGGCCGCCGCCAGGGACAGGTCGTGCAGCACCACGACCACCCCGTCCCCGGCCGCGGCCCGGGCCCGGGCGACCCGCAGCACCAGCTCCTGGTGGCGCAGGTCGAGGGCGGCGGTCGGCTCGTCCAGCAGGAGCAGCGGGGTGCGCTGGGCCAGCACCCGGGCCAGCGCCACCCGGGCCCGCTCGCCGCCGGACAGGGCGGTGAACGGGCGCCCGGCGAAGGCGGTGGACTTGGTGGCCGCCATCGCCTCGGCCACGGCCGCCGCGTCCTCGGCGGCCGCCGCCGTGCCCGCCCACGGCGCGCGGCCCATCCGGACCACCTCGCCGGCCGGGAACGGGAAGGACAGTGCGGCGGACTGCGGCAACAGGGCGCGGTGCAGGGCGAGTTCGGCGGCGCCGTAGTCGGCCGGCGGGCGGCCGCGCAGGGCGACCGACCCGCCGTCCGGCCGGACGTCGCCGGCCAGTACGGACAGCAGGGTGGACTTGCCGGCGCCGTTCGGCCCGAGCAGCGCGACCAGTTCTCCGGCCGCGACCCGGACGGCGGCGCCGTCCAGCAGCGGGCGCCCGCCGAGACTCAGTCGGACGCCCTCGGCGGCGAGCAACTCGGTTCCGGGCGCCGGTCGTTCGGGGATCTCCCGGTGGCGTCGCAGTCTCACGCCCAGCCTCCCTGCCTGGTCCTGGTCCGGCGCAGCAGCCAGAAGAAGAACGGGCTGCCGATCAGTGCGGTGACCACCCCGAGCGGGATCTCGGCGGGCTCGGCGACGGTGCGGGAGGCGAGGTCGGCGGCCACCAGCACCAGCGCGCCGCCGAGTGCCGAGGCGGGCAGCAGGAAGCGGTGGCCGGGCCCGGCGAGCATCCGCAGCAGGTGCGGGACGACCAGGCCGACGAAGCCGACGATGCCGCTGACCGCCACGGCCGCCGCGGTGAGCAGGGCGACGACGGTGATCAGCGCCAGCCGCATCCGCTCGACGTCCACCCCGAGGTGGCGGGCCGGGCGCTCGCCGAGCGCCAGCAGGTCCAGCCTGCGGGCGTACAGCGGGGCGACGGCCAGGCCGGCCAGCGCGAACGGCAGGACGGCGAGCACCTTGCCCCAGGTGGCCTGGGAGAGCGAGCCGAGCTGCCAGAAGGTGACCTGGCTGATCGCGGCGGGGTCGGCGATGAACAGCAGGATGCCGATCAGCGCGCCGCAGAAGGCGTTCACGGCGACGCCGGTGAGGATCAGCGTGACCACCTCGGTGCGCCCGCCGGAGCGGGACATCGCGTACACCGCGACGACCGTCAGCAGGCCGCCGGCGAAGGCGAAGACGGGGGCCGTCCAACCGCCCAGGGTGTTCAGGCCGAGCACGATGCAGGCCACCGTGCCGACCGCGCTGCCGGAGGAGACCCCGATCACGGCGGGCTCGGCGAGCGGGTTGCCGAACACGCCCTGCATCAGTGCCCCGGCGCAGCCGAGCGAGCCGCCGACCAGCAGGGCGAGCACCACCCGGGGCAGCCGGACGTTCCACAGCACGGACTCGGGCACCCGGTCCAGGGCGTGGCCGCCGAGGCCGAGGCGGTGGGCGGTGGAGGCGAGGATGTCGCCGAGCGGGATGCGGTAGGCGCCGACGCCGGCCGCGAGGAGGGCGCAGAGGAGCAGGGCGGCGGCGAGTCCGGCGGTGAGCAGGGCGGTCCGGCCGGCGGTCGGTGCGGCGCTCTCCCCGGGCGCCTCGCGGGAGGTCTCCTCCCGTACGGCGGTGGTCACTTGGCGTCCGCCGGGTAGAGCTGGGCGGTGATCCCGCGCAGGACCTGCGGGGTGCGCGGGCCGTAGCTGAGCAGCTGGCCGTCCTCGATCGAGACGATCCGGCGGTCGAGCCCGGCCGGGGTCTGGGCGACGCCGGGCAGCTTGAGCAGGCCGTCCGTTCCGCCGACCGAGTCGAGCCCCTTGCTCATCACCAGGATCGCGTCGGGTGCGGCCTTGACCAGGGCCTCGCTGGTGAGCGGGACGAAGTCGTTGGTGAGGCCGGCCGCGGTGCCGGCGTCCTCGCCGCCGACCGCCTCGATCAGCGAGCCGGCGCCGGAGCCGGGGCCGCCGAGCAGGTAGACGGAGGCGCTGCCGCGCAGGTAGAGGAAGGCGACCCGGGGGTGCCGGCCGTCGGCCGGGACGGCGGCCATGGCCTGGTCGATCCGCTGCTCGGTGCGCTCCTTGAGCTGCCGTCCGGCGTCCGGGACGCCGAGTGCGGCGGCGACGGTGTCGATGCGCGGTCCGACGTCGGCCAGCCGCTTGGCGTCGTCCAGGACGATCAGCGGGACGCCGGCCGCCCGGATCTGCGCGATCGCCTCGGCCGGGCCGGTGGAGCGGTCGGCGAGGACGACGGTGGGGTGCAGTGAGAGCACGCCCTCGGCGGAGACGTCGTGGGCCTGGGTGATCACCGGCAGGGCGGCGGCCTGTTCGAAGGTGGTGGAGACGTCCCTGGCGACCACCTTGGGGCCGAGGCCGAGGCTGAACACCAGCTCGGCGAGGCTGCCGTTGAGCGGGATGACCCGTTCGGCGCTGGTGACGGTGACCTGGCGGCCGTCGGCGGAGGCGGTGGTGGCCGGGAGCCGGGGGGCGGGCTCGCCGGGCAGCGGTTCGACGGCGTCGGGGGTGCGGGAGACGGCCGCCCCCGCTGCCCCGGCCGTCCCGCTCGCGGCGCCGCAGGCGGTGAGGGCGAGCAGCAGGCCGAGGGCGAGCAGCAGGAGGACGGGCCCGCGGGCCGCCCCGGATCGGATCGTAACGCTGCTCAACCTGGTTCCCTTCACCGGGAGTTGGTGCCTGTGGCGCCCCGCCGCCGGGGGAGGGGGCGGCGGGGCTCTTGACTCATATATTAGGTTAGCCTTACCTGAGTTCCGCAAGGGGGTGGTGCCCACCGGGCCCTCCTTGCGGCATCCCCCCATGCCCCCTGAGGAGTGATTCGCCGTGCCCCTGTCCAGCCGGCTCCGCCGTCTGGCCGCCGCCCTGGTGGCCTCCCTCGCCGCCCTGCTGGCCGTGGGCCTGTCGCCGGGGCCGGCGGCCGCCGCCGAGGGCAGGGTCTCCGGCGGACGGCTGGACTGGGGCATCAAGCAGTCCTTCCTGACCTACGTCACCGGGCCCATCGCCAAGGGGAGTTGGGGGCTGACCGGCGGCGCGGCCACGGTCGGCGGCAGCACCTTCCGGTTCCACTCGGCGAACGGCACGTACGATCCGGCGGCCGGCGCGCTGACCGCCGCCTTCTCCGGCGGCGTGCGGTTCACCGGGCACCAGGAGGGCGGCTCCAACGCGCTCGACCTGAGCATCGGCCGGCTCACCTTCAAGGCCGTCCAGGGCGGCGCGGCCGGGCTGTACGCCGACGTCAGCGGCAAGTCCAAGGAGACCGGGCAGGTCAGCAGCGCGAGCCAGGCCAAGCTGGCCGACCTCTCGCTGGCCGGCGTCGACCTGCGCGGCGCGGCCGGCACCCTGACGCTGAGCGGTGTCCCGGCGACCCTCACCGACGCCGGGGCGAAGGCCTTCGGCGGCTTCTACCAGGCCGGCACGGCCCTCGACCCGCTCAGCCTCTCGGTCAACCTGCCCGCCGCGCAGCCGACGCCGGCGGCACCCGCCCCGACGTCCGGCGCGGCCGCCACGGCCGTGCCCGCGACCACGCCGCCGGCGACCGCCCCGTCGCCGGCCGAGCCGGCCGCCCCGCCGGCCACCGAGCCGGCCGCCCAGGCCCCGGCCCGTACCGGGTTCGCCGACGGCGCCCTCGACTGGGGCGTGCGCCGCACCTTCCGGGACTACGTCACCGGCGCGATCGCCCAAGGCCGTTGGGAGCTCGGCGGCGGCGCGGCCGATGGCGGCGCGTTCTTCCGCTGGACCCCGGCCAAGGGCGCGTACGACCCGGCGACCGGCGAGCTGACCGCCGCCTTCACCGGCACCGTCCGCTTCACCGGCATGCGCGCCGGCGACGGCTACGGCCTGGACCTCACCCTCGCCAACCCGGGCGTCAGCGTCTCCGGCGGCCAGGGCCGACTGCTCGCCGACGTCTCCGGCCGGACCCCGGACGGTGGCACCCGGCAGCTCCCCGGCGTCGAGCTGGCGACCTTCGACCCGGCCGGCCTCAAGGCCGAGGGCGGCCTGCTGACGGCCGTCGAACTGCCGCTCACGCTCGCCGAGGGCGGCGCCGAGGCCTTCGGCGGCCTGTACCCGGCGGGCACCGCGATGGACCCGCTGAGCTTCGCCGTCGCCCTCGACCCGGCCGCCGCGCTGCCCCCGCTGCCCGACCTCGGCAGCGCCCCGGCCACCCCGCCGGGCGCCGTCGCGAGCCCGCCCGCCTCCCCGGCCGCCGCGCCCGTCGCCGCGTCCTCCCCGGACGGCGTCCCGGTGCCGGCCGTGGTCGGCGGCGCGGTGCTGGTGGCGGCCCTCGCCACCACCGGCGGCCTGCTCGTCCGCCGCCGCCGGGCGGCCGCCGCGGCCGGGGCCCCCGCCGCCGGGCCCGACGCCGACGACGCGGCCTGACCCCTCCGGGAGCGTCCCCCCGCTCCCTCCCCCCATCCGAACGGAGTACCCAGCATGTCCCGCAACCGCACCCGGCTGGCCGCCCTCGCGGCCGCCACCGCCGGCCTCGGCCTGACCGCCCTCGGCGCCCCCGCACTGGCTTTCGGCGCGGGCGGCCCGAGCAGCGTCACGTACGACACCGGAGCGCTGGACTGGGGCGTGAAGGCCAGCTTCCGCAGCTACATCGAGGGCCCGGCCTCCCAGGGCGGCGCGATCGAGCTGACCGGCGGCGCGACCCGCAACGCCGACGGCACCTTCCACTTCGGCCTGGCGAACGCGGCGTACGACCTCACCACGCACGCGCTCAGCTCCTCCTTCACCGGCGGCGTGCACTTCACCGCCCACCACGGCGCGCTGGACGTCGCGCTCAGCGACCTGCGGATCACCACCTCCGGCACCACCGGCACGCTGACCGCCGACACCGCCTCCAAGGAGTCGGTGGGCGCCGCCGACGTCACCCGCCGGGACGACGTGCCGCTGGTGACGTTCACCGTCGCGCGGGACACCACCAACGGGACGCCCGCCGCGGCCAAGCTGACCGAGCAGGGCGCCCGGGCCTTCGCCGGCTTCTACCCGGCGGGGGCGGACATGGACCCGCTGTCGCTGCTGCTGAAGCAGAGCCCGGCCACGACCCCGCCGACCGTGCCGCCGACCGCGACGGCCACCGCCACGCCGTCCGCCACCTCCTCGCCGAGCACGGGCCCGACCGGCGGCCCCACCGGCAGCCCGAGCGCGAGCCCCACCGCCACGGCCACCGGCACGCCGACCGCGGCCCCGTCGTCCGGCACCCCCTCGGCCGGCTCCTCGCCGTCGGCCACCCAGGCGCCCGGCGCCACCGCCTCCCCGTCCGCGAGCGGGGGCCCCGGCACGGCCCCGGCCACCCTGCCGGTGGTGAACGGGACGCTGGACTGGAAGGTCAA
The DNA here is from genome assembly GCF_053598475.1 of Kitasatospora sp. NPDC001119. Classification (NCBI taxonomy): domain Bacteria; kingdom Bacillati; phylum Actinomycetota; class Actinomycetes; order Kitasatosporales; family Streptomycetaceae; genus Kitasatospora; species Kitasatospora sp. NPDC001119. The sequence continues at coordinate 46,771 of NZ_JBSFKI010000044.1, forward strand.
GGAGAGCTTCCGCACGTACCTGGAGTCCCCGATGGCCGCCGGGAAGGTCGAGTTCGGCGGCGGCGCGGCCGACTACCGCTTCGGCGGTGCCACCGGCGCCTACAACACCACCGACCACTCCCTGAGCGCCGCCTTCAACGGCTCGGTCCGCTTCCTCGGCCACCCCGGCAAGGACGGCTGGGCGCTGGACACCACGCTCTCCAAGCTGGGCCTGACCATCGACCGGGACGGCGCCTTCCTGACCGCCGACGTCAACGGCAAGTCCCAGGACGGCGGTTCGACCTCGCTGAGCGGTGTCAGGATCGCCCGGCTGGACGTCCCGGCCTCCGCCCTGAAGCCGGTCGGCGGCGTGGTGACGCTCTCCGGCGTTCCGGCCACGCTCACCGCCGAGGGGGTGCCGGCCTTCTCCAACTACCCGGCCGGTACGGCCCTGGACCCGGTCAGCGCCACCCTCGCCTTCGACAAGGACGCCAAGCTGCCGCCGGCCGGCTCCTCCGGCAACGGCAACGGCAGCGCCGGCGGCGGTTCCGCGGCCGGCGGCGGCCAGGGCACCGGCAGCGGTACCTCCGGTGGGGCCTCGCTGACCACCGGCGGCCTGAGCGGTACGGGCGGCGGCTCGCTGGCCGCCACCGGTGCGGACACCCCGGTGGTCCCGCTGCTGGCCACCGCGGCCGGTCTGCTGCTGGTCGGCGGCAGCGCCACCGTCCTGGTGCGCAACCGCCGTGGCGCGGTCCAGGCCTGACACCCGGACGGAGTGCCGAAACGGCCCCGGCGAGCAAGCGCTCGCCGGGGCCGTTTCCCGTGACCGGGGTAAGGAGGAACGTTTACGCACTCAGCGGGTAGCGCGTGTCCAGGTCGCGGAAGACCGCCCCGTTGAGCACGAAGGCCCGCTTGCACTCCTCGACCACCCGGCGCCGCTCGACCTCGTCCATCGCCTCCCCGGCCGCGTCCAGCTTCGCCCGGTACTCGCGCTTGAAGGCGGCCGGGTTGTCGACCTCCTCGAAGACGTAGAACCGCACGCCGTCGCCCTTGCGCTCGAAGCCCCAGGTCTTCTCCGCTATGCCCCGGATGATCTGACCGCCCGACAGGTCGCCCAGGTAGCGGGTGTAGTGGTGCGCGAGGTACCCGGCCGGCCACTCGGCGGCCAGCTCCTCCAGCCGGGCGACGTACGCGGCGGTGGCCGGCAGCGGGGCCAGGCCGTCCCGCCAGTCGGGCCCGCGCAGGTGCGCCAGGTCGCGCTCGATGGCGGCGGTGCGCAGCAGCGCCCGGTCGATGAAGGGGCCCGCCAGCGGGTGCTCCGCGAGCTGCTCGGCCCGCTCTTCCAGGGCCCGGTAGACGTGCCAGAGCTGGCCGGTGAGGTCGGCGTACGCCTCGATCCCGAGACCGCCGCCCAGCAGCCGGCTCATGAACGAGGACTGTTCGGCGGCCTCGTGCTCCTCGCTGCTGGCGGTGCGGAGCACGGTGGAGAACGGGGCGGGCGCGGGCGTGGGCATGCGGCCTCCAGGGTCCGGGATCGGCCGGTGGGAATCGGCTGAATGTGTGGTTAGCCTAACCTAACTTCGCGTCTTGCCGACAGGCTGTCGGCAAGACGTCCCGTCCCCGGACACGACAGAGGCCGGGGTCCGCGGACGAATCCGCGAACCCCGGCCCCGGGCTGTCCCGACCTGCCTCCGACCGTCCCCGGCCGAGTGGGATCGGAACGACGGCTCAGTGGCCGCCCTGCTCCGCCAGACGCTTGATCGAAGCGGTGACCTCGGCCTCGGCCTCGGCGCGGCCGACCCAGTTGGCGCCCTCGACCGACTTGCCCGGCTCCAGGTCCTTGTAGACCTCGAAGAAGTGCTGGATCTCCAGGCGGTCGAACTCCGACACGTGGTGGATGTCGCGCAGGTGCTCCCAGCGCGGGTCCGTCGCCGGGACGCAGAGCAGCTTGTCGTCGCCGCCGGCCTCGTCGGTCATCTGGAACATGCCGATGGCGCGGCACTTGATGAGGCAGCCCGGGAAGGTCGGCTCGTCCAGGATGACCAGGGCGTCCAGCGGGTCGCCGTCCTCGCCGAGCGTGCCCTCGACGTAGCCGTAGTCGGCCGGGTAGCGGGTCGAGGTGAAGAGCATCCGGTCGAGCCGCAGACGGCCGGTCTCGTGGTCGACCTCGTACTTGTTACGAGAGCCCTTCGGGATTTCGATAAGGACGTCGAACTCCAACGGTTCCTCCAAGGTAGGGACTGACAGAATCCAAGTGTCTCCTACGGGAGCGGGTGCTCGGGAAAGGGGCCGGTCGGTGGGCACAGGGGGAGGGGCGGCGGGCCGCCGCGGGGGGACGGCCGCGGGGCTGTTCGGAGCGGCGCTCCTGGTCGTCGGTACGGTCCTGACCTCGGGTGGTGCGGTCGCGCAGCCGGCCCCGCCGCCGGGCGGGCACAGCGCCGGGCCGGGCGAGGGCGAGGACCACGACGGACCGAACGGCCACGGCGGGAGGAAGGGCGACCACGGGAAGGGCGGCGCCGGTCCCCGGTCGAACGACGACCCGGCTGCCGCGCCCGCCCGTCGCGCCGCGCCGCCCGCCGCGCCCACGCCCGCGGCCTCCGTGCCCGGCGCCCCCGTGCCCGCCACCGGGGGTGGCGACGCGTCCGCTGCGCGCCCGGCCCCCGCGCCGGGCGCCGTCCTGGCCGCCGTCGAGGGCGGCCCGGGCGCCGCCGTCCCCACCGCGCAGGGCCTCCGGCAGGCGCTCGCCGCCGCGCTCGCCGACAAGAACCTCGGCGAGGTCACCTTCGCCGTCGCGGACGCCGGCACCGGCCAACTCCTGTACGGCTCCGGGGAGAACACCCCCGCCACCCCCGCCTCCACCACCAAGCTGGCCACCGCGGTCGCGGCCCTGTCCCTCATCCCGGGCGACACCCGGCTGCACACCCGGGTGGTCCAGGGCGCGGCCCCGGGCACCATCACCCTGGTCGGCGGCGGCGACCCGACGCTCACCGCGCTGCCCGCCGACCAGGTGCAGATCGGCGGTCAGCCGGCCGACGCCGACACCGCCCCCGCCTCACTGGACTCCCTCGCCCAGCAGACCGCCGACAGCCTCAAGGGCCTCGGCACCACGACGGTCCAGCTGGACTACGACCTGTCGATGTACGCGGGCGGCCCGCAGCACAGGAACCACGACGCCCAGAACATCGCCCTGGTGGTCCCGCTGATGGTGGACGAGGCCAAGGCGGACCCGAAGAGCCGGGAGGACGCGCCGGACCGGGTCGCCGACCCGGCGGCCGCGGCCGCCGAGGCCTTCGCCGCGCTGCTCCGGGCCCGCGGCATCACCGTGACGGGCAAGGCCGGCCCCGCCGCCGCGCCCGCGCCCGCCCCGACCGCCACCGGCACGGCGCCCCTCGGCGACGTCTTCTCGCCGACCGTCGCCCGGCTGGTCGAACGCCTGCTGACCACCTCCGACAACCAGCTCGCCGAGGCGATCGCCCGTCAGGTCGCCATCGCCGCCCACCAGCCCGCGAGCTTCGAGGGCGCCGCGGCCGCCGTCACCCAGGAGCTCACCCGGCTCGGCGTGCCGATGGGCACCGTGGTCCTCAACGACGGCAGCGGCCTGCACCCGGGCAACGCGATACCGCCCGCCGTCCTGGTCCGACTCCTCGCGCTGGCCGCCTCCGAGCAGCACCCCGCCCTGCGCCCGGTGCTCACCGGCCTCCCGGTCGCCGGCTTCACCGGCACCCTCAACAAGCGGTACGGCTCCGGGTCCGGCGCCGCTGACGCGGCCGGGCTGATCCGCGCCAAGACCGGCACCCTCAGCGGCGTCAACACCCTCGCGGGCACCGTCGTCGACGCCGACGGCCGCCTGCTCGCCTTCGCCGTCATGACCCGTACCGCCGCCCCCGCCGACACCGCCCGCGCCGCGATGGACCGCGTCGCCGCCCGCCTCACCACCTGCGGCTGCCACTGACCCGCCGCCGCGCACCGGTCCGCCGCCCACCGCCGGGCACGCCCCGGGGCCCGGCCGGCTCCCGGTCGCGGCCGGAGACCGGTGGGGCCGGGGCCCGTTGGGGAGAGGTGTTCGCGGCGGGTGGCTGCCGTTGGTGGTGGGGAGCACGTACGGTGAGGGCATGACGAGCGCGAGTGGCGGTGCTGACATGGTCGACTGGAACCTCGCGGTCGCAACCGCGACCAGGTTGGTTCGGCCGGGTCCGGAAGTGAGCCGGGAGGAAGCGGCGGCGGTGGTCGCCGAGCTGCGCCGGCACGCCCTGGAGGCGGAGGAGCACGTGCGGGCGTTCACCGGCATGCGTTCGTCCAGCCTGTCCCAGGCCGCGGCGACGCCGGTGCTGGTGGTGGACCGTCCGGGGTGGATCCGGGCCAACGTGGCGGGCTTCCGCACGGTCGTCCAGCCGCTGGTGGAGAAGCTCCAGGCGCGTCGGGCGAACAGCACGGCGGCCGGGGTGTTCGGCGCGGTGGGCGAGAAGGCGACCGGGATCGAGGTCGGGGCGCTGCTGGCGTTCCTGTCCACCAAGGTGCTGGGCCAGTACGAGACCTTCGCCCCGGCCGAGCCCCCGCTGGAGGCGCCGGACAGCCCGGCGGCGCTGTTCGACAAGCCGCGGCTGGGGCCGGAGGGCCCCGGGCCGGGCCGGCTGCTGCTGGTGGCGCCGAACATCGTGCACGTCGAGCGGGAGCTGGACGTCGACCCGTCCGACTTCCGGCTCTGGGTGTGCCTGCACGAGGAGACGCACCGGACGCAGTTCACCGCGGTGCCGTGGCTGCGCGACCACATCCAGTCCGAGGTGCAGTCCTTCCTCGCCGAGACGGACGTCGACCCGGGCGCCCTGCTGGAGCGGTTGCGGGACGCGGCGGGTTCGCTCGGCGGCCTGCCGGGTGGCGGCAGCCGGGAGGGCGCCTCCTCCGGGAACCTGCTGGAGATCGTCCAGTCGCCCGCGCAGCGCGAGATCCTCGGCCGGCTGACGGCCGTGATGTCGCTGCTGGAGGGCCACGCGGACGTGGTGATGGACGGCGTCGGGCCGGCCGTGGTGCCGACGGTCGCCGAGATCCGGGAGAAGTTCCAGCAGCGCCGGGACCGCGGCGCCAACCGGCTCGACCTGCTGCTGCGCCGGCTGCTCGGCATGGACGCGAAGCTGCGCCAGTACCAGGACGGCGCGGTGTTCGTGCGCGGGGTGGTGGAGCAGGTCGGCATGGAGGGGTTCAACCGGGTGTGGACCTCCCCGAACACCCTGCCCACCAAGGACGAGATCCACGACCCGGCCGCCTGGGTGGCCCGGGTGGCCCGCTGAGCGCGGTCGTGACGCGGGCGCGCCGTACGCCGGACGGCAAGCGGCGCGCGCCGGTCAAACCCGCTCGTACGAGTGGTCCAATCAGGCCGACGACGAGTGAAGAAGCGTTTCTTCATTCACCCGAACGTGGGACGGTCGACCTGCCGGGGGCGCGGGTGGCGTAGTGGGTGGCCACTATCTGCCACCATCTGTGAGCGCCCGGTAACCGGGTGCTCATGCGGGTGCGCGGTCCCCGCCGCGTCCGCCGCACGTCCTGTCCCCCCTCCGTCGAGGAGTCGTCCGCCGTGGGTCCTCACCCCGCCGTCGCCGCGATACGCCTGGCCGTTCGCCGTACGCTCACCGACCTCGCCGCCGAGGCCGGTTCCACCTTCACCGCGCCCGTGCGCCGACCGCGGGAGCGCCCGGCCGGGGCGCCGCTGGTGGGTGCCGCGGTCGGCACCACCCTGATCGGCAACGCCGCGCGCCACCCCTCCGGGCTGCCCCGGACCCCGGCCGCGCCCGGCTCGCCGCTGGTCCTGGTCGCGGTCAGCGGCGGCGCCGACTCGATGGCGCTGGCCATCGCCGCCGCCTTCGAAGCCCCCAAGATCGGCCTGCGGGTCGGCGCCGTCACCGTCGACCACGGCCTCCAGGCGGGATCCGCCGAGCGCGCCGCCCAGGTGGCCGACCGGCTGCGCAGCCTCGGCCTCGACCCGGTGGAGGCGGTCCCGGTCCGGGTCGGCCGCGCCGGGGGCCCGGAGGCCGCCGCCCGGGACGCCCGCTACGCCGCCCTGGACGCGGCCGCCGACCGCCACGGCGCGATCGCGGTGCTGCTCGGCCACACCCGGGACGACCAGGCCGAGACCGTGCTGCTGGGCCTGGCCCGCGGCTCCGGCTCCCGCTCGCTGGCCGGGATGCCCGCCCAGAAGGGCCGCTACCGCCGCCCGCTGCTGGAGCTGGACCGGGCGGCCACCCGGCAGGCCTGCGCCGCCCAGTCGATCCCGGTCTGGGACGACCCGCACAACTGTGATCCCGCCTACACCCGCTCCCGGGTCCGCCACGAGGTGCTGCCGGTCCTGGAGAAGCACCTGGGCGGCGGGGTGGTCGAGGCGCTGGCCCGCACCGCCCGGCTGTTCCGCGACGACGCCGACGCCCTCGACCAGTGGGCCGCACTGGCCGAACGCGACCTCCGTACGGGCGACGGCGCCCTGGACGCCGTGAAGCTGGCCGAACTGCCGCCCGCGGTGCGCCGCCGGGTGCTGCGCCGGGCCGCGCTGCGGGCGGGCTGTCCGGCCGGGGACCTGTTCGCCCGGCACCTGGAGACGATCGACCTGCTGGTCACCGGATGGCGCGGACAGGGCCCGCTGCACCTACCCGGGGGCGTCGAGGCCACCCGCAGGTGTGGCACGCTGGTCTTTCGGCGGCAGGGCGACTGACGGGCGAGGCATGCCCAGGGGGAGCCGACCGCCGGCCACACAGACCCCGAACGTTTGAGGACGTATCCCCGGTGGACCAGAACGACATGGGCGCTGACCTCGCGAAGGTGCTCATCAGCAAGGACGAGATCGACGCCAAGCTCCTGGAGCTGGCCGAGCGAATCGACCGGGACTACGCAGGCAAGGACCTGCTGATCGTCGGCGTCCTCAAGGGGGCTGTGATGGTCATGGCCGACCTGGCCCGGACCCTGCACTCGCAGGTCACCATGGACTGGATGGCCGTCTCCTCGTACGGGATGGGCACCAAGTCCTCCGGTGTGGTGCGGATCCTGAAGGACCTGGACACCGACATCGCCGGCCGTGACGTCCTGATCGTCGAGGACATCATCGACTCCGGTCTGACGCTGTCCTGGCTGCTCGGCAACCTGGGCTCGCGCGGTCCGGCCTCGCTGGAGGTCTGCGCGCTGCTCCGCAAGCCGGACGCCGCCAAGGTCGAGATCGACGTCAAGTACGTCGGCTTCGACATCCCCAACGAGTTCGTGGTCGGCTACGGCCTGGACTACGCGGAGAAGCTGCGCAACCTCCCCTTCATCGGGACCCTCGCCCCGCACGTCTACGGCGGCTGACGGCCCCGTTCGGGTTACGGGCGGGAACAGTAGGCCGTTCCCGCCCGTTGGACCCCCGGGGACAAAGAACCACAGCCGTCTCGCCGTGCTCCCGCCATGGGTGGGTCCGACTGCGGTACGGTCCAATAAACCGCTCTTCACATGAGCACCAATCGGATTGCGCCGCGGCCCAACAGCCCCCCGGCGCCGTTGAGTGGCAGGAGGGACGGGGCGGCAACGCCCCGCATGGATGGACGTCAAGCGATACTTCCGTGCGCCGATCATGTGGATCGTGCTGGCCGTCCTCGCCGTCATCGTGCTGATGCAGGTCGTTTCGGACTCCAACGGCTACAAGACGGTGGACACCGGTCAGGTCGTCGCGGCGATCGACGCGCACAACGTCAAGTCGGCGCAGATCACCACCGGTGACTCGAACACGATCAAGATCCAGCTCAAGGACGGCGCCACGCTGCCCAGTGCCGGAACGGGCAAGACCCCGTCCGGTACCAAGTTCCAGGCCTCTTACATCGGCGACCAGGGTGTCGCCATCGCCGACAAGCTCCAGGCCCAGGTCAACGACAAGGACGCGAGCACGCTCGCCGAGGGCTACACGATCAGCCCGGAGAAGCAGAGCACCTTCGTCAGCCTGCTGCTGTCGATGCTCCCGATCGTGATCATCGTCCTGGTCTTCCTGTTCCTGATGAACCAGATGCAGGGCGGCGGCTCCAGGGTCATGCAGTTCGGCAAGTCCAAGGCCAAGCTGCTCACCAAGGACACCCCGAAGACCACCTTCGCCGACGTCGCCGGCGCGGACGAGGCGGTCGAGGAGCTCCACGAGATCAAGGAGTTCCTCCAGGAGCCGGCCAAGTTCCAGGCCGTCGGCGCCAAGATCCCCAAGGGCGTGCTGCTCTACGGCCCGCCCGGCACCGGCAAGACCCTGCTGGCCCGCGCCGTCGCGGGCGAGGCCGGGGTGCCCTTCTACTCCATCTCCGGCTCGGACTTCGTCGAGATGTTCGTCGGTGTCGGCGCCAGCCGCGTCCGCGACCTCTTCGAGCAGGCCAAGGCGAACGCCCCGGCGATCGTCTTCGTCGACGAGATCGACGCCGTCGGCCGGCACCGCGGCGCGGGCCTCGGCGGCGGCCACGACGAGCGCGAGCAGACCCTCAACCAGCTGCTGGTCGAGATGGACGGCTTCGACGTCAAGGGCGGCGTGATCCTGATCGCCGCGACCAACCGCCCCGACATCCTGGACCCGGCGCTGCTGCGCCCGGGCCGCTTCGACCGCCAGATCGCGGTCGAGCGCCCCGACCTCCAGGGCCGGCTGGACATCCTCAAGGTGCACCAGAAGGGCAAGCCGATCGCGCCCGACGTCGACCTGTCGGCCGTCGCCAAGCGCACCCCCGGCTTCACCGGTGCCGACCTGTCGAACGTCCTCAACGAGGCGGCGCTGCTGACCGCCCGCTCGGACAAGAAGCTGATCGACAACGGCATCCTGGACGAGGCGATCGACCGCGTCGTGGCCGGTCCGCAGAAGCGCACGCGGATCATGTCCGACCGGGAGAAGAAGATCACCGCGTACCACGAGGGCGGCCACGCCCTGGTCGCGGCGGCCTGCCAGTACAGCGACCCGGTGCACAAGATCACCATCCTGTCCCGCGGCCGGGCCCTCGGCTACACCATGGTGCTGCCGGACGAGGACAAGTACTCCACCACCCGCAACGAGATGCTCGACCAGCTCGCCTACATGATGGGCGGGCGCGCGGCGGAGGAGCTGGTCTTCCACGACCCGACCACCGGTGCCTCGAACGACATCGAGAAGGCCACCGCGACGGCCCGGGCCATGGTCACCCAGTACGGCATGACCGAGCGCCTCGGCGCGATCAAGTTCGGCTCGGACAACTCGGAGCCGTTCCTCGGCCGCGAGATGGGCCACCAGCGCGACTACTCGGAAGAGGTCGCCGGGCTGGTCGACGAAGAGGTCAAGAAGCTCATCGACACGGCGCACAACGAGGCCTGGGAGATCCTGGTCGAGAACCGCGACGTGCTCGACAACCTGGTCCTGGAGCTCCTGGAGAAGGAGACCCTGAACAAGGAGCAGATCGCCGAGGTCTTCGCCCCGATCGTCAAGCGCCCGACCCGGCCGGCCTGGACGGGCTCCGCCCGCCGCACGCCGTCCACCCGGCCTCCGGTGCAGTCCCCGAAGGAGCTGGCGCTCACCAACGGCGCCGCCTCCGGCGAGGCCGCTCCGGTGGACGTCGTGAAGCTCCCGCCGCTGCCGGCCACCGAGCCGCCGACCGAGGGCTGACCCCCGCTCCGTAGGGAATGGATGCCGCGTCACCAGGGTTTGTACCCTGGAGGCGCGGCATCCGTGCTGTTCAGCCAGAGTCTTCCGATACATAAGCGAGGCCCGCATGATCGACCCGGTGACCTTCGACGGTCCGCCCGCCGTCGGTACCTTCGACCAGAAGCGGGCCGAGAACGCCATCCGCGAGCTGCTCCTCGCCGTCGGGGAGGACCCGGACCGCGAGGGCCTGCTGGAGACCCCGGCCCGGGTGGCGCGCGCCTACAAGGAGATATTCGCGGGCCTGTGGCAGGAGCCCGAGGACGTCCTCACCACCACCTTCGACCTCGGCCACGACGAGATGGTGCTGGTCAAGGACATCGAGCTGACCTCGGTCTGCGAGCACCACCTGGTGCCGTTCCGCGGCGTGGCCCACGTCGGGTACATCCCGTCCACCAGCGGCAAGATCACCGGGCTGTCCAAGCTCGCCCGGCTGGTCGACGTCTACGCCCGCCGGCCGCAGGTGCAGGAGCGGCTGACCAGCCAGGTCGCCGACGCGCTGATGCGGATCCTGGAGCCGCGCGGGGCGATCGTCGTGGTCGAGTGCGAGCACATGTGCATGTCGATGCGCGGCATCCGCAAGCCCGGCGCCAAGACCATCACCTCCTGCGTGCGCGGCCAGCTGCGCGACCCGGCCACCCGGGCCGAGGCGATGAGCCTCATCATCGGCCGGTAGGGCGCCGGCCGGCCGACGGTTCAGGAACCGGGCACCTCGTGCTCCGCGTGCGGCGGAGCCGGGGTGCCCAGCGCGTTGCGGTGCTCGGGCATCCGCAGCGTGACCATCCGGCGCCAGCCGTAGGCGCGGTCGTACAGGTGGAGCGCGCGCACCCCGAGGGTGATCAGGGCGAGCTGCCAGCGCGGCCAGCGCAGGATCCGGGCCATCCGGGCGGTGACGGCGAGGCCGACGTCCCGGTAGGTGCGGACCTCGCCCCGGGCGCTGGTCTCCAGGGCGTGCCGGACGTACGGGCCGTGGCCCTCGGAGATCAGCCGCAGCAGCTCCTCGTGGCAGTAGGCGAGGTGGTCGTCCTCGTCGGCGGAGATCACCCGCATCGCCCGGCCGAGGGCCGGGTTGTCCGCGTACGCCCTGACCAGCTGCCGCATCTGCTCGGCGGCGCGCTGCTCGGTGACCCGGCTGTGCGCGAGGTAGGTGATGAGCTCGCGGTCGGTCAGCGGGATGTCGGTGTTCAGCCGTTCGTGCGAGAGGCCGATGCCCTGGCGCTCCAGCAGCATGCAGTAGTCGGTCTCGTCGGGCACGGGCACCTTGGGCAGGCCGCGCCGGTTCAGCAGCTGGGCGAAGATCCGGCCGTGCTTGCGCTCGTCGGCACCGTGCCGGGCGACCTTCGGGGCGAGGACCGGGTCCCGGGTGAGGGCGGCGATCCGCTCGTTCTCCCAGCCGCCCTGGTCCTCGCCGCCGGCCGCGATGCTGCAGAACAGCTGGTACGCCTGGTCGTTGCGGTAGATCTCGTCGAAGAGCGAGCGGGTGCTCAGCACAGTGCCTCCTGCGCGGGTCCGGGCGCGCCCGGCGGGGGCCGACGGGCGGTCGCGATACGTTCCCCCGGGCCGCCGGCCGGGCGGGCCGACCGGCGGGTAGTCACCCACGTGCGCTAGCCGAGGTGCGAGCCCAGCCATTCGAGGGTGGCCGGCAGCTCCCTGGTCCAGCTGTCGAAGTTGTGCCCGCCGTCGTCCAGGTAGAGCGAGTCGATCTTGAACTGGGGGTTGGCCGCCGCGGTCCTGGTGGCGAGGTCGACGAACTGGACGGTCTGCGGGTAGTCCCCCTCCGCGCGGGTGGAGACCGCCAGCACGTTGAGCGCCGGGACCGGCAGGTTCTGCAGCCGCCAGCCGAGGTCGTGCTGCTGGGCCAGCGCCTTGTCGCCGTTGAAGAGGTCGCCGCCGGTGTAGTTGTCCTGGCGCACGGTGAAGTCGCCGTGCAGGCTCGCCGCGCTGCCGTAGACGTTCGGGAAGCGCATCGCCAGGCGCAGCGCGCAGCTGCCGCCGGTGGAGTAGCCGAGGGTGCCCCAGGAGCCGGCCGTGCGGCCGACCCGGTAGGCGCTGAGGATGGCCTCGGGGACGTCCTTGACGAACCAGGTCTCGGTGCGCGGCCCGCCGGGGACGTCCACGCACTCGGTGTCCCGGGACGGGACGACCGCCGGGCGGGCCATCACCAGGACGGTCGGCGGCATCTTGCCGGAGCGCTGCAGCTCGATCGCGGTCTGGGCGAGGGGCAGCTCGTGCAGCAGGTTCAGGGTGGTGCCCGGGTAGCCGGCGATGGCCAGCAGGACGGGGAAGCGGACCAGGGTGAGCTTCGGGTCGAAGTACGCGGGCGGCAGGTAGACGAACATCTGGTCGGAGAAGCCCGTCTCCTTGCCGCTCACCCGGACCGACTCGATCCTGCCGACCTCCTCGGGCGGGCCCTTCGGCAGGTTGGTGATGGTCTCCAGGCCGCCCTCGGTGGTGGGCTGGACCAGCGCGTCGGGGACCGGGGTGCCGCCCTTGTGGTTCTCGTTGCCGGCCAGCGCGAGCTTGGCGCCGCCGGGGCTGAGCAGGTCGTCCCAGGAGGTGTAGAACCCGAAGGAGTTGTTCACCGACAGCGCGAGCACGGCCAGGACCGAGGCTTGAACGACCGTCAGTAACCCGATCCGGCCGAGCACCGGCAGCGGACGTTGCGGCGCCAGCCGCGGCCAGAGCCACAGGGTCGTGACGACCGCCGCGGCGCCGAGTGCGAGAAGCGAGTTCACCAGCGCGTCGCTGGTCAGTTCCATGCCGTCGGCCTTCCGGTGGGACACTGTCGGTGCAGGCTTCATCGTCTGGCGGTCCGTCAGGCCGGGCCACCGTGGCTAGGCTGTCCGGATGCCCGGGCGGGCTGATAGGGCGGGGAGAGCCGGAGGCAACCGGCGCCCTAGAATGCGGCGTCCACCGTACGTAACGCGTCCCGGAGGGTCCCGTCGCGCCACGCTGCGGCGGGCCCCCGGCTCCCACCGCCGGCTCAACCCGCAGCGCGACCACGGCCCCGGTTTACCGACCGTTTCCGGGTCCTTGGTATGCGCATTGCCTGATGAAGGAATAGGCATGAAGGTCCATCACGCGTCCTCCCCCGGAGTGACCGGACACCGCACCGCAGCCTCTACGCTGAGCTTCCATGAGCGTTCCCGTGTCCGTTGAGCCGAGCCCCGAGCAGCCGCCGCGCCGTCGCCGCGGCCTGCAGACGCTGCGCAACCAGGCGTCCGCCGTCCCGAGGGCCTGGCTCCCCGGAGCGGTCGGCTACGCCTGTCTGCTGATCGGGCTCGTGGACATCGCCAGCGCGGTGTTCCCCAGGCTCCGGCACACGAAGGTGCACACCTTCGCCGGGCAGCTGCCGGGCGGCACCACCAGCCTGGCGGCGGTCGGCGCGCTGATGGTCGGCATCCTGCTGGTGCCGCTGGCGCACGCGCTGCGCCGGCGCAAGCGGCGGGCCTGGCGGGCGGTCTGCGTGCTGCTGCCGGTCAGCGCCGGGCTGCACATCGTGCGCTGGCACCAGATCGGCCCGGCGGTCGTCTCGCTGGTGGTCCTCGCCGTGATGCTGGTCCACCAGCGCGAGTTCTACGCCAAGGCCGACCCGCGCACCCGCTGGCGGGCGGTGGTCAACCTGGTCGTCATGGGCGTCCTCAGCGTGCTGCTCGGCCTGCTGATCGTGAGCACCCGGACCAAGTACGAGATCGGCCACCCGGGCCTGACCGAGCGCCTGCAGCACGTCGGGTACGGACTGTTCGGCTTCGAGGGCCCGATCCGGTACAACAACGTCCGGATGTCCGACCTGGTCGCCTACCTGCTCGGCGGGCTCGGCCTGCTGACCGCCTTCACCACCGCGTACCTGGCGCTGCGCCCGGGCAAGCCGAAGCCCGAGCTGACCGCGGAGGACGAGGAGAAGGTCCGCGAGCTGCTCAAGCGGCACGGCGAGCGCGACTCGCTCGGCTACTTCGCGCTGCGCCGCGACAAGAGCGTGCTGTTCTCGCCCACCGGCAAGGCCGCGATCTCCTACCGGGTGGTCTCCGGCGTGATGCTGGCCTCCGGCGACCCGGTCGGCGACGTCGAGGCCTGGCCGGGCGCGATCAAGGTGTTCATGGCCGAGGCCCGCGAGCACGCCTGGGTGCCGGCCGTGATGGGGTGCAGCGAGGTCGGCGGCGAGGTCTGGACCCGTGAGGCGGGCCTGGACGCGCTGGAGCTGGGCGACGAGGCGATCGTGGACACCGCGTCCTTCTCGCTCTCCGGCCGGGCCATGCGCAACGTGCGCCAGATGGTCAAGCGGATCGAGCGCAACGGCTACTCCTGCCAGGTGCGCCGGGTCTCCGAGCTCACCGTGGAGGAGAAGTACCGGATCGCCGACGCCGCCGCCCGCTGGCGCGGCACCGACACCGAGCGCGGCTTCTCGATGGCCCTCGGCCGCTTCGGCGACCCGCTGGACGACGACTGCGTGGTGGTCACCGCCCACAAGGCCCCGGAGGAGGGCGAGGAGGGCGACGACCTGAAGGCCGTGCTGCACTTCGTGCCCTGGGGGCCGGACGGCATCTCGCTGGAGCTGATGCGCCGCGACCGCGCCGCCGACCCGGGCCTGAACGAGCTGCTGATCGTCGCCGCGCTGCAGGCGGTGCCCGCGATGGGCGTGCGCCGGGTGTCGCTCAACTTCGCGATGTTCCGCTCGGCGCTGGCCCGCGGCGAGCGGATCGGCGCCGGCCCGGTGCTGCGCGCCTGGCGGGGGCTGCTGGTGTTCCTGTCGCGCTGGTTCCAGATCGAGTCGCTGTACAAGTTCAACGCCAAGTTCCAGCCCGAGTGGGAGCCGCGCTTCCTGGTCTTCCCGAGCACCCGGGACCTGCCCCGGATCGGCTTCGCCGCGATGCAGGCGGAGGCCTTCATCACGCTCGGGATGCCGCGTTTCGGCCGCCGGCGCCAGCGCGAGGGGCTGATGCCGGTCCCGTCGACCCGTGAGGTCACCGAGGCCGCCTGAGGCCCGTCGCGGGCCTTCGGGGCCGCGACGGCACGGAACGGGGCCCCCGCCGAGAATCCTCGGCGGGGGCCCCGTTCGATAATGGGAAGCATGAACGATTCGCCCTCCTTCTCCCTGCCGGCCGGTCTGCCGCGACTGGAGCGCTGCGCCGTGATGGGCGTGGTCAACGTCACGCCCGACTCCTTCTCGGACGGCGGGATGTGGCACGACCCCGCCAAGGCGATCGCGCACGGCCTCGCACTGCGGGCCCGCGGTGCCGACCTGGTGGACGTCGGCGGCGAGTCCACCCGGCCGGGCTCGCAGCGGGTCCCCGAGGAGGAGGAGCTGCGCCGGGTGATCCCGGTGGTGCGCGAGCTCGCCGACGCCGGGGTGGTGGTCTCGGTGGACACCATGCGCGCCTCGGTCGCCGAGCGGGCCGTCGAGGCCGGCGCCGCGATCGTCAACGACGTCTCCGGGGGGCTCGCCGACCCGGCGATGGCCCGGGTGGTCGCCGAGACCGGCGCGCCCTTCGTGGTGATGCACTGGCGCGGGCAGTCCGCCGACATGGACCGGATGGCCGTCTACGACGACGTCGTGCGGGACGTGGTCGCCGAGCTGACCGACCGGGTGGACGCGCTGCTGGCGGCCGGGGTCAAGGAGGACCAGCTGATCCTCGACCCGGGGCTCGGCTTCGCCAAGACCTCCGAGCACAACTGGGCGCTGCTCGGCCGGCTGGACGCGCTCACCGCGCTCGGCCGTCCCGTGCTCGTGGCGGCTTCGCGCAAGCGGTTCCTGGGTACGCTGCTCGCCGACCCGGCAACCGGGGAACTGCGCCCGGCCCGGGAGCGCGACGACGCGACGGCCGCGGTGTCGGTGCTGTCCGCACGGGCGGGAGCCTGGGCGGTGCGGGTGCACGACGTGTCCGGCACGGCGGATGCCGTCCGGGTGGTCGCGGCCTGGCAGCACGCGGCGCGGTTGGGGTGAGGGAGGGTCTGTGACAGGTGACGGCAGGTTGAGCGGCGGTACGGCCGGGCGGGCCCGCGAGGCGGACCTGGAGGCCGTTCTGGCGGCGAACCAGGGGCTCTACGAGGCGCTGGAACGGGGGGACCTGGAAGCGGTCGAGGACGCCTGGCTGGGCGCCGCGGACGCCGACGACAAGGGTGGCGTGGTGTGCGTGCACCCGGGCTGGCCGGTGCTCCGCGGCCGGGCCCAGGTGACCCGTTCGTACATGCTGATCATGATGAACACGGAGTACATCCAGTTCTTCCTGACCGATGTCGAGGCCGAGGTGCACGGTGATGTGGCCCTTGTCACGTGCACCGAGAACATCCTGTCCGGCGGAGAGTCGGAGGAGGAGGGGGAACTCGGGCCGCTGGTCGGCGGAAAGGTCGTGTCGACGAATCTGTTCCGTCGTACCCCGGCCGGGTGGAAGCTCTGGTCGCATCACGGTTCACCCGTTCTGACCAGCGGGGACGACGACGAGGAGAGCTGATTCCGGCACTTGCGGAAATGCGGTGCCGGGAAGTCGCCGGGAATTTCCGAGTGGTCACCGAACGTTCACGTCAATCGCCATATCGGTGCGCGTGGCGTCGGTTCGTGCCGGGTAGGACGGTCAGGCGTTGTCCGTGCTCGCGGGTAGATTCGAAACGGAGTGGCGGGCGTGCCGCCCGCCTTCGCCCTGCCCGTCCATGCCTTTCTCCGGGCGGGGCCCGTCCGACTGGGAGCAGTGATTCGTTTGCTGGACCGCGTCACCCTGCGGGGGCTGCGAGCCCGGGGCCACCACGGCGTCTTCGAGCGCGAGCGCGTCGAGGGGCAGACCTTCGTGGTCGACCTCGTGCTCCACCTGGACACCCGCCCCGCCGCGGCCGGAGACGACCTCACCCGCACCGCGCACTACGGGCTGGTGGCGGAGGAGGTCACCGCGATCATCGCCGGGGAGCCGGTCGACCTGATCGAGACGCTGGCCCAGCGGATCGCCGACCAGTGCCTCAAGCACGAAGCGGTCGAGGAGGTCGAGGTCACCGTGCACAAGCCGGACGCCCCGATCACCGTGCCGTTCGACGACGTGACCGTGACCATCCACCGGGGCCGCGCATGACCCCCACCGCGCGCCCGGTATCCGATGTAGAGGACGTTTTCCGATGAGCGAGCGAAGCGAGCGGATGATCAAGAGGTGCGCATGGGTGAGTGCCCCTGCTGAGCGAAGCGAGGCGGGCGCATGAGCACCAGTGACCCGACCGCCACGCCGAACGCGTTCGACCTGGAGAGCCGGGTGGACTCCGCCGACACCACGCTGCACAGCCAGCGCTGCGCGGTGATCGCGCTCGGCAGCAACCTGGGCAACCGGCTGGACACCCTCCAGGGGGCCGTCGACGCGCTCGCCGACACCCCGGGGCTGAAGATCAAGGCCGTCTCCGCGGTGTACGAGACCGAGGCCGTCGGCGGGCCCGAGGAGCAGCCGAACTACTACAACGCGGTCGTGGTGCTGCGCACCTCGCTGCCCCCGCGGGACCTGCTGGAGCGCGGCAACGCCATCGAGGACGCCTTCGGGCGGGTGCGGACCGTCCACTGGGGCCCGCGCACCCTGGACGTCGACATCCTGGCCTACGAGGGCGTGCTGAGCGACGACCCGCAGCTGCTGCTGCCGCACCCGCGCTCGCACGAGCGCGCCTTCGTGCTCGCCCCCTGGCTGGACGCCCAGCCGGAGGCCGAGGTGCCCGGGCACGGGCGGGTGGACGCGCTGCTGACCGCGCTGGGCGGTCCGGACGCGCAGGGCGTGAAGCGCCGCGAGGACATCGGGCTGACGCTGCCCGAGTAGGTCCGGAGGCCGGTGACCGGGGCCGTTGCCCGGGGAACTCGGCCGGGGGCCCGGCCGTACGAGTAGGTGTCCGCCGTTCACGCGGGTGCCCGCCCGGCCGGGCCCGGTACGGTGGCCTGGCGTCGCCGCGCCACCGGGCGGGCGGCCGGTTCGGGTACCCGGGAAGGACCTCCTCCGAGTGAAGCTGCTTCGCCTCCGCCTCCTGATCGGCATCACCGCCGCCACGACGGCGCTGTCCTGGGCCGGCTCCAAGCTGTGGGCCTCCGTGGACACGCTGCCGGCGGTGCCGGCCGCGGCGCCGGTGGTGCTGGCGGCGGTCGCGGTGGTCCTGCTGGCGACCGCGCTGTCGCTGCGGGCCCGGCTGAAGGCGGTGCGCGAGCGGCAGCCCGGGGCGAAGGGGGTCGACCCGCTGCTGGCGGCCCGGGCGGTGGTGCTGGGGCAGGCCAGCGCGCTGGTCTCCTCGGTGGTCACCGGGATCTACGCGGGGGCCGGGATCTACCTGCTGGGCGAGCTGGACGTGTCGGCCCGCAAGGACCAGGCCGTGACGGCCGGGCTCGCGGTGCTGGCGGGGGCCGCGGTGATCGCGGCGGCGCTCTGGATCCAGCACGTGTGCAAGTTGCCGGAGAACCACGACGACCCGGGCGGTCCGGCGGCGTCGCACCGCTGAGACGCGGCCGGGGCAGCGCCGGGGCGCCGCCCGGGCGTCACGGGGGCCTCGACGGCCCCGCCGGCACCGTCGGCCTCGTCGGCACCGCTGAGCAGGGCTTTCCTCGTGATCTTGCGTGAGAATCCGGGCACGTGCGGTAAAAACCGCACCCTGTCAAGGGCGGAAGGGGACCCTGGGCTGACAGGCCCCCAATTCGCACGCTAGTTTCTTGGACATGTCTCGCGGACGCCACCGTCATTCCTCCGTCCTCGGCCGGGTCTTTCCCCCCACCGCCGCCGGCGTGCTGCTGGTCGCCGCACTGGCCGCTCTGCTTTTCAGTCAGGACACCGTCCTGGTGCGCTCGGTGGGCGTCGCGGCGGTGATCGCGACGCTCGGCTTCGCGCTGCTGCTGCGCCAGCGGGACAAGGCGGCCCGGGCGGCCGCCGAGACGTCCGCGGCCCAGCGGCTGCGCGCCGAGGAGCGGTTCGAGGAGCAGCTGGCCGAGGCCGAGTACGCGGCGGAGGTCGCCGAGGAGCGGGCCACCCGGTTCGGGCGGCGGCTGACGGCGGAGAAGTCGCGGCTGGCGAAGGCCGAGACCGAGATCGCCCGGCTGCTGCGCGAGCGGGCCGTGGCGGTCGCCGAGCAGGCGCTCAAGGAGGCCGAGGCGGCCCAGCAGGCGCTCGCCGCGAGCCGTCCGAAGCATCCGGCCAGCCCGGCCGCCTACGTGCGGGCGGCGTCCGTGCTGCGGCTGCTGGAGCGCCGCGCGGCGGAGCAGGAGGCCCGGCGGGCGCGTACGGCGGGCGCGGAGGTGGCCCTGCGGAAGCCCGCGAAGGAGTCGCCGGTCGCCCCGGCCGCGTCGGTGGCCGTGCCGGCCCCGGTGGCGCCCTCGGTGCCGACCCCGGGGCAGGCGCCGGCGGCCCCGGCGCCGGTGCGGCCCGAGCCGGTGCGTCCGGCGCTGACCGCGACGGTCGGTCAGCTCGGCGGCGCGTCGGCCGGGCCGGCCGCGGCGCCCGCGCCGGTGGAGCGGCAGCGGCCGCGCCCGGCGCAGTCCGGTCCGGCCCGCGGGCAGGGCTTCAGCTTCTTCGGCCGCGGTGCGGCTGCCCCGGCGCGCCCGGCGGCCCCGGCACCGGCGGTGGGCAGCGTCGCCGAACTGGGGGAGCGCGCCGACCTGGCGGACGTGGTGGGCGACGAGGCGGTGGCCGAGAAGGCCGTGGCCGAGGCCCGGGCGGCGGAGTCGGCCGAGCGGCCGGAGCAGGGCGGGCCGACCGTGGTGGACCTGACGCCGGAGGACGAGACCGAGCTGATCCAGCTGCCGGAGCTGCGCGCCTCGCGCTGAGGCCCGCCGGGCCCCGGAAACGGAGAAACCGCGGCGCGGGGAGTCGGACGGACCGACTTCCCGCGCCGCGGCGTTGTCCGCGGGTGCGTCAGAGCTGGACGCCGAAGTCCTGGGCGATGCCGGCCAGGCCGGAGGCGTAGCCCTGGCCGACGGCGCGGAACTTCCACTCCCCGTTGTTGCGGTAGAGCTCGCCGAAGATCATCGCGGTCTCGGTGGCGGCGTCCTCGGAGAGGTCGTAGCGGGCGATCTCGGCGCCGCCGGCCGCGTTCACCACGCGGATGTAGGCGTTGCGGACCTGGCCGAAGTTCTGGCCGCGGGCGGTGCCGTCGTAGATGGTGACCGGGAAGGTGATCTTGGCGGCCTCGACCGGCAGGCCGGCCAGGTTGATGTTGATCGACTCGTCGTCGCCCGCGCCCTCGCCGGTGCGGTTGTCACCGGTGTGCACGACGGTGTTGTCCGGCGTGCTGGTGTTGTTGAAGAAGACGAAGTGGCCGTTGGACAGCACCTTGCCGTCCGCGTTCAGGACGATCGCGCTGGCGTCGAGGTCGAACTCGGCGCCGGTCGTGGTGCGGACGTCCCAACCCAGGCCGACGGTGACCGCGGACAGGCCGGGGGCCTCCTTGGTCAGCGAGACGTTGCCACCCTTGGAGAGGCTCACTGGCATGACGATTGCAGTCCCTTCGTTCGCTTCGTTCGCTATTTCCCGGGACAACGCAATACCGCGGTGGCTTGGTTCCGCAGGGGCCGTGAATTCTTCGTGGGCGCCCAACGGAGGGCAAAGGCCGGGCAAAGGACGTGTCAGATGCGCCGGAACCGGCCCTGCAGCGTCCAGATGTTCGGGTTGTCGGCCAGGTCGGGGTGCATGTCGAAGAGGTCGGCCAGGGTGTCCTGGAGGAAGTCCCGGGCCTCGCGCCGCAGCTCGCCGTGGCGGACCACCACCGGCGGCTCGTCCGGCAGCCAGGTGGCGGTGACCTCGACCCAGTTGAAGCGGCGGGCGAAGCGCAGCAGCTCGGTGTTCTGGGTGAAGTCGAGGTCGGCGGTCTGCACCCGGGCGGCCCGGACGCCGTCCGGGTCGCGGTCCAGGAGTTCGGCGACGTCGCACAGCGCCCAGGCGAAGTCGAGCACGGGCACCCAGCCCCAGGCGGTGGACAGTTCCGAGCCCTCGCCGTCCAGGTAGACGTCGCCGCAGAACAGGTCGTACCGCAGGGCGTGCACGGACGCGGTGCGGTAGTCCGTCTGCGGGGGGTCGGGGAAGCGGTTGGAGAGGGAGTAGCCGAGCTCGATCACGTACGCCATTGTCGGGGCTCGGGGCGCCCGGGGGTAACCGGGTGCGGAAGCGGGGGGCGTACCGATATCCGGGTGACCGGACGGGCCGGGCGCGGGATGATGGGCGCATGTCCGAGCCCATCCGCGTACGGGGGTCGGTGGTCGTCCCCGACGCCGAGCTCGTCTGGCGCTTCTCGCGTTCCTCCGGCCCCGGCGGCCAGCACGTCAACACCTCCGACTCCAAGGCCGAGTTGCGCTTCGACCTGGCCTCGACCAGGGCGCTGCCCGAGGTGTGGCGCGAGCGCGCGCTGGAGCGGCTGGCCGGCCGGCTGGTGGACGGCCGGGTGCTGGTGGTCCAGGCCTCGGAGTTCCGCTCGCAGTGGCGCAACCGGGAGGCGGCCGCGGCCCGGCTGTCGGCGCTGCTGACCGAGGCGTGCGCGCCGCCGCCGAAGGCCCGGCGGGCGACCAGGCCGAGCCGGGGGATGGTCCAGCGGCGGCTGGAGAACAAGAAGCACCGCTCCGAGCTGAAGCAGGGCCGCCGGGCGCCGCGGGGCGGCGAGTAGCCGGCCGGGCCCTCAGCCGAGGGTGCGGTAACCGCCGCGGAAGTAGAGCAGCGGGCGGCCGCCGGGGTCGGGCACCGTGGCCTCCAGGACGCGGCCGAGCAGCAGGGTGTGGTCGCCGGCGGGTATCCGCTGCTCGGTGCGGCACTCGACGGTGGCCAGCGCGCCGTCGACCAGCGGGGCGCCGGTGCGCGGGCCGCGGTGGTGCGGGGTGTCCGCGAACAGCAGCCGGTCGCTGAGCCGGCCCTTCATGGCGAACCGGGAGCCGAGCGTCTTCTGTCCCTCGGTCAGCACCGAGACCGCCCAGGTGTCCACCCGGGAGAGCACCTCGTCCATCCGGGAGTCCTCGCGGACCGAGATCAGCACCAGCGGCGGCTCCAGCGACACCGAGAGGAAGGACGTGGCGGTCATGCCGACGTCCTCGCCGTCCTCCGGGTCGTGGACGGTCACCAGGCTCACGCCGGCGGCGAGCTGGGAGAGGGCAGCCCGGAACTCGTCGGGCGTGGCGTGGGGGGCAGCTTCGGGCTGCGGCGACGGGTACACGTACCGCACGGTAGTCGTCACCCGGGAGGATCGGCATCGGGCCTTGGTCGTAGGACCGGCGGTCCGGCCGAAGGGTTACGCCCGGTGGCCGAACTCACCCTCAGGAGTGAAGCGACCGGACTGGCGGGCGCAGTCGGCTTCAGTCGGCGGCCAATGCGGTCGACCACCAGAAAAGTTCCGATGGCGCTGTATGTCCCACTACGGGACAGATGAACTGATTAAGGGCGCATTAGTCTCGTGTGATTTAAGTCACAAGTGATGGCCTATTGCTGACCGAGCGTGCCGAGCGCTGTGCTCCCTGTGATTCAGTTCTTCTGGCAATCGGACGATAACCAATCAAGAACTATCCGAAGCAGCCGGGGAGCCCCCGCATGGAAGCCGAGTCGGAGCCGTACGTCCGTCTCGCGACCCTCCGCACCTTGCACCGGGTCGTGGCGGACCTCAACGCTGCCCGCAGCCTCGCTGGCACGCTCCAGGCCGTGGTCGAGGGCGCGGTGCACGGGCTCGGCTTCGACGCCGCCGCGGTCAGCCTCGTCCGGCCCGACGGCGACCTCGTGGTGGCGGCCGTCTGGGAGCTGGAGGAGAGCCCGATGGGCGGCCCCTCCGTCCTGCTCGGCCAGGTCGGCTCCCGGGAGTCCTGGGACCGGCTGCTCGGCGTCAGCGACCACTGGGGCACCCTGCGCTTCCTGCCGTACGACCGCGGCTGGGCCGTCGCCAGCGACATCCCGCGCTGGATCGGGGACGGCCCGCTGCCGGTGTACGCCAACGACTGGCACCCCGCCGACGGGCTGCTCGCCCCGATGTACAGCGCCGGCGGCGACCTCCTCGGCGTCCTCTCGGTGGACCGCCCGCGCAGCGGCAAGCGGCCCGGCGCCTGGACCCGCGAGGCGCTGGAGATGTTCTCGCTGCAGGCCTCCATCGCGATCGGCAACGCCCGGCTGCGGGCCGAGATGCAGCGCGCGCTGGCCCGCCTGGAGAAGGAGCAGCAGGCGCTGCGGGCCAGCGAGGAGAGCTTCCGCCAGGCCTTCGAGTACGCGCCCAGCGGGATGGCGATCACCGAGCTGCACGGCGTCGGGCGCGGCCAGCTGACCAGGGTGAACGACGCGCTCTGCCGACTGCTCGGCCGGCCCCGGGCGGTGCTGCGCCAGCAGAGCTTCGCCGACCTCGTGCACCCCGAGGACCGGGCGCTGCTGGAGCGCACCAGCGCCGAGAGCGGCCGCGCGGAGCTGCGGCTTTCCCGGCGGGATGGCGGCTACCAGTGGGTCTGCCTGCGCAACTCGATCGTCGCGGACGCGGCCGAGGGGCCGAGCTTCCTGCTCACCCACGTCGAGGACATCGAGGACCGCAAGCGGCACGAGTTCCAGCTCGCCCACCGGGCCAGCCACGACGCCCTGACCGGGCTGCCGAACGGCGCCGAGCTCAAGGCCCGGCTGGCCCGCCGGCTCTGCGCCCAGCCGCAGCCGGTCGGCGCCACCGGCGGGCAGGTCGAGGTGGCCTACCCGCAGCCGTACGGCTACCCGGCCGACTCCTACAGCGCGCCCGCGGCGCACGACGGGCTGGAGGGCGCGGACCGGTACGCCGGGCCGGCGCACGGCTACGGCCTGCCCGAGGGGCTGCCGAGCGGGCTCGGCCCGGGCTTCGGGGAGCACGTGCACGCGGTGGTCCCGGCCGAGTACGGGCCGGGCGGCGAGGCCTGGTCGGCTCCGTTCCGCTCGGGCGCGGCGGCGGCGGTGGACAAGGGGCTCGCGGTGCTCTTCTGCGACCTGGACGGCTTCAAGTCGATCAACGACCGGTTCGGCCACAACGCGGGCGACGCGGTGCTGGTCGAGGTCGCCCGGCGGCTGAGCCAGGCCGTCCGGGACGGCGACACGGTGGCCCGGCTCGGCGGCGACGAGTTCGTGGTGCTGGCGGACGGGATCGGCCGCGAGGAGGCCAAGGACCTCGCCCACCGGCTGCGGGGCGCGATCATCCCGCCGATGCGGATCGACGGACGGGCGATGCGGGTGGGGGTGAGCCTCGGCGTCGGCTGGGCCGGCTGCGGGATGAGCATCGAGGAGGTGCTGCAGACCGCGGACGAGCGGATGTACGACGAGAAGCGGGCCCGGGGCGGGGCGGTGCGCGGGGCGCGCGGCGAGCGCTCGCACCGGCGCGCGGGCTGAGCCGGCGGACGGCCCCCGCGGGCTCGGGCCGGCCCTGGTCGGTCCCGGTTACCCGTGAGTTGTCAAGGGTTCTTTTCCCGCCGTCACATACGGCAGGTAGGGTTCCCGGTACGACAGCGTCCATGATCTGCGCCGCCCGCAGCAGGCGGCGCACCGGATGGGGGAGCAGACCACCGTGACGACCGCCGGCAGCAACGGAGTGCCCGAGGGCCAGGGGGGCGGTGCCCCGCAGGACGACGACCCGTTCGGCTACCTCTACCGCCCGGCCGACGGTTCCACCGGGCAGCCGGCCGAGCCGCAGCAGGGGGTCCCGCGCACGCCGTACAGCCGCCCGATGGAGGTCGGGCGCGCGCAGTACGGCTACCCGCCGCGGGCGCAGCAACAGCAGCAGCCGTACGGCCAGCAGGGCATGCCGCCGCAGTACCCGGGCGGCCAGCCGCAGGCCCCGTACGGCCAGCCCGGCCCGCCGCAGCAGCCCGAGTACGGTGCGGCGCCCACCCAGCAGACCCGCTACGCCGAGCACTCCCGGCCGCAGCCGGGGGAGGAGCCGCGCAGCAGCGGCCGGAGCAAGGGCGCGGTGATCGGCGCGGTGGCCGTGGTCGCGGCGATAGCGATCGGGGCGGGCATAGCCCTCTCCACCGGGGACCCGGACGACAACAAGACCGGCAAGGGCGGCACCGCCACCACCGCCCCGCCGGCCCCCACCACCCCGGGGCCAACCGCCACGACCGCCAGCGGCTCCCCCTCGGCGAGCGCCACCCCGGTCTCCGGACCGACGACCGTGGACGCCGGCCAGCTCCAGGGGCAGAACGCGCCCTCCGGCAACACCGTCAAGGGCGCCAAGTCGGCCGACGGCAGCTACCTGACGCTCCAGCCGGGCGGCTCGGTGACCTGGACCGGCGAGATCGCCACCGCCGGGTCGTACAAGCTGACGGTGCACTACAACTACTCGGGCGCGGAGTTCAAGGGCTCGGCCTCGGTGAACGGCAAGGACTGGCCGAGCGGGGTGACGTACAGGATCTACGGGCCGCAGCCCAAGGACCAGACCTCCGCCTGGTACAGCACCTGGATACTGCCGCAGTTCCAGGCCGGGCCGAACACGGTGACCCTCACGGTGCCCTCCGGCGCGGTCCTGGTCGACCAGATCACCATCGAGCCGGGCGGCTGAGCCCGCCCCTCCTCCGGACACACCACGGCCGCCCGTCCCCGCGTGGGGGAGGGCGGCCGTCGGCGTCGCTCAGGCGGGCTTGACGGTGGAGAACCTCTCGCCGCCGACGATCCACCGGCCGCGGCGCATGACGGCGACCAGGTCGTAGCCCTCCGAGTCGACCACGACCAGGTCGGCGAGCTTGCCGGTCTCCAGCGAGCCGATCGAGTCGCCCAGGCCGAGCAGCCGGGCCGGGGTGGCGGACAGCGACTCGACGGCCTGGTTCAGGCTCAGCCCGTTGACGGTGACCGAGCGCTTGAACGCCACGTCCAGGGTGAGGGTCGAGCCGGCGATCGCACCGCCCTCGACCAGCCGGGCCACGCCGTCCTTGACCTCGACCTGGAGCGGGCCGAGCGGGTAGAGGCCGTCGCCCATGCCGGCCGCGCCCATCGCGTCGGTGATCAGGGCGACCCGGTTCGCGCCGGCCGTGCCGTAGGCGAGGTCCAGGACGGAGGGGTGCAGGTGCACGCCGTCGTTGATCAGCTCGACGGTGACCCGCTCGTCCTCCAGCAGCGCCACGAT
>NZ_JBSFKI010000045.1:0-69506 GCF_053598475.1 Kitasatospora sp. NPDC001119
CCGGCGGTGACGGTGAAGTCGGCGTAGGTGGTGAGGTCGCGGCCGTAGGTCTCGGCCCTGCCGTCCAGCCAGACCGAGTCGGGGCCGGCCACGGCCACCGTGCGCGACTGCCCACCCTCCTCGACGCGGTGCACCCAGGGGACCACCCGGCCGTAGGAGAAGCGCATCCGCAGTGCGGAGCGCATCCGCACGGTGCCGGAGACACCCTCGACGATCCGGATCACCTGGGGGACGGCGTCCTTGCCGGCCAGCGGGCGCGGCGGCATGAAGTCCACCACCCGCACGGTGCCGCCCTGGGTGTCCCACTCCTGCTCCAGGATCAGCGAGTCGCCCCGGTAGCGGCGGCGGTCGGCGGGCACGGCCGGGGCGGCGGTGTCGCCGCCCGGGCCGAGCCGCCAGAAGCCGTGCTCGTCGGTCCCCAGCAGGCCGGCGAAGACCGCCGGGGAGTCGAAGCGGGGCAGGCAGAGCCAGTCGACGGAGCCGTCCCGGCCGACCAAGGCGGCGGTCTGCATGTCGCCGATCAGCGCGTAGTCCTCGATGCGGGCGGGCACGGGCGTTCTCCAGAGTGGTGCGGAAGGGATGGGAGAGGGGAAGAGCGGGGGCTAGCCCTTGGACGAGCCCGAGTTGGCGTCGCGCACGAAGTGCCGCTGGAAGCAGAAGAACAGCAGCGCCACCGGGAGGGTGGAGACGAGCGCCGCCGCCAGTTTGAGCGGGTACTGGGTGCCGGAGCCGAGGCCGCCGGCGACGAAGTGGGCGAGTCCGGTGGTCAGGGTGTCGTGGTCGCTGGACTGGGTGGAGACCAGGAAGTGGGTGAACTCGTTCCAGGAGCCCTGGAAGGAGAGCACGGTGAGGGTGATCAGGGAGGGCCGGGACATCGGCAGCACGACCGACCAGAAGATCCGGAAGGTCCCGGCGCCGTCGATCCGCGCCGCCTCCTCGATCTCGCGCGGCACCGACTCGAAGAACTGCTTCATGATGAAGATCCCGGCGGCGTCGACCAGCAGGGGCAGGACCATCCCGCTGTAGGTGTCGAACATGCCGAAGCTCTTCAGCACCAGGAACTTGGGGATCAGCAGCACCACGCCCGGCACCGCCATCACGGCGAGCACGAAGCCGAAGAGCAGCCGCCGGCCGGGGAACCTGATCCGGGCCAGCGCGTAGCCCGCCATCGAGTCGAACAGCACCCGGCCGGCCGTGACCAGGACGGTCACCACCACGCTGTTGCCCAGCCAGCGCAGGAACGGGACGTTCTCCACGCCGTCCGCCAGCCCGAGCAGCCGCCGGTAGGAGGCGAGGGTGCCGCCGTCCGGGAGCAGCGACATCGGGTGGGCGGCCGCGTCCGGGTCGGTCTTGAAGCTGTTCACCAGCTGCAGCAGGAACGGCAGCAGGTAGATCAGCGCGAAGCCGGCCAGGGCCGCGTAGCCGAGGAGGCGCAGCGGTCGGGGGAAGCGGCCGAGGACCGGCCGGTCCTCGGCCCGCGGGGCGTCAGTGCGCGGCACGTCGGGCTCCCTTCCGCCCCGGCTTGCCGTCCCGTTCCCGCAGCACCCACCGCTGGACGGCGGTGAGCAGCAGGATCAGGCCGAGCAGGACGAACGCGATGGCGGCGCCCTGCCCGTAGTCGGCGTTGTCGAAGCCGGAGGAGTAGGACAGGTAGGCGGGGGTGAGGGTGGTGTTGCCGGGGGCGCCCTTGCCCATCACGTAGACCTGGTCGAAGACCTGCCAGGTGGAGATCAGGCCGAGGGTCAGGACGAGGAACAGGACGGGCCGCAGCGCGGGCAGGGTGACGTGGCGCAGCAGTTGGCGGCGGTTGACGCCGTCCAGGGCGGCGGCCTCCTCCAGTTCGCGCGGGATGTCCTGGAGGGCGGCGAGGAAGATCAGCATGAACGTGCCGGAGGTGGTCCAGACCGCCATCAGGATCAGGGTGGACATCGCGACCGAGGGCCCGGCGAACCACTCGGACCAGGAGAGTCCGAGCGGCCCGCCGGCGGTCGGCGCCGGCTGGTCGACGCCGAACCAGCCGAGGACCAGCCAGACCAGTCCGCGCGGGTCGGCGAACCAGTTCGGCCCCTGGACGCCGAGCCAGCCGAGCATCCGGTTGACGGCGCCGCTGCCCTGGAAGAGGAAGAGGAAGACCGTCGAGACGGCGATCGAGCTGGTGACGGACGGGAAGTAGAACACCGTGCGCAGGGCGCCCCGGCCGCGCAGCATCCGCTGGTTGACGGCGATGGCGAGGAAGAGCGCCAGCCCCGTCTGGAGCGGCACGGTCAGCACCACGTAGTACAGGGTGTTGCGCAGCGAGGTGGCGAACAGGGTGCGGTCCAGGCCGTCCTGGGTGAACAGCCGCCGGTAGTTGTCCAGGCCGACGAAGTCCGCGCTGCCGCTGAAGGGGTTGGACTGGCCGTCCCAGTGCAGCAGGCTGACCCACAGGGCCATCGCGATGGGCAGGACCATGAAGAGCCCGAGGACGAGGACCATGGGGCCGGTGAACAGCCAGCCCCACGCTCCCTCGCGCAGGCCGCGCCCGGCCTTCGTCCCGGCGGAGCGGGCCGTACGGGCGGTGCGGTCGGTACGGGCGGCGCTCTTACTTGGCATTCTTGAGCGCCTGCTCGCCGTTGCGCTGGAGGCTGCCCAGGACGGCCGCCGGGTCGCCGGTCTTCAGCGACTGGAGGTCGGTGTTGAACTGGGTGAGCACCTGGTTGAACCCGGCGATGGTGACCGGCGGCTGGGAGGTGGCGACGCCGTCGACCCAGGCCTTGGACTCCGGGTACTGCTGGGCGTAGGTGGCCAGTGCGCTGGTGCGCGAGGGCATCACGCCGAAGGCCTTGGAGAACTCCAGCTGCTGGTCGGCGCTGGTCAGGTGCTTGACCAGGTCGACGCCGGCGGCCTGGTGGGTGCTCTTGGCGGCGATGCCCCAGCAGTTGCTGAAGGCGAGGGTGCCGGGGCCGGCCGGGCCGGCGGGCAGCGGGAGCACCTTGTACGGGACGTTCGGGAAGTCCTTGGCCATCGCCCCCTTCAGCCAGTTGCCCTCGATGGTCATCGCGGCCTTGCCCTTGCCGAGCGCCTCGCCGCCCCAGCCGGCGTCCACCTCGGCGACGTACTTGGCGGAGCCGGCCTTCATCATGGACTGGAGGTACTCCAGCGCCTGCTTGTTGGCCGGGCTGTCGGCGGTCATCGTCTTCTGCTCGGGGTCGGTGATCCAGCCGCCGGCCTCCTTCAGCAGGGCGCCGACCCGCTGGTAGTCGGGGGCGGTGACGAGGCCGGTGACGCCGTCCTTGGTGAGCTTGGCGGCGTCGTCGGACAGCTGCTGCCAGGTGGTGGGGTAGTCGGCCTCGGTCAGGCCGGCCTGCTTCCAGAGGTCGGTGTTGATCGCCAGGCCCAGGGTGGAGCTGTCCTTGGGCAGGCAGGTGAGCTTGCCGTCGTTGCTGAAGGCCTTGCGCAGCTGCTCGGAGAAGTCCGCGGCGTCGGGTATCTGGTCGCCGTAGGCGTAGAGCGAGCCGCCCTTGGCGTAGTTCGCGAACTGGTCGGAGTTGACGTAGAAGAGGTCCGGCGGGGTGCCGCCGGCGAGGGCCTGGCCGAGCTGCTGGTTGATGTTGCTGGCGATCTGCACCGTGACGGTGTTGCCGGTCTGCTGTGCCCAGGCGGCGGTGGCCGCCTTGACCGCGGCGGTCTCGGCCTCGCCGGAGGTGGCGATCAGCACCGTCAGGTCCTGCTTGCCGCCGGAGGACTGCTTGGCCGTCGAGTCGCCGAAGCCGCCGGAGGAGGAGCAGCCGGTGACGGCGCCGAGGGCGACGGCCGCGCAGACGGCGGCCGCGGCGAGGGTGCGGGAGGTGGCCATGCGTGATCTCCTTGCGAGGGTGGGGGGATGGGTCGGAGACGGCTCGGGGGAGCGGTGTCACACGCTTTCGCGGAGCACCAGTTCCGGTTCCAGCAGGACGTGTTCGGTCGGCCGTTGCCGGTCGCCGAGCCGGTCGAGCAGGAGCCGCATGCACTCGCGGCCGACCGCGTCGAGCGGCTGGGCGAGGCTGGACAGCGAGGGGAAGAGCAGGGGGGCGATCGGCGAGTCGTCGAAGCCGATGACGGCCGCCTCCGGGCCGGGGGTGCGGCCGTCGTGCCGCAGCGCCTGGTACCAGCCGAGGGCCAGGGTGTCGCTGGCGGCCACGACCGCGGTCGCGCCGGCCGCGAGCAGCCGCTCGGCGGCCTCGGTGGCGCGCTCCGGGTCGTCCGGGCTCTCGGCCCGGCGGCCCCGGGTGGGCAGGCCCAGTTCGCGCATCGTGCTCTGCCAGCCGCGGGCGCGGTCGTCGCCGACGCCGGAGCCCTTGGGCCAGCCGAGGAAGCCGATCCTGCGGTGGCCGAGCCCGGCCAGGTGCCGGACGGCGGCCGAGGTCCCGGCGGCGCCGTCCACGTCGACCCAGTCGCCGACGTCCCGGCCGCTCCAGGTGCGGCCGAAGGCGACGTACGGGACGCCCTGTTCGTGCAGCCAGCCCTGGCGGCGGTCGCCGCGGTCGGTGCCGCTGAGCACGAAGCCGTCCGCGCCGTGCTCGTCCAGCAGCTGCCGGTAGCTGGTGAGCTCGTCGTCCCCGGGGGCGACGGCGAACAGCACCACCCGGTAGCCGGCCCGGTCGGCGGCCTCGGAGAGCGAGTGCAGGAACCGGTCCAGGACGGGGGTCGCGACGCCGGTGCTGCTGGAGCGGATGCCGTAGCCGATCAGCCGGCTGGCCCTGGTTTTCAGGGCCTGCGCGGCCCGGTGCGGCCGGTAGCCGAGCTCGTCGATGGCGCGCCGGACCCGCTCCAGCGTCTGCGGGCGCAGCAGCTCGGGCGAGTTGATCGCGTTGGAGACCGTCTGGCGGCCCACGCCGGCCCGGGCGGCGACCATTTCGAGGGTCACGGCGGACCCTGTCCTGGGCCGGGGCGATGAGTGTGCATGCATGACGGCGATCCTAGGTTCTGTCTCCATCGACATGAATGTTGGAGCGTTCCAATCCGGGGTTCCATCATCCCCACCAGGGGGGTTAATGTCTTGGAACGCTCCAACGGCAGAAAGGTTGCGCCCGGGTGGAAGCAACTGTCAAGCCCCCAGCAGAGGATGAAGAGACCATGTCAGCGATGGAAGCGATTGACCTGCAGCCGTTCCTGCACGACGCCCGGCTCTCCGTGGCCGCCCCGAGCTTCTGCGCCTCCCGCCCCGACGGCCGGTTCGCCGGGGGAGCGGACGGCTTCTTCCACGGGGACCGCCGGATCCTCTCCCGCCTGGAGGCCACCGTCCCCGGCGTCCCCAACGCCCCCGTCGCCACCGCCGAGGGCCCGGACGGCAGCACCACCTTCGTCACCGTGCTGCGCGGTCTCGCCGAGCGGACCGCCGACCCCGCCACCACCCTG
Source organism: Kitasatospora sp. NPDC001119 (assembly GCF_053598475.1). NCBI lineage: Bacteria > Bacillati > Actinomycetota > Actinomycetes > Kitasatosporales > Streptomycetaceae > Kitasatospora > Kitasatospora sp. NPDC001119. The sequence continues at coordinate 5,377 of NZ_JBSFKI010000045.1, forward strand.
GAACGCCGCCGCGAACTGGCCCCCGGACGCCTCACCGAGCGCTACACCGTCCACAACGGCGGCGACCTCACCGCCCGGCTGCGCCTGGACCTGCGCGCCGAGAGCGACTTCGCCGCGATGGACACCGTCAAGGCCGGCCGCGCCGACACCCCGCTGACCCCCGGCGCCGACGGCGACGACGCACTGCGCTGGAGCCGGGGCCCGCTCACCGCCGTCCTCGCCCTCAACCCGGCCCCCGACCACCTCGACCCCGCCACCGGCACCGCCGGCTACGACATCGAACTCGCCCCCGGCCAGTCCTGGCACGCCGTCCTGGAGTGCACCGCCGAACACGCCGAGGGCGACCTCTTCCCCGCCCCGCCCGCCGACGCCGCCCCCTGGCGCGCCCCCGAGGTCACCGGCCGCGAACACGACCTCGGCCACTGGCTCGCCCGCTCCCACCAGGACCTGCGCGGCCTGCTGCTCACCGACCCGCTGAGCCCCGCCGACACCTTCCTCGGCGCCGGCGCGCCCTGGTTCCTCACCCTGTTCGGCCGCGACTCGCTCTGGGCGGCCCGGATGCTCCTCCCGCTCGGCACCGAACTCGCCGCCGGCACCCTGCGCACCCTGGCCCGGCGCCAGGGCCGCGCCGTCGACCCGGCCACCGAGGAGCAGCCCGGCAAGATCCTGCACGAGGTCCGCCGCGCCGAGCAGCACCTCGACACCGGCGCCCACCTGCCGCCCTGCTACTTCGGCACCGCCGACGCCACCCCGCTCTGGCTCGTCCTGCTGCACGACGCCTGGCGCTGGGGCCTGCCCGCCGACCAGGTCGAGGACCTCCTCCCGCACGCCGAGGCCGCCCTCGACTGGCTGGAGCGGTACGCCGACGCGGATGGCGACGGCTTCCTGGAGTACGTGGACAGCACCGGCAGCGGCCTGTCCAACCAGGGCTGGAAGGACTCCTCCGACAGCATCCGCTTCCGCGACGGCCGGATCGCCGACGCCCCGATCGCGCTCAGCGAGGTCCAGGCCTACGCCCACGAGGCGGCGGTCAAGGCGGCCGACCTGCTGGAGGCCTTCGGCCGCCCCGGCGCCGAGCACTGGCGGCAGTGGGCCGAGCGGCTGCGGGAACGCTTCCGCGACGCCTTCTGGACCGAGGACGGAAACGGCCGCTACCCGGTGGTCGCCCTCGACGGCGACAAGCGCCGGGTCGACTCGATCGCCTCCAACATGGGCCACCTGCTCGGCACCGGCCTGCTCGACGCCGAGGAGAGCGCCCTGGTCGCCGCCCGGCTCACCGCCCCGGGCATGGACAGCGGCTACGGGCTGCGCACCCTGGACGCCGCCGCGGCCGGCTTCAACCCGCTCGGCTACCACACCGGTTCGGTCTGGCCGCACGACAGCGCCATCGCCGTCCACGGCCTCGCCAAGGCCGGACTGCACGAGGCCGCCGAGCCGCTGGCCGCCGGACTGGTGCGCGCCGCCGCGGGCTTCGACCACCGGCTGCCCGAACTCTTCGGCGGCCACCCGCGCGAGCGCTACGCCCGTCCCGTCCCGTACCCGGCGTCCTGCCGCCCGCAGGCCTGGGCCGCCGCCTCCGCCGTGACGGTCCTCCAGTCGCTGCTCGGCCTGGAGGCCGACGCACCGGGCCGCCGGCTGACGGTCCGGGCGCGGGTGCCCGCCGGGTACGAGTCGCTGCGGATCGACGGGCTGACGGTGGCCGGACTGCCGATCGAGGTGACCACCGACCACACCGGCGCGGTCCGGCTGCGGGCGCCCGAGGGCTTCACGGTCACCGTGGTCGACTGACCGGCGGCACCGCGGTGCGCCGACGGCGCTTCGGTCGCGCGGAACACAGGTCGGCTCCGGCTCCCACCCGGGAACCGGAGCCGAACCGGGAGTTCCGGTGGTTATCGCAGGACGTCGACGAGGATGACGGCGCCGAGGACGACGGAGGCCAGGAGCCCGACCTTCACCGGCGTCAGCCGGTCCCGCACCTGGGCGCCCGGCCGGACACGCTCGCCCGGCTCGGTGCTGAGCTCCCACCAGTTGACGACCCGGCGGAAGTCCGTGTCGAAGTCCGCCGACGGGTAGAAGGTGCTGCTCTGGAGGGCCGGAAGCGAGCGGCGCCGGCCGTCGACGGTGTGGATCCGGGCCGCGCGCGTGCCCTCGCTCATGCCGAAGCCCTTGGTCTCCCGCACGTCGATCCAGGCGATCTGCTGCCAGGAGTAGGTGCGGCCACGGCCGAGCCCCCAGCAGAGGGTGATCCCGTCGGCGCCGACCCGGCTCCAGCACCGCATGGTGGCGTAGCGGCTCGGGACGGCGATCACCAGGGTCCCGGCGACGATCAGGAGCGTCGGGACGAGGCCGAGCCTCTTGTAGCCGATGACCAGTTGGGCCGCGAGGATGACCGCGAGCAGGCCGAAGTCGGACCAGGACGGGCGGAACTTGTCTTTCCCCCGGAAGATCAGTTCGTTCACAGGGCGCACCCTACGCCCCGGTCGCCGGGCCCCGACAGGGCGGGGTCCCGTGACGGGGCCCGGCGGACGGGACGTCACGGCAGGTAGTACGTCAGCAGATCGGACGTCAGCGGCGGGAACAGCGCCCGGTGCAGCTCCTCGTCCCCACGCCCGTACACGTCCGGCCGGATGCGGCTCAACCCCTCCAGCCCGTACGGCCCGAAGAGCAGCGCCGCCAGCGCGTCCGGCGCCACGCCCACGCCGCCGCCCGGGCCCGTGCCCTGCATCGTGCCGCCCGTGACCACCGCGCCCGGCTCCTGCTCGCCGAGCGGGATCCGGTAGTGCGCGCGGTAGGTGGAGAGCAGCAGTTCGCCGTCGGCGCGGTCCAGGCCGGCGGCGGCGAGGCGTTGGCGGAACAGGGGGCGCAGCCGGTCGAGCAGCACGGCCGGATCGGGGATGCGGACGTAGTACTGCTCCGCCTCGGGGCGCGGGGTGTCGTCCAGCAGCCCGTGCCAGACGGTGGCCGGCAGGGTGCCGGGCCGGTGCACCACCTGGAGCCGTGCCTCGGGCGCCAACGCCGCCACGCCGGCCAGCAGTTCGCGGGCCGCCCGCTCGTCCGCGGCGGCCGCCTCGACCAGGTGGAACTCGCCGTCGTCCACCGGGGTGGTGCGGCCCACCGCCACCACCTCGCCCGCGCGCTCGACCACCCGCAGCGTGCTCGCCTCGTGCGCCAGCAGCCAGCGCCAGCGGGCGGGGGCGTGGCCCATCGCGAGGTCGAAGCCGCGCTGCGCCTGCTGCTGGAGCGCGGCCAGCGCGGGCAGGTCCGCCGCTCGGGCGGTGCGCAGCGCGGGGGCGTCCCCGGCGCCGGTGCTGGGCGGGGCGGTGAGCAGCGGCCGCGAGACCGGGATGTCGATCGCGTACTCGTAGCCGAACAGCCGGTAGAAGTACGGGATTCCGATCATCACCTGGACCACGTGCCCGCGCGCGGCGGAGCGTGCGTGCGCCCACCGCAGCAGGGCCCGGACCAGGCCGCGGCCCTCGTACTCCCCGTCGGTGGCGACCATGTCGACCTGCCCGGCGGGCAGTCGGACACCGCCGAGGCGCAGCTCCTCGTCCAGCAGGGTGGCGGTGGAGACGACCCGGTCGCCGTCGACCACCACGGCGCTGGCCGACCGGCCGGCGTCCGGGTCCTCGACCACCAGGCGGTGGTCGAGCGCGTCCCCCGGGTCGCCGCGCTCCGTGAGCAGCGCGCCGATCCGCTCCTCGTCCTCCGGCCGGGACTCGCGCAGGAGCAGGCCGCCGGGCAGGGCCGTCGGCAGGGCAAAGGGTTCGTCAACGGTCATTCCCGGACCCTCGCACCGGTGGCCGCGCGCGGCCAAGGGGTTTTTGCCGAACCGGCAAGGAAGAGCGGGAACACGCCCGATGTGGAGGGGAGTTGGCGAGATCGTACCCGTCTCGGGGGTGGTCGGGTTGACGGTGGCCACGACCGGAGGGTTGGCTTCCCCCTGGGGGACGGGGGAGTGCGGGGGAATCCACGCGGGGGAATCCACGAGGAATCCAAGGGGAGGGGAGCCCATGAAGACGACGACGCTCCGGGTGGTCTGTGTCCTGGCGGCCGCGCTGCTGGCGGGCACCGCGGCACCGGCGGCCCACGCGGGGCCCGAGCCCGCGGCCACGCTCACGCTCACGTCCGGATCCGCGTCCGCGAGCGGTGACCCGGTCCGGGTGAACGTGAGCCCCGACGGCGCGCCCGCCGACGACTGGTCCGAGCCGCTCGGGCTGAGCGCCGACGGCCGCTACGCCCTGTTCACCTCGCTGGCCTCGAACCTGGTGCCCGGGGACACCAACCGCCTCTACGACGTCTTCGTCCGCGACCTGTGGACGCGGCACACCGAGCGGGTCAGCCTCGCCGACGACGGCACCCAGCTGGACGGCTCCACCAGCCAGGCGGCGATCAGCGCCGACGGCCGGTACGTCGCCTTCAGCAGCGACGCCGCCAACGCCGTCCCCGGGAACGGCAGCGGCCGCACCGACGTCTACGTCCGCGACCGCCTGACCGGCCGCACCGAGCTGGTCACCGCCGGCACCGGCGCCGGAAACTCCGTCAGCCCCGCGATCAGCGCCGACGGCCGCTTCGTCGCCTACTCCTCGGACCGCGCCGACCTCGCCCCCGGGGCGGGGGCCGGCACCGCCAACGTCTACCTGACGGACCGCCGGACCGGCGGTACCCGGCTGGTCAGCACCGGGCAGGGCGGCGCCCCCGCCGACGGCGGCTCGGTGGAGCCCTCGCTCAGCGCGGACGGCCGGACCGTCGCGTTCCGGTCGAAGGCGGCCAACCTGCTGCCGGCCGCCGCGACCGGCCCGACCGCCCGGCCCGCCCAGCCCGCCGTGAAGCCGCCGCCCGCCCGCCAGCTCTTCCCGCTCTACGTCTACGACACCCGCACCGGCCGGATCGAGGGCGCGAGCGTCGACGCGAGCGGCACCCTGCGCGACGCCGTGCGGCAGAGCCGGCTGAGCCCCGACGGCCGGTTCGCGCTGTTCCGGGTGTTCGAGCCCGGCCAGGGCGCCACCCGCGTCCCGCTCCTCGCCCGCGACCTGCGCACCGGGGCGGTCACCGAGGTGGCCCCCGCCGGCACCCAGCCGGGCGTCATGACGGCGGACGACCGCTGGGTCCACTTCGTCTCGGACGACGCCGGCCTGGTGCCCGGCGACACCAACGGCGCCCCGGACCTCTTCCGGCGGGACCTGCGGACCGGCCTGGTCGAGCGGGTCGCCGAGGGCGTCGGCCCGTCCTTCGCGCCCGCCGTGGACGCGTTCGGCACCACCCTGCTGTTCGGCGCCCTGAACGGCACCGGCTCCGACGTCCTGGTGCGCTACCTGCCGCCCCGCTGACCGGCCGCGGCGCCCGGATCCCGCAGGGTGCGGCGCGCCGCGACCAGGGTGAGCAGGCCCCACAGGACGGCCAGCGCCGCGGTGACGTAGACGCCGCCGCGGCGGAACGGGAGGTCCTCGTCCAGGGAGACCGGCGGGGCCCAGCCCGCCGGGTCGACCAGGACGTTCTCGGTGTCGCCGACGGCGTACGCCGAGCAGCCGAAGCCGCCGACCCGGGCGTGCGGCAGCGGCCGGCCGTCGGCGCGGCGCAGGTCGCAGGTCCAGCTGACGGTGCCGTTCCTGTCCTTGGCGCTGTGGGCCGCGGTGACCACCACCGCGGTCTCCACCCCGCGGTCGGTGAGGATCTGCGCCCGGATGCTCCCCGCCGGCAGCGCCAGCAGCAGCACGCCGAACAGGACGGCCGGCCAGATGACCAGGCCGCGGGGCCGGACGAAGCCGAGCCCGATGACGCCCGCCGAGAGCACCACGAACGCCAGGATGCCGCAGGGGAGTTCGTAGTCCGGGTTGCTGCCGAGCACGGCCAGGCCGACCATCAGCACCGGGGTGAGCACCCCGACCAGCCAGGCCGTCCGGCGGACCGCCTTCGGTGACAGCTGCGGCTCCGGGCGCCTGCGGACCCGCTTCGGCGGCCGGACCACCCCCTCCGCGAGCGGCCTCTTCTGCTTCTTCCTGCGGGCCATGCCTTCCCCCGTCCGTTCTTCCGTGGTGCTGGGGACAGTCTGACCGCCGCTCCCGGCACGCGGTACGGAGGGGCGGGGCGGTGACCGCCCGTCAGGCCTCGACGCGGGTGTTACCGACGAGTTCATCACATGCTCGCCCGCTGTCTTGCGGGCCGTGCGGGGAGCCGAGTTGGATACACAACATCCCTTGACTCGACGGGTCCACGACAACACCCGCGATGCCCTCCTGGAGGCCCGATGCCCCTGTCGTCCGTCCGCCGCACCCTCGCCGCCGGTGCCGCCGCCACCGTCCTCGCCGTGCTCGGCGCCGCCCCGGCCTCGGCCGAGACCGCCCCGACGACCGCGCCCCCGCTCGACGTGCTGACCTACAACACCTTCCTGATGAGCACCTCGCTCTACCCCAACTGGGGCCAGCAGTACCGGGCGCAGGCCATCGCCTCGGCGGACTTCTTCCAGGGCCACGACGTGGTCGTGCTGGAGGAGGCCTTCGACAACGCGGCCTCCGACGCGCTCACCGCCAAGGCCTCGGCCGCCTACCCGTACCACACGCCGGTGGTCGGCCGCTCCACCAGCGGCTGGGACGCCACCTCCGGCAGCTACAGCTCCACCACCCCCGAGGACGGCGGCGTCACCCTGCTCAGCAAGTGGCCGATCCTGCGCAAGGAGCAGCACGTCTTCAAGGACGCCTGCGGCTCGGACTGGTTCTCCAACAAGGGCTTCGCGTACGCGGTGCTGGACGTCAACGGCCGCCGCACCCACGTGGTCGGCACCCACCTCCAGTCCACCGACTCCGGCTGCGCGAGCGGCCAGGCCGCGGACATCCGGGCCAAGCAGCTCACCGCGATGCGCGCCTTCCTGGACGCCAAGCGGATCCCGGCCGACGAGCCGGTCCTGGTCGCGGGCGACCTCAACATCGACTCGCACGGCTCCGAGTACCAGGCGCTGCTGAGCAACGGCAACCTCGCCCCGGCCTCCGCCCGCACCGGCTGGCCGAACTCCTTCGACACCGTCGACAACTCCATCGCCGCCTACCGCTACCCGGGCGAGCCCAAGGAGGACCTCGACTACGTCCTCTACCGGGCCGACCACGCCCGCCCGCAGCAGTACGTCAACGAGGTGGTCCGGGTGCACAGCGCGCCCTGGACGGTCAGCAGTTGGGGCAAGAGCTACACCTACACCGACCTCTCCGACCACTACCCGCTCGCCGCGCACTGACCGGCCGGATCCCCCGGGGGTGTGGGATGCGTCACCCGTGACGCCGCGCGGGCGGTTCGGCCCCTTACGATCCTGAACGCCGAGGTCGGGCGCCGTCGTACCCCGGCGGCGCCCGCCCGGCAGCCAGCGATCCGGCCCGAGGAGAAGCGCACGTGACCACCCCCAACGCCGCGCCCGACAGCTACTACCAGCGCACCGGCGACCACACCTACAAGCCCACCGTGCAGGCGCAGGGCGCCTGGCACCCCGACGAGCAGCACTTCAGCCCGCTCGGCGGCCTGATCGTGCACGCCATCGACCGGTACCGGGCCGACCAGCGAAGGGCCGACCAGCAGGGGGCCGGCCGCCCCGCCGACGGCCTGGCGCTGGCCCGGATCAGCTACGACATACTCGGCCTGATCGCCCTCGACGAGTGCGAGATCAGGGTGGAGACCGTCCGCCCCGGCCGCACCATCGAGCTGGTCGAGGCCACCGTGACGATCGGCGGGCGCGCCGTGGTCCGGGCCCGCGCCTGGTTCCTCGCCGAGCTGGACACCACCGCCGTCGCCGGCACCCACGACGAGCCGCTGCCCGCGCCCGAGGAGTTCGAGCCCTGGACGATGCGCGGGGTCTGGGGCGGCGGCTACATCGCCTCGATCGACGTCCGCCGCCGGGAGAGCGCCCCGGGCCGCGCCGCCGCCTGGCTCTCCACCCCGGTCGAGCTGGTCGCCGGGGAGCCCAGCGGCCCGCACGCCTCCTTCGTCATGCTGGTGGACACCGCCAACGGCATCGCCGTGCGGCAGAGCCCCACCGAGTGGATGTTCCCCAACACCGACCTGACGATCCACTTCCACCGCCGCCCCGAGGGCGGCTGGACCGGCCTGGACACCAGCGTCAGCTTCGGCCCGGCCGGGCACGGCGTCACCAGCACCGTGCTGCACGACGTCCGCGGGCCGCTGGGCCGGGCCGAGCAGATCCTCACCGTCCGCCCGCAGCACGCGGGCTGACGGCGCCCGGTGGTGCGGGCGTCGCGGCCCGCACCACCGGGGCGGGTCCTCAGCCGGTCAGCGAGTCCATGAAGGAGCTCACCGAGAACACCGCCTTGCCGGGGCCCGCCGGGCCGTACCCGGGCGGGGAGGAGAGGCCGAACTCCTCCAGGGTGCCCCGGTAGGTCTGCAGCAGCCGGATGTGGTACTCCAGCGGCGCGCCCTGCGGGTTGGCCTTGCCGAGCGGGGTGGTGGGCTCGGGGCACCAGGTGGTGAAGCGCGGCACCACGCCGCGGGACATGAAGAAGCGCAGGCCCTCCTCGGTGGAGGCGATCGCCTCGTCCACCGTGGTGAAGCCGAAGGGCTCGGCCATCTCCACGCCCGCGACGAAGTTGGGGATCACGTTCTCCGGGCCGAACACCTCGGTGGAGTCGAGGATCCGGCGGTGCCACTCGTCCCGGCCGACGTAACGCTCCTTGCCGGGGCAGTAGAGCTCGAACAGCCGCTTGTCCCACACCTCGAAGTTGGGGTGGTAGATCCGCACGCCGTAGTCGTGGAAGCGCTGGACGTCCTCGCGCGGCAGCGCCTGGGCCACCACCTTGCCGATCCAGCGGCCGGGGAAGCGCTCCTCGATGGCCTTGGCGTACTGCCCGTAGAAGTCGGCCTCGTCCCGGCCGCCGACGTGCGAGGTGATCGCCCCGCCGGTGAGGGTGTACGCCTGGGAGGCCCGGGCGGTGTCGTGCCGGTCGATGATCGCCAGCGCCTCCAGCACCTCCTCGACCGGCTTGACCCCGGTGTACGGGCGGCCGGCCGCCTTGTGCTGGCGCCAGTTGTGGTTGATGTCGCAGTACTGGCACTCCTCCTTGGCGCCGAAGTACTGGCAGACCCGGAACACCGTGAGGTAGATCAGGTAGCCCCACTGGATGGTCGGGGCGACCTCCATCACCGACTTCCCGTTGGCCAGCGTGTGCCGGTAGTAGTCCGGCATCGGCGGCAGGCCGACGTCGGCGATCCGCGCACCGTCCAGGTAGAGGCCGAGCGTGCCGTCGTCCCCGGCGCCGACCCGGTACGGCGAGTCCGGGTTCACCCGCACCGACACCACCGTGCGGCGCAGCCCGTACGGCCCGCCGGTCAGCACGACCTCCTCCGGCGGCCGGTTGAGCGCGGCCGCGCCCAGCTCGGGCAGCGTGCGGTGGTCGAAGGAGAAGATGAAGTACGACTTCGGCTTGACCTCGCCGCCCCCGTCGGCGCCCGCGCTGCCGCTCAGCGCGGACTCGTCGAAGGCCATGCCGCCGCGCAGCAGGTCCTCCTTGATCACCGCCTCCCGGGGCACGTCGGGATAGCGCTCCATGAGCTGCTCCACGAGTGCGGTGCGGCTGCGGGCCTGGCTCTCCATGCGCTGGTCTTCCTTCCTGGCCCCGCCTCCTCGACGGCGCCGTGCCCATTCTGTCCCGCCTTACGCGCCCGGCCGCGCACCGGGCCCGGCCCGGGACGATCGACCGGCCCCCGGCGGGCGGCCGTGGGTGATTTCGTTTCGCGTTCGAACAGCCCGCGCCACGAGCGGGACGACGCGGCCGGCGGGAGCGGGACACGCGCGAGTGGCGGCAAGTTGACGCGCGGACGGGCGGCTCGGCGGGCGGGTTCGTGACAGGAGTGCCCAGGTGCGGGGCGGGGTGATGCACGACGGGGGCGCGCCCAAACACCCGCATGGGGAACGTTCACCCTATCGGGTGATGAAGATCGTCTGGTGCGATGCGGAACGCGCCTTCGCGCCTACGGTGGTGAACCGAGCGAGACGGGGCCGGAGACCGGAGATCCCGTTCGAGGCGGGTGGGATGACGACCCGTCATATTGTGCGACCCCCTTCAGAGGAGGCTCCATGCCCCTGTGCGCCAGGCCGGACACACCATCCGGGCCCGTCACCGCCCCGGTGGTGGGCCCATGAGCTCCCCCGCGATCGAACGGATCCTGCGCGGGCCCAGCGGACTGGGCACCTCCGGGCTGCAGTTCAGGCCGCAGGCCCCGGCGGACGAGGCCTCGGCGCCCCAGGCTCCGACGCCCGAGGTCCCGGTCGAGGTGGTCCCGGCGCCCGAGGCGACCGCGACCGTGACCGAGACCACGACGGTGACCGAGACCGCGGCGGCGACGCCCGGGTTCCGGGTGCCGTCCGCCCACGTCCTGCCCGTCCCGACCGCCGCGACCCCGGCCCCGGCCGCCGCCGGCTCGGCCGCCGAGGCGCCGAGCGGCGGCAAGCCCCGGAGCGGCGACCCGATCCCCGGCCTCTACCACCACCCGGTCGCCGAGCCCGACCCGGTGCGGGTGGAGGCGCTGAGCGCGAAGCTCAAGGCCTGGGCGATGGAGGAGATCGAGCTCTACCCGCCGGAGTGGGAGAAGGACTTCAACGGCTTCTCCACCGGGCGCTACATGGTGGCCTGCCACCCGGACGCGCCGAGCGTCGACCACCTGATGCTCGCGGCCCGCCTGATGGTGGCCGAGAACGCGGTGGACGACTGCTACTGCGAGGACCTCGGCGGTTCGCCGATCGGCCTGGGCAGCCGCCTGCTGCTCGCGCACACCGCGCTGGACCCGCTGCACACCACGTCGGAGTACCACCCGGGCTGGGAGGCCTCGCTGGGCTCGGACGCGCCCCGGCGCGCCTACCACTCGGCGATGGAGTACTTCACCCGGGCCGCCACGCCCTCCCAGTCGGACCGGTTCCGGCACGACATGGCGCGGCTGCACCTCGGGTACCTGGCCGAGGCCTCCTGGGACCAGGCGGACCACGTCCCGGAGGTGTGGGAGTACCTGGCCATGCGCCAGTTCAACAACTTCCGCCCCTGCCCGACGATCACGGACACCGTCGGCGGCTACGAGCTGCCCGCCGAGCTGCACGCGCTGCCCGCCATGCAGCGGGTGATCGCACTGGCCGGCAACGCCACCACCATCGTCAACGACCTGTACTCGTACATGAAGGAGCTGGCCAGCCCCGGACTGCACCTGAACCTGCCGGTGGTGATCTCCGAGCGTGAGGGCGTCTCCCGCAAGGAGGGCTACCTGAAGGCGGTCGAGGTCCACAACGAGCTGATGCTGGCCTTCGAGGCCGAGGCGGCCGCCCTGGCCGTGTCCTGCCCGGTGCCGACACTCGTACGGTTCCTGCGCGGTGTGTCCGCGTGGGTCGACGGCAACCACTACTGGCACCAGACCAACACCTACCGCTACACCCTGCCCGACTTCTGGTGACACCGGCCCCTCCGGGGGCACCACCTCCCGCCGGCAGCGCATTTCCCTTGATGACCGACCCCTTGACCATCCGCTAGGAGCTGACCCATGTCCGTGACCGACGACATCACCACCCCCGGCAACACCATCCCCGGCCCGGCGACTCCGTACCAGGGCGACATCGCGCGCTACTGGGACCACGAGGCCCGTCCGGTCAACCTCCGCCTGGGTGACGTCGACGGCCTCTACCACCACCACTACGGCATCGGCGCGATCGACCAGGCCGCGATCGGGGACCCGGCCGACGCGGAGCGCGAGAAGAAGGTGATCGCCGAGCTGCACCGGCTGGAGTCCGCCCAGGCCGACGTGCTGCTCGGCCACCTCGGCGACATCCGCGCCGACCACACCCTGGTCGACGCCGGCTGCGGCCGCGGCGGTTCGATGGTGATGGCCCACCAGCGCTTCGGCTGCCGGGTCGAGGGCCTGACCCTCTCCACCCAGCAGGCCGACTTCGGCAACAAGCGCGCCGCCGAGCTGGGCATCGGCGGGTTCGTCCGCTCCCAGGTCGCCAACATGCTGAACATGCCCATCGAGACCGGTTCGGTCGCGGGCTCCTGGAACAATGAGTCCAGCATGTACGTCGACCTGCACGACCTGTTCGCCGAGCACTCCCGGGTGCTGAGCGTCGGCGGCCGGTACGTGACCATCACCGGCTGCTGGAACCCGCGCTACGGCCAGCCCTCGAAGTGGGTCTCGCAGATCAACGCCCACTTCGAGTGCAACATCCACTCCCGCCGCGAGTACCTGCGGGCGATGGCCGACAACCGCCTGGTGCCGCAGGCCGTCATCGACCTGACGCCGGACACCCTGCCCTACTGGGAGCTGCGGAACACCACCTCGTTGGTGACCGGCATCGAGGAGGCGTTCATCGAGTCCTACAAGGACGGCTCCTTCCAGTACGTGCTGATCGCGGCCGACCGGGTCTGATCCGGTAGCACCGCACGACGGCGGCCTCCCCGCGGGTGCGGGGAGGCCGCCGTCGTGCGCACGGGGGCCGGCTACGGCCGGGTGAAGGTGAGGTGGGTGACGCCGCTCGGGCTGCTCACCGCCTCGGTGCGGAAGCGCTGCTCCAGCCCTTCGAGCCCGTCCCAGAGCCGCTCGCCCCGGCCGAGCAGCACCGGCACCACGACCACGTGCAGGTGGTCGACCAGATCGGCGGCCAGGAAGGCGCGGACGCTGCTCGGGCCGCCGCCGATCCGCACGTCCAGGCCGCCGGCCGCCTCCCTGGCCCGGCGCAGCGCCTCCTCGGGGGAGGCGTCCAGGAAGTGGAAGACCGTCCCGCCGTCCATCTCCACCGAGGGGCGCGGATGGTGGGTGAGCACGAAGACCGGGGTGTGGAACGGCGGGTTCGGCCCCCACCAGCCCCGCCAGTCCTCGTCCTGCCAGGGGCCGCGCTGCGGGCCGAACTTGTTGCGGCCCATGATCTCCGCGCCGATGCCGTCGGCCCAGGTGCGGGCGATCGCGTCGTCCACGCCGGTGCTGCCGCCCTCCTCGCCCTGCATCCGCCGGAACGTCCGGGTGCCGAAGAACCAGCTGTGCAGCCGGCCGCCGGCGTGGCCGAACGGCGCGTCGAGGCTCTGGCCCTCGCCCGTGCCGTAGCCGTCCAGGGAGATCGAGAAGTTGTGGACCCGGACCAGGGACATCGCAGCCTCCGCCGCTCGGCGCCTCGGCGCGCACCGGTCGGCCGCGCCCCGTTTCGCGGGCCACGCTAACCCGCGGCTCCGATGCCATGACGTTCCGTCACCGTCCCGGGCGTGGCGGGTGGGACGGGTGCGGAGCGCGTGGAGGAAGGGGAGGGGAGCGGGGGAGAAGCGGTGCAGCCGTCACGCTATTGTCGTGCCTTCTTCATCCTGAGCACGCCCGGGCGGGCGATGCTTCGTCAGGCTGCCCGGGAGCAGGGCGGCCGGCATCCCACGACTTGGGGGACCGTTCCGATGACCGTACGCCGCACCCTGACCGGACTCCTGGCCGCCGGCCTGATCGCCGCCGCGGCCGCGCTGATCCCGACCGCCCCGGCGGACGCCACCACGGCCGGGCCGGGCGACCTGCCGTTCGGCTCCGCGACCACCGTCGGCCTCCACAACACCTACGACCCGGCGGCCTTCCCGTACCTCGCCCAGGGCCTGGACACCGGCACCGGCATGATCGAGCTGGACCTCTGGCCGAACATCTTCACCAAGCGGTGGCAGGTCAGCCACTCCAACCCGTTCGGCAACTCCAACAACTGCACCGCCGCGAGCACCCCCGCGCAGCTGTACGGCGGCAGCACCGACCAGTACCTGGAGAACTGCCTGGACGACGTCCGGGTCTGGCTCGCCGCGCACCCGGGCGCCGGGCCGCTGGTGATCAAGCTGGAGCTCAAGCCGGGCTACTCGGCCGACCTCGGGATGGGCCCGGACCAGCTGGACGCGCTGATCGCCGACCACCTGGGCTCCGCCGTGCTGCGCCCGGCCGACCTGCTGGCCAAGCCCGGCGGCGGCTCGTACGCGAGCGTCGACGAGGCGGTTCGGGCGGGCAACTGGCCGCGCCGCTCGGCGCTGGCCGGGAAGGTGCTGCTGTACGCGATCCCGGGCACCGTCGAGCTGGGCAACCCCTTCGACACCCTGCACACCGACGTGGAGCAGGGCCGGCACCTGCGCGACCTGGCGGCGGCGGGCCGGATCGGCCAGGCGCAGGTCTTCCCGTCCGTGCTCGGCGCCGCCACCGGCGACCCGCGGAGCCAGTACACCGGCGCGGACACCTCGATCCGGCCCTGGTTCGTGGTCTTCGACGGCGACGCCTCCACCTTCGTCAGGACCATCGACACCGCCTGGTACGACAACGCCCACTACCTGCTGGTGATGACGGACTCCCACCTGGTCGCCCCGGAGATCAGTGCCACCGACCCGACGGCCGACCAGGCGAGGGCCCGCACCGAGCAGCTGGCGAAGGCGCACGCGAGCATCGTCTCCAGTGACTGGCGCCGGCTGGCGTCGGTCCAGTCGCTGGTGCTGTCGCGCGGCTGACCTGGTCAAGTCCTGGGAGGGACGGCGAAGTTGACCGGAGGTGAAGAGTTGGAACGGGGCTTCCGGAGGGCCCGGAGGATCGCCATCCTGGTTGTCATGACCCGAACTCTACGCGCGTGGAAGACCCGCGTCGCCGCCACCGCCACCGTCGCCCTGGTCACCCTCGCGCCGATCGCCGTCGCCACCGAGGCGCACGCCGCGGTGAGCGGCTCGGTGTGCCTGTCGGCCCTGCCCTCCCAGGCCCACACCACCCTCAACCTGATCGCCTCCGGCGGTCCCTTCCCGTACAGCCAGGACGGGGTCGTCTTCCAGAACAAGGAGCGCGTGCTGCCCGCCCAGGCGACCGGCTACTACCACGAGTACACCGTGGTCACCCCGGGCTCGCCGACCCGCGGCACCCGTCGCATCGTCACCGGCAAGCAGTACCACGAGGACTACTACACCGCCGACCACTACGTGACCTTCCGCAAGGTCGACTTCGGCTGCTGACCCGGCCACCGCTCCACCGGACAGCCCCGGGCCCCGGCGCCGCACCCCGCGCCGGGGCCCGGGGTTTGCGCTCGGGGCCCGTCCGGTAGCGTCGGCGGCGTCCCGGCAACGACTCCCGGAGGTTCCCGTGCCGCAGATCCTGGTCGACCACTCGGCCGAACTCGACTTCGACCGGACGGCGCTGGCCGCCGAGGTCCACCAGGCGATCACCGAGGTGATCGACACCACGGTGGCGGACTGCAAGACGCTCTTCCGCCCCGCCGGCGGCCACCGGGTCGGCGACGGGACGAGCGGCGAGGCCGTGGTGCTGGTCGAGGTGAAGATCCTGGCCGGCCGCAGCGCCGAGCAGCGCGCCGAACTGACCGCCCGGGTGCTCGCCGCCCTGCGCGCCCGGATCGCCGGGCCCGCCGCCATCGGCGTCCAGGTCACCGAACTCGACCGGGACACCTACCGGTTCGTCCACCACCCGGGGCACTGACCCGGAAAGCGGCGACGGCGCCGGGCCCGCGGGCCCGGCGCCGTCATCGTGCGGGACGGATCAGTCCGTCGGGCAGCGGATGCCCGCGGCCGGGACGGTCCCGTCCAGCAGGAAGGCGTCCACCGAGGCACGCACGCACTTGCTGGCGCCGTACCCGGTGTGGCCCTCGCCCTCGCGGGTGACCAGGACGGCGTTGCCGAGCTCGGCGGTCAGCTTCTCGGCCCAGGCGTACGGGGTGGCCGGGTCGCCGGTGGTGCCGACCACCACGATCGGGGCGGCGGCCGTGTTCTTGACCGCGTGCGGCCTCTCCGTCGAGGCGGCCGGCCAGATCCGGCAGTCCGGGTCGAACAGCGCGGCCATCGGGTCGTGCTTGCTGACCAGCGGGGCCTTGGCGGCGAGGTCGGTCAGCGCGGCCTGCAACTGCTCGCCGGCCGGGGCGTCGGTGGCGCCGTCGGCGCAGTGGATGGCCGTGTAGGCGTCCGCCGAGGGGCGGTACTTGCCGTCCTTGTCGCGGCCGTTGTAGCCGTCGGCGAGGTCCAGCAGGTAGTCGCCCTTGCCGCGCACCATCGCCCAGCCGATGGAGTTGCGCAGCCCGGTCCAGGCCTTCTCGCCGCCGTAGAGCCGGCTGAGCACGCCCGTCCAGGCCGCGCTGGACGTCAGGGTGCGGCCCTTCTCCGTCTTGAGCGGCTTGTCCTTGAGCCCGTCGAGGAACGCGGCGAGCTTCTGCGCCGCCTGCTCGGGGTCCTTGCCGAGCGAGCAGGCGTCCTTGGTGACGCAGTCCGCGGCGAAGGCCTTCAGGGCCCGCTCGAAGCCGCCCTGCTGCTCGATGTTGTGCTGGACCAGCGAGGTGGAGGCCGAGGTGGCGCCGTCCAGGACGAGTCGGCCGACCTTGTCCGGGAACTCCTCGGCGTACAGCGAGCCGAGGTAGGTGCCGTAGGACAGGCCGAGGTAGCTGAGCTTCTGGTCGCCGAGGGCGCCGCGCAGCACGTCCATGTCCCGGGCGCTGTTGCGGGTGCTGACGAAGGGCAGGAGCTGGGCGTACTTGGCCTGGCAGGCGTCGGCCAGTTGCTTGCCGTGGTCGGCCGCGGGCTGGTCGGTGGTCAGCCAGTCGTCCCGGGTGCGGTCGTCCAGGCAGTTGAGCGGGCTGGTGCCGGCGGTGCCGCGCGGGTCGAAGCCGACGATGTCGTAGCGGTCGTGTACCGGGCCGTCGAAGCCCTTGGGGTCGTAGGTGACCATCCCGACGCCGGAGCCGCCCGGGCCGCCGGGGTTGATCAGCAGCGAGCCGATCCGCTGGTCGGGCTTGGTCGCCGGGTTGCGGACCACGGCGACGTCCAGGGTGCCGACCTCCGGTGCGGCGTAGTTCAGCGGCACCTTGAGGGTGGCGCACTGGAGCGCGGAGATGTCCTCCTCGTTCTGCGGGTCCTTCTGGCAGGGGCCCCAGGCGAGTTGCTGGCCGTAGAAGGCCTTGAGGGCGGGGTCGGCGGCGCCGGTGGGCTTGGGCGTCGGGGTCGGGGCGGCGCTCGGCGTCGCGACGGCGGCGGCGTCCGGGGAGGCCGAGGGCGCGGCGGCGGTGCCGCCTCCGCTGGTGCAGCCGGCCAGCAGGGCGGCGGTGGCGAGGGCTGCGACGGCGGCGGGCAGGGCGCGCCGCGGGGTCCGGGTGATCATGGAATGCACGGCACAGGAATATCACCTGCCTGTCACATCAGTCACATGGGATTCTCAGAGTGCTCTGCGTCAACGGGCCGGAGCACGCCGCCCACGGGCCGCGAGAAGTGATTCCGCGGCGGTCCGAACGGTGCCATGCTGAGGCCATGACAGAAAGCAGTGCGGTGGCACCGCTCCGTCACCAGGCGGAAACCGGTGGGCGGCGGCGGGAGTTGGCCGCGGCGACGGTCGGGTCGGTGGTCGAGTCCTTCGACTGGAACATCTACGCCGTCCTCGCGCCCTACTTCGCGGCGGACCTCTTCGGGCACGGCAAACACGGCGTCAGCGGCGTGCTCGGCGCGTACGTCACCTTCGCGGTGGGCTTCGTCGCCCGGCCGGTCGGCTCGTACCTGATCGGGCGGCTCAGCGACACCCGGGGACGGCGCTTCGCGCTCAGCCTCGGCATGGCGGTGATCGCCGTTGCCAGCCTGGGCATCGCCGCCGTCCCGGGCCAGCGGAGCATCGGGGTCTGGGCGGCCGTGCTGGCCGTGCTCGCCCGGGTGGTGCAGGGGCTCGCCTTCGGCGGGGAGGCGCCGAGCGTGGCCGCGTACGTCACCGAGACCGCCCCGCGGCGGCACCGCTTCGCGTTCAGCTCGGTCTCCTACGGCGGGATCATCCTCGGCTCGCTGCTCTCCTTCGGCGTGCTCACCCTGCTGATCCACACCCTCGGCAAGTCCGGCCTGGAGAACGGCGGTTGGCGCTGGGGATTCGTGGTCGCCGCGCTGCTCGGGCTGGCCGCCGTCTGGGTGCGGCGGTGGGCGCCGGAGAGCGCGGAGTTCCACCGTGCCCGGGAGCGGGCGGGCCGCACCGCCCGCCCGCCGTTCCTCCGGACGCTGCGCGAGCACCGCTGGGCGGTGCTCACCGTCTTCCTCAACACCCTGGGCGGGACGGTCGGTTACTACTTCGCGCTGGTGTACCTGCCGCAGTACGCCGCCGCCTACCACGTGATCGGCAAGGAGGAGGCGGCCTCCTTCATGACCGTGGTGCTCGGCGTGGTGCTGGCCACCATGCTGCTCACCGGCGCCGCCGCCGACCGCTTCGGCCTGCTGCCCGTCGCCCGGATCGGCTTCGGCCTGCCGATCCCGCTGGTCGGGGTGCTGCTCGCCGGGCTGCGCCAGGGCTGGCTGCCGTTCCAGGTCGTCGCCGTGCTGCTGGGGATGCTGGTGGCCACGGTGCTCGGCACGCTCAACGTCTTCACCGGGCTGCTGTTCCCGACCGAGGTGCGGGCGGTCGGCCTCGGCGTGGTCAACGCGGCCACCATCGCGGCGTTCGGCGGCACCTTCCCGCTGCTCGCCGAGTGGCTGAGCGGCCGGCACTGGCTGGGCGTGATCCCCGCGTACGTCACCGTCTGCACGGCCGGCCCGGCCCTCGCGCTGCTGACGGCGATGAAGGTGCCCTCCTTCGCCGAGGCCGTCCGCGAGACGGAAGGAGCGGTTCAGCGGACACCCGGAACCGCCTGACGGACAGTCATCGGCTGTGGTTGAGTGGTCCGGACCACTGCTGAACGGGGAGGGCTGGCGTGGGCATCGACGCACCGGGTACCGACATACCGGACACCAACGCAAGGGACGGCTGCCTGCCGGAGGACTGCGGGCCCGACGGCTGCGGCTCGGACGACTGCGCGCCGGGGGGCCGCGTGTCGGAGAGCTGGCTGACCGAGGCCGGGTTCGAGGAGCCGCCGCCGGTGGACCTGCGCACCGACCGGGCGCACTCCGCCCGGGTCTACGACTACCTGCTCGGCGGCAAGACCAACTTCCCCGCCGACCGCGAGGTCGGCGACCGCGTCCTCGCCGAACTGCCCGGCGTGCGCGAGGACGCCACCGCCGCCCGCGCCGTGATGCGGCGGATGGTCCGCCGGCTCGCCGGGGTGCACGGCGTCCGCCAGTTCCTGGACGTCGGCACCGGCATCCCCACCACGCCCAACCTGCACGAGATCGTCCAGGCCGTCGACCCGGCCTGCCGCGTGGTCTACGTCGACAACGACCCGATCGTGCTCGCCCACTCGCGGGCCCTGCTCACCAGCACCCCCGAGGGCCGTACCGCCTACGTCCAGGGGGACCTGCGCGAGCCGGAGCAGTTCCTCGCCGACCCGGGGGTGGCCGCCACCCTGGACCTCCGCGAGCCGGTCGCCCTGACGCTCATCAACATCGTCCACTTCCTCTCCGACGAGGTCGCGCACCCGCCCGTCCGCAAGCTCCTGGACGCCCTGCCGGCCGGCAGCTTCCTCGCCCTCTCGGCCGGGACCGCCGACATCGCGCCGGAGCGCGCCGGGATCGCCACCCGCCGCTACGCGGAGGCCGGGATCGACCTCCACCTCCGCTCGCGCGAGCGCGTCGAACGCTTCTTCAGCGGGCTGGAACTGGACGACCCGGGCGTCGTCCTGGTCGACCGCTGGCACCCGGATCCCGCCGGGGACCCGGTGCCGGGCGAGGGGAAGGTCGGGGTGTACGGGGGAGTCGGCCGCAAGGCGTAGGCGCCCAGCCCTGTGGACGGGCCCTGCGAACGAGACCCGAGAACGAAGCGTGCGAACGGAAGCTGCGAAAACGATCGTCTTTACGTGCACATGTCATTAAAGTGACTGCCTGTCGAACCCCCACTCGGCAGGCGGAGTCCTCATGACCATTGCACGCAGGTCCATCCTCAAGGGCACCTCGGCGGCCGGAGCCGCCCTGGTGGCCGCGGCCTCGACGGCGGGCGCGCAACCCGCGGCCGCCCAACCGGCCGACGACGCGCCCACCAGCCCGCTCCTGCAGACCACCCCGCACCGCTCCGGAACGGCCGCGGTGTCCGGGCTGCACCTCCAGTTCGGCACCGACGCCGGCACGGAGATGACCGTCTCCTGGCTCACCCCGCAGTCCGTGCGCCGCCCGCAGGTGCGGTACGGCTCACCGGACGGCGGCCTCGGCCGGGTCGTCCAGGCCGAGACCCGCACCTACCGGGACTCGATCGACAAGGTCGAGGTGTACGTCCACCACGCGCGGCTCACCGGCCTGCGCCCGGGCAGCACCTACCTCTACAGCGCCGGCCATGACGGGGCCACCCCCGAGACCGGCACCTTCACCACCGCCCCGCGCGGCCGCGCCCCGTTCACCTTCACCAGCTTCGGCGACCAGGCCGCGCCCAACCTCCGCCGCCGGATCACCTTCCCCGACGGCATGCCCTCCCCGCTCGGCAAGTACCCGGTGTTCATGAGCAGCCAGGTCGGCACCGCGGCCTCCGCCGACATCGTCGCCGCGGTCGAACGCGTCGGCCCGCTGTTCAACCTCATCAACGGCGACCTCTGCTACTCCTCCTACGCCGGCCGCCACGGCCAGAGCCGCACCGCGACCTGGGCCGACTGGTTCATCAGCAACAGCCGCTCCACCCGGCTGCGGCCCTGGATGCCCTGCGTCGGCAACCACGAGAACGAGGGCGGCAACGGCCCGATCGGCGCGCTCGGCTACCAGGCGTACTTCTCCCTCCCCGACTCCTCGGCCTCCTCCGACGAGGAGACCCGGGGCCTGTGGTACGCCTTCACCGTCGGCTCGGTGCGCTTCATCAGCCTCGCCAACGACGACGAGGCCATCCAGAACTCCGGCGACGTCTACCTGCGCGGCTTCTCCGGCGGCGCCCAACGGCGCTGGCTGGAGCGGGAGTTGCGGACGACGCGGAACAACCGGGCGATCGACTGGATCGTGGTCTGCATGCACCACCCGATGATCTCCAGCTCGAAGCACGGCTCCGGCAGCGACCTCGGCCTGCGCGAGACCTGGGGCCCGCTGTTCGACGCCTATGGGGTCGACCTGGTGGTGTGCGGCCACGAGCACTACTACGAGCGCTCCCACCCCGTCCGCGGCACCCTGCCCAACGATGCCCGCACCCCGGTGCCGACCAGCACCCGCACCGACATGGTCGACACCGGGCGGGGCACCGTCCACATGGTCATCGGCGCCGGCGGCAACGCCGCCACCACCCAGGACGACCTCTTCGAGCAGCCCAAGGGCCGGGTCGTCATCGGGCTGGAGGACCCGAAACCGGGCGCGCCCTACCGGGAGTCGGTCTGGCTCACCGAGGACGCGCCCTGGGCCGCCGTCCAGGACCGCGAACACGCCCACGGCTTCGCGGCCTTCGAGGTCGACCCGGGCGACCGGCGCGGCGGCACCACCACCATGAAGGTCACCTACTACACCTTCGACGGACCGCACGGGGACCTCACCCCGGTGGACACCTTCACCCTGTACCGGCGCCGGACGGACGGGCGCGACGGCTGACCGCCACCGGCACCGCCACTGACCGACACCGGCGCCGGTGTCGGTCAGTGGCGGTGCCGGTCAGCGCCGGAACAGGCCGGTGAGCACGTCCCACCAGCCGCGGCGCTGCGCCGGGATCGTCGGGGCCGCCGGGACGCCCCGCTCCGGCGCCGCCTTCGCCTGTTCCGCCTCTGTCTCCACCCCTGCCCCTGGCTCCGCCTCCGCCTTCGCGTCGGCCTCCGCCAGCTCCGCCTCCGCCACCGAGAGCGGGTCCGGCTCGATGTCGCGGGCGGTGAACTCCACCGGCAGCGCCGTCAGGTGCCGGGAGATCCAGGCCGAGCTCCAGACCAGCTCCTCCTCGGGCACCGCGAGCCGGACGTCCGGCAGCAGGGTGAGCAGGATGTCGATCCCGGCCTCGGCGACGTGCCGCCCGATGTCCTGGCCGGGGCACTCGTGCGGCCCGGCGCCGAAGGACAGGTGGGAGCGGTTGCCGTACAGCGGGGCCGCCAGGTCGGGGCGGACCACCGGGTCGACGTTGGCCGCCGCGAGCCCGAGCAGCAGCAGGTCCCCGGCCCGGATCTGCTGACCGCCCAGCTCGGTGTCGGCGGTCGCCCAGCGGCCGGCCACCAGGGACATCGGCGGGGAGTCCCAGAGCACCTGGTCCAGCGCCTCGCCCAGGGTCATCTGGCCGCCGGAGAGGTGGGCGCGGAAGCGCGGGTCGGTGAGCACCATCTTCAGCGAGTCGGCGATCAGGTTGACGGTGGTCTCGTTCGCGGCGAGCAGCACCACCCGCAGGTGCTCCATCACCTCGTCCTCGGTCAGCCCGGCCGGGTGCGCCAGCAGACGGCTGGTCAGGTCGTCGCCGGGGTGCTCGCGCTTGAGGGCGATGGTGCGGCGCAGACCGGCGACCACGTACTCGTTGCTGGCGATCGCCGTCTCGGTGCCCTTCATCAGGTCCCGGGCGGCGGTCACCAGCTGCGGTCCGTACTCGTCCGGCATGCCGAGCAGCTTGGTCATCACCAGCATCGGCAGGTGCTCGGCGAACTGGGAGATCAGCTCGGCGTGGCCGGTCGGCCCGACCACCTGGACCAGGTCGGTGGTGAAGCGGCGGACGTGGCGGCGGATGCCGCGCCGGTCGAAGCCGTTCAGGCCGTCCAGCAGGGCCCCGCGCAGCCGGCGGTGCTCGTCGCCGTCGGCGAACACGCAGATCGGCTGCCAGGCGACCACCGGCAGCAGCGGGGAGTCGGGCGGGACCTCGTTGTTGCGGAAGGCGTTCCACAGGCGCGAGTCCCGGGAGAACAGCGAGGGGGTGCGCATCACGGTGATGTTGGTGCCGTGGCCGAGCACCAGCCAGGCCGGGTGGTCGCCGTGCAGCAGCACCGGGGCGACCTCGCCGTGCTCGGCGCGCAGCTTGTCGTACAGGACAGTCGGGTCGGCCTCGGCCTCCGGGCCGTACAGGCGGCGCAGGCCGCCGGGGCCGGTCGGGGCGATGCCGCCCGCGTGGGCCGGGCAGCTGGGCGGCGGGGCGGTGGCCGGCGCGGAGCCGACGGATTCGGGGCCGGCGGGTTCGGGGATCGGGGTGGTCACGGGGTCTCCGGTCGCGGGTGGGGTTCGGTGCCGAGCGGACGGGCTCGGGGTGGACGATGGGTGGCCGGCGAGCGGGCGCGGGCGCCGGCTCAGCCGGTGGCCGGGACGGCCAGCTCGTACAGGTAGTGCATCAGGGTCATCAGGGTGTCCCGGCTGGACTCCCGGCTGCGCGCGTCGCAGCTGACGATCGGCACCTCGGACGGCAGGTCCAGCGCGCTCCGCAGCTCGTCGAGCGGAACGGCCGGGGCCTCCGGGAAGCTGTTGACGGCCACCACGAAGGGCACACCGCGCTCCTCCAGCCGCCCGATCACCTCGAAGCTGACCTCCAGCCGCCGGGTGTCCACCAGGACCACCGCGCCCAGGGCGCCCTCGAACAGGCCGTTCCAGAGGAACCAGAACCGCTCCTGGCCGGGGGTGCCGAAGACGTACAGCACGAGCCGGTCGCTGATGCTGATCCGGCCGAAGTCCATGGCCACGGTGGTGGAGGTCTTCTGCTCGACGCCGGTCGGGTCGTCCACCCCGACCCCGGCCTGGGTCATGGTCTCCTCGGTGGTCAGCGGGCGGATCTCGCTGACCGCGCTGACCAGCGTCGTCTTGCCGACGCCGAAGCCGCCGACCACCACCACCTTGACCGCCGTGGTGACGGAGTCCGGCAGCAGGTCCGCCCCGGCCGGCCCGACCACCGTGTCAGAGCCGCTGAAGTCCATGGATCACCGCCTCCAACAGGGCACGGTCGGGGAGTTCCGCCGCGGGCACGGCGGCGCTGCGGGCCTCGATCAGCCCGTCGTCGAGCAGGTCCGCCAGCAGCACGGTGACCACGCTGACGGGGAGCTCCAGGTAGGCGGAGACCTCCGCGACCGAGAGCGGGGAGCGGCACAGCCGCAGGATCGCGGCGTGCTCCGGCTGGTGGGCGGGGGTCGGCTCCGCGCGGGAGACGATCAGGGTGACCAGGTCGAAGACCCCCGGCCCCGACGGGCCGCTGCGGCCCCGGGTGATGACGTACAGCCGGTCGGGCTCGGGGCCGTCCCAGCCGCCCTGCGCGGCCGTCATGCCACCGCCTCACTGTGCTCGTTCATGTGCCCGTCCCGCCGCCGGAGCTCGGCGCGGCAGGGCGGGACGGGTGGCGGTTCACGCGACCGCCTCGGGGTTGCGCGGCGGCGTGGACAGGTGCTCGCCGATCCGGGCGACCAGGTCGCGCATCTGGTGGCTCACCAGCCCGGCGTCCACGCCCTCGTCGGCGAGCACCGCGAGGTAGGCGCGGTCACCGGCGGCCATCAGGTAGAAGTAGCCGCCGTCCACCTCGATCACCACCAGCCGCATCGAGCCGTCGCCGTGCGGGAACTCGTGGCCGATCGCGCCGGCCAGGCTCTGCAGCCCGGCACAGGCGGCGGCGAGGCGGTCGGCGGTGTCCGGGTCGGTGCCGTACTGGGCGATCCGCAGGCCGTCGGCGGACAGCACGATGACGTGGCGCACGCACGGGACGCTGTGCGCGAGGTCGTTGAGGATCCAGTCCATGTTGCTGCGGTGCGGAATCACTGCTCGCCTTTCCCTGCCGTCTCTTCACTGGTGTGTGCGGCGCTGGTGCGTCCGGCACCCGACTGCCCGGCGTCCGTCTGCCCGGCGTCCGTTCGTCCGGCACCGGTCTGTTCGGCGTCCGTGGCGCGCCCGGCGCCCGCCGGACCGGACGGGCTCGGCCCGGTCCCCTTGATGCCGTCCATGAACGCCTCCAGCCACAGGCCCGGCTGCTTCGGCTCCTTGGCGGGGCGCGACGCCTGGGCCGGCGGGCCGGCCAGCGGACCGGGCGGCTGCGCCGTCGGCCCGCCGGGCTGCGCGGTGCCGCGCTGGGCGGGGCGCGCGGCACCGCCGAAGCCGCCCCGGGGCATCATCGGACGGCTCCGCCGGCGCTGCGGCAGGCCGTTGGGCGTCCACTCGGTCACGATCACCTCGTCGTCCCCGGCGCCCGGGCCGGAGGGCCCCCACGGGTTGGTCGAGCCGTAGGACGGCCCGACGCCGGCCGAGGTCGTCCGGGTGCCCCAGGGGCGGCCCGCGGCCGCGTGCCGGGGCGGGTTCGCGGGCAGCGGGCGGGGGCCGGAGAAGGCGCCGATGCCGTGCGCCCGCCCGGTCGGCGGCGCGGTGGTGAGCAGCTCCTGCGGCACGACCAGCACCGCCCGCACGCCGCCGTACGCGGAGCGGCGCAGCGAGATCTGGAAGCCGTACGCCTGGCAGAGCCGGCCGACGATGGCGAAGCCCAGCCGGGGGGACTCGGTGAGGTCGTCGAAGTCCTTGGAGACCATCGCCTCGCGGATCGAGCGCTCGGCGCGGAACCGGGCCTCGTCGGTGAGGCCGAGGCCGCCGTCCTCGATCTCGATCGCCATCCCGCTCTGCACCTCGGAGGCGCTCAGGTGCACGTGGGTGTGCGGCGGGGAGTAGCGGGTGGCGTTGTCGAGCAGCTCGGCGACGGCGTGGATCAGCGGCTCGACGGCCGGCCCGGTGACGGAGATCTGGGCCACCGGGTGCAGGTCCACCCGCTGGTACTCCAGGATCCGGGACATGCCGCCGCGCAGCACGCTGTAGAGGGCGATCGGACGGGTCCACTGGCGGCCGGGGCGGGCGCCGGACAGGACGGCGATGCTGTCGGCCAGGCGGCCGCTCAGCGCGTTGCCGTGGTCCAGGCGCAGCAGGTCGTCGAAGACCGCCGGGTCGTTGCCGTGCCGGTCCTCCATCTCCCGCAGGTCCTTGGCCTGCCGGTGGATGATGGCCTGGACCCGGCGGGCGATGTTGACGAAGGCCCGCTCGGCCGAGTCGCGCCGACTGACCTCGTCGTCGACGGCCTTGGCGACGGCCTCGGTGACGGCCACCAGGGAGCGGCGGAACCGTGGCGAGACGGGCGCCTCGCTCTCCTCGAACGGGCGGGTCAGGACGTCGAAGGAGTACCCGTACCGGGCCCCGGCGACCACCCTGCGCATCTCCACCCGGGCGAGCCGGTCCAGCTCGTCCTCCTGCCCGGCCAACCTGCGTTGCCACTCCTCGACCTGCCGGGCGTGCAGGTCACGGGACTCGCTCAGGGCCCGCCCCCGGCGGGCCGACTCGGCGGCCACCACGGCCACCAGCACGGTGCCCGTCGCCCCGCACCACAGCACCCCGGCCCGGGCCCCGGCGGACACCGCCACCGCGGCGACCGCCACGGCCGCCGCCATCACGGCCGTCGGCAACAACCAGCCGAGCAGGGGCGCTCGGCGCCGTCTGGCGGGTGACGATCCAGCTCGAAGCATTCAGCATCCTCAAACGATCGGAACAGTACGGACAAAAGCGGGGGGAGCGGCTCCGGAGGCGTGGTGGTGCAGCATAGCCAAGTTCAGGACATCCTGACCGAAAGTCAAAAATACCGTCCCGCAACCGACTTGTGGCAATCTGCCGGACAGTCCCGACATTTCGCACGCCAGTCGCAACCGGAGCGGCCACCGCCCTCCCACCAGGCTTCTCGTCGCGCCGCCCGCGCGCCGCCGACCCGCGCCGGATTCGCTCATGCGAAGGGTTTCCGCGCCAAGTCCACGCGTCTCGCGCCGAGTTCGTGCTAAGCGCGGTGACTCCGGTCAACCGGAGGCGCGGCACTCACCCGGAAGGGGAACCGCGGCCAGGCCCGGCGAGCCGCACCGCGCGAGCCCGATTCCGCTGCGTGCGGTGCGCCGCCCCTCCTAGGGTCGTCGCATGAACGATCACGACAGCCGCACACCGGCCGCGCTGGGCCGGACCCTGCGCCACCTCATGGGCGACGCGGTGTGGGCGGGCATGCTGGAGGAGGCCTTCGAGCGCCGGCACCCGATCGGCGCCACCCTGCTGCGCCAGGGCGAACCGGGCACCCACGTCCTCGCCCTGCGGACCGGCGTGGCCAAGGTCAGCCGACGGGAACGCAACGGGGACGTCCGGCTGCTGGCCTTCCGCGGCCCGGGCGAACTCCTCGGCGAGGTGGCCGTCCTGGACGACGGCGTCCGCTCCGCGAGCGTCCAGGCGATCTCGGACTGCACGGTCGCGGTCCTCACCAAGGAGGCCTTCCTGCGCTTCGTCGCCGAGCGGGGGCTGTTCCCCGTGATGGTCCGCTACGCCATGGGCCGGCTGCGCGAATCCGACCTGGCCCGGATCGGCGGCGACGTCGTCCCCCGGCTGGCGGCCGCCCTGGTCGCCCTGGCCGACCTCTCCACGGGCCCCGCGCAGACGCCCGGCCGCCGGATCGAACTCGCCCTGACCCGGGACGAACTGGCCCAGCACCTCGGCGTCTCCCGGAACACCGTCACCGCGGGCCTCACCGCCCTGGCCGCCCACCGCGTCGAAGCCGGCCGCAAGTCCATCGCCCTCGACGACCTCCCCGCACTCCGCCGCGCGGCTGACGTTCCACGCGACTGACGCTCCGTCCCAGCACTACTTTGACCCGCGCGGCCTCGGATGTGACATCCGTCACTCGCGTACCGCACCGAGCGAGCACACCGCGCGACGCCGGATCGCGAAGCTTGGTGGCGCAAGGTCAGCACGGGAACGACAAGGAGCAGAGAATGACGGAGTTCGACCAGCCGATGCCCGAGGCCAGCGCCCTGCCGTACAGCCGCAGCCGGCACCTCCCGCCGTACCGGGGCATCGTCGCCGTCGACGCCAAGGACTTCACCGGGTACCCGGCGATCGAGCACGGCACCATCAGCGCGAACGTGCCGCAGCTGCTCCGACTCTCCTTCGAGCGGGCCGGACTGGGCGAGGTCTGGAAGGACCGGCGGTTCCCCAACTCGACCGGCGACGGGTACGTGTTCGGCTTCGACCCGGCCTGGATGCCCTTCCTGATCCACCCCTGGCTGAACACCCTCCAGGAGGTGCTCACCGAGTTCAACGTGCACTCGGTCGGGACGGTGCGCATCCGGCTGCGGGTCAGCCTCAACATCGGACCGCTCCCGGACGACGGCGGCGAGTTCGACGGAAACGGCACGCCGCGCAACGACACCCACCGGCTGCTCGACTCCCGCCCGGTGAAGGCCATGCTGGCCGCCTCCAACGCGAGCATCACCCAGGTCGCCGCCATCCTCTCCGACCGCTGCTACCAGGACGCGGTGGCCGGCGGCTTCACCGGGCGCCATCCCGACCACTTCATCGAGGTGCCGGCCACCGTCGAGGGCAAGCGCTTCGACCAGCGGGCGTGGCTGTACGTGCCCACGCCGTCCGGGAACCTGTACGACCGCAGGATCCTCGGCGACGCGGTGGTGGAGGAGCAGGAAGGACGCGAGGAGAAGGAGGGGCGGGCGAAGCGGACGGCGGACGGAAACGGGGAGCAGCGCCGCGCGCCGCGCACGGCGGTGAACCAGCGGGGCAACGGCAGCAACCTGAACGCCGGCACGGTGCACGGCAGCCAGACCGTCACCAACGTGCGCGGTGACTCCTACGGCGGCGACCGCGTGGAGGGGCACAAGGTGGGGACGGTCAACGGCAACCTGGGCGACATCGTCCACGGCGACAAGAACGAGCACCGCCGGTGAACCCCGACGAGCGCCCGGCCATCGAGGGGCCGTCCGGCGCACCGGACGACCGGGATTACGACCGAGGCCTCGACCCCGACCTCGACCCCGACGACCTCGAAGGCGATTTCACGGACCGGTTCGCCGCGTGGGGATCGGACCGCCCGTTCATCTACGCGCCGGGTGGCAACATCAACACCGGCTCCGTGCACGGGGACCAGCGCGTCGAGAACGACGCCGCCGGGTCCGCCCCCGGTGGCGGCGAGCGGGTGGAGGCGCAGGACGGCCCCATCTCCGGGATGGAGGTCCTCGCGGCCCGGACGGGATTCGCGAGGCCGGACTGCTTCCCCGAGGCGCTGCGCACGCTCGGCACCCGCCTGCTCTTCCTCGCCGGTGAACCCGGCACCGGGCGCCGGACCACCGCCCTCAACCTGCTGGTCGAGAGCAGCGGGAACAGCCTGGCCCTGCGCGCGCTCGACAGCGACTCGGACCTGTCGTCCTGGCGGCCGACGCACGCCGAGGCACGCGGCTACCTGGTACACGGCCTCTCGCCCACGGTCCGGCTCGGACCGGCCTCGATCGCCAAGCTGCGCCAGCGGCTGGAGGACGCCAAGGCCTTCATGGTGGTCATGCTGCCGGACGACGCCGACCGGCTGCGCGGCGTGGCCCGCGATCTGGACCTGAGCCCGGTGCGCTACAAGCCTCCGTCGCCGCGTGCGGTCTTCGACGCGCGCCTGGAGGCCGTGGTGCCCCACGAGGGACGACGCCGGGCGCTGCTCCAACGGCTGGAAGCGGACCTGGACGAACTGCTGGCGCCCGAGCTGATGCCGGCCCAGGTCGCCGAACTCGTGGACGAGGTGAGCCGGTCCGGAGATGACGGCCCCGACCCGGCCGACCTCGGCCAGCGGCTCAGCTTCCTCGCGGAGACGGAGGTCCCCGACCTCCTGAAGGAGATCCGCGAGGACCCGGACGCGCTGGCGTTGCTGCTGGTGACGAGTGTCCTGGAGGGCCTCGACCACCGGATCGTCCGGAACGAGACCGACCGGTTGCTCAAGCTGGCCGACGGCCGCCTGGACGCGGTGCTGAGGTCGGGTGCGGAGGGGGAGGGCGAGCAGAGCCGGCCGACGCGGGGCGAGCCCCCGCGGCCGAATCCCCGATTCGTCTTCCGGCGGTCTCTGGACGAGTTGTTGGCGATCATCCGGGCCGAGTACGCGCCGGGTGGGACGCGGAGGACATCGAGCTACTCCTACACGGTGGAGCCGATCCGCTTCAAACGGCACCGGCAGGCGGAGACGGTTCTGCGGCACGTGTGGCGGCAGTACGGGGAGGTCTCGGGACTCCTGACCGAGTGGATCAACACGGTTCCCGGTACCGAGTCCGACCTGGCCGAGCCCATGGGCCGAGTGGTGGGGCTCGCCACGGGGTGGAGCGGCGGCCGTCAGGCACTGCTTCACATTCGCAGGTTGGCCAGGTCCGAGCACACGCAGAGCCAGAGCATCGCCGCCTACGCGTTGGGGATCGCGGCCCAGGACCCGATTCTCGTCAGCGAGGTGAAGCACCGCCTCGACCGCTGGAGCTTCAACGGCGGCTGGCAGCTCCGGTCGACCACGGCCGCTGCCTGTGGAGGAGACTTCGGAGCGGCCCGACCGGAGTTCGCGCTCTCACTGCTCCGGCGCTGCTATCGAGGGGAAGAGGAGGCCGAGCGCACCGTCGCCGTGAACGTTCGCTGGGCACTGGGGAGCCTCTTCGCGGGAGGAAACCAGGCGGCCGTTTTCCGCAAGCTCATGGAGTGGGCGGACCAGTCGAAGAATGACGCCGCGCTCGCGTACACGGCCTTCCTCGATCTGCTTCGAGACCCGTCGTGGTTTCAGCAACAGCTTCCCGTGCAAGGCGAGTTCAGTGAACCGGTGATCGCCTTCGTCCGGCACTGCCTCAATGACGAGGCCCTCTTCCAGCGTTCGTGCACGAGGCTGCTCGCTTGGTGCCGTCGGGCGGTCTGGGACGAACCCCTCCGCACCGGGGTGGAGACGCTGCTCGCGGCGCTCGCCCGGGAGATGCGCCCCGGCGAGCTGAGGCTGATGGTCGAGATCGACAGCAGTGACAACCCCGACCTCGTCGGCCGCGACATCGCCCACCGCGCCCTGGAGGCCTGGCGGCGCGGCGAGCCGCAGCCGTTCCGCTCCGCCCCTGCCTTCGGAGGCCCCCGATGACCGTCGACACCGACCCGCCCGTCTACACCCAGGCCACCCGTGCCCCCTGGCGGGAGATCCTCCGGCACCGGTGGTCCGGTCGGCGCGACTGTGCCCTGGTGCTGGGGGACCGCCACGGGCTCTACCAGCAGCTGGGGAAGGGCCGCCCGCGACCGTCGGGCATGGGGGCGGAGGACGGGGTCGCCGCGCGGCTGGGGTTGCGCGGTTTCGACCAGGCGTACCTGGTGGACCTCAACGAGCGGCCGGGCCTGCGAACGGTCCGTCTCCGCACCTCGTACGGCACGGAACCGCTGGAGGTCCACTTCCTGTGGTGGGTCCACGACGCCGCGCGGGTCGTGCAGACCCGGACCAACCGGGGCGGGCTGCCGGTCCGCAAGGACCTCGACGTCCGACTGCGCCAGCTCAGAGAGCAGTTCGCCGCCTCGGGCACCAGGTTGGGCCCCGACGAGCTGGTGCAGTACCTCGCGGCTCCGTACGTGCTGCCCCACTACGGCCTTGGCTACCGCGTCACGGACGTCTCCGCCTCCGAGCATGGCAATGAACTGCGTCTCGGGGAACCGGACGTGACGGACGTGCCCTTCGACTGGACGGTCAAGAGCGAGGAGGAGTACGCGTTCTGCCGGCGCCAGGTGCAGGAGGGACCGGTCGCCCTTGCGGCCCTCTGGCTGGCCAGGAAGCCCGATGAGGTGCGCGACGTCCTGGACTGGGTGGTCAAGAACGGCGACCTGCTCCGGGGCGAGACCACCTGGGAGGACCAGATGGCTCTCATGCTGGGCAAGTTGACGGGGCAGGAGCAGCAGGAGCTGTCCAAGATGCTGCGCGACCGCCTGGTCGCCCTCGGACGGCAGGTCCCGGGGCCCGCCTCCTACCCCTCGCAACCCCCGCAGCCCCCGGGGCCGGGGCCGGACTTCGTCAAGCTCCCCACGCACGTCAACGGCTGGTCCGGCGGTGTGCCGAACGGGAGCCCGCGGTGACCGGGGCGGCGCGTGTGCGGATACGTGTGCGCCGGCCGCCGTCGCGGCGGCGCACGGTCGCCGGGCCTCGCGGGCGCTCCAGGGGCAGGAGCCGCCGGCCGACCGCGCCGACGGCGGCGTCCAGCCCGCCCTCGGTGTCGGCGATGGAGCGCCTGATGGCGGCCAACAGCGCGGAACTCGTCCGGGCCGACACCAAGGCCGCCGTGTTCCTGGCGTTCACCGGTGCGGTGCTCGCCACGTTCATCCCCTTGGACGGCGGTACCGGCGCCGGCTCCCTGGCCTGGCTGGTCCCGTTCCTGCGGTGGAGCGCCACGGCCAGCGCCCTGCTGGCCGTCGGCTGCTTCGCCTCCGCGCTGGTGCCGCGCCACCGCAAGGGGCGGCGGGGTGGTGCGGACGGTCCGGGGTACTTCGAGCACATCGCGCCGGGGGCGGGCCCCGAGCGGCTGCGCCGTGCCTTCGAGCGGGCCGGGCACGACCCGGCGGGGCCGCTGCTGTCGGCGCTGGCCGGTACCAGTGCGATCATCCGCGCGAAGTACCGCTGGATCGAGGCCGGCACCGCCCTGCTCCTGCTGACGCTTCCGCAGTTCGCGCTAACCCTCCGGCCGCTGTGACGGCGGGCAGCTGACGGGCCCCGGCCGCACCACGGCCGGGGCCGGTGGCGCGACCGGAGGCAACAGGTGTTGCGCCACCAGGCAATAGCTGTTGACGACCTCCGCCGAAGCTCCGTACAGTGCCGGGCCATGGAGACAGGTGATCTTGGTCGGCGGGTGGCGGAGGACGTGGCCGATGGCGGCGGCGTGGAGGGGCTGCGGCGGCTGTCGGGGGTGATCGAGGCGCTGGAGGAGCGGCGGACGGAGCTGGTGGAGGAGCTGCGGCGCGGGCGGGAGGCGACCTGGGAGGAGATCGGGCGGGCCTGCGGGATGACGCGGCAGGGGGCGACCAGGCGGTGGGCCGGCAGGCTGCGGGCGCGGTCGTTCGGCGTGGCGGCGGACGCGTACCAGCACGGTCGGCCGGGCTACCCCCGGGCGCTGGTCGGCTCGGCGGTGCCCCGGGAGGCCCGCCGGGTGCTCGACCTGGGCGCCGGGACGGGCAAGTTGAGCGGACTGCTGGTCGAGGCGGGCCTGGACGTGGTGGCGGTCGAGCCCGACGAGGGGATGCGGGCCCGGCTGGCCGCGGCCGTGCCGAAGGCGGCCGTCCGGGCGGGCTCCGCCGAGCGCATCCCGCTGCCGGACGGCAGCGTGGACGCCGTGGTGGTGGCCCAGGCCTGGCACTGGTTCGACCAGGCCGCCGCCGTGCCGGAGATCGCCCGGGTGCTCGCCCCCGGCGGGACGCTCGCGCTGGTGTGGAACGTCCGGGACGAGTCCGAGCCGTGGGCGGCCGCCCTGGGCGTGCTGATGCACCGTTCGACGCCACAGCGGATCGACACCCGGCCGGCCCTCCCGGCGCCGTTCGGAGCGCCCGAGCGGTTGGAGATCCGCTGGGAGCACGTCACCACCCGGGCCGGGATCGTCGACATGGTCGCCTCGCGCAGCTACGTGATCGCGCTGCCCGAGGACGAGCGGGTCCGCCTGCTGGCCGACGTCGAACAGCTGCTCGCCACCCACCCGGACCTGGCCGGCCGCGAGGAGATCGCCCTCCCGTACGTGACGAGGTGCACCCGTGTCCGCCTCGGCTGACCTGATCACCCTCCGCCCGCTGGGTGTCGCCGACGCCGAACCGTACCGGCGCTTCCGACTGGCCGCGCTGCGCGAGACACCGAGCGCCTTCACCTCCAGCCACGCCGAGGAGGCCGGCAAACCCCTGGCCGCGACGCTGCGCCGCCTCGCCGAGGCCCAGGACGGGCCGGGCGCCCTGATCGGCGCCTTCGACAACACGGGCGCCGTCCCTGGCCGAGGCGCGTTGGTCGGCACTGCCGGCCTGAAGGTGCCCAGCCGCAGTCAGGAACGGCACAAGGCCACCCTCTACGGCATGGCGGTGGCCCGCGACGCCGCCGGCCGGGGCATCGGCCGGGCCCTGGTGCGCGAGGTGCTGCGCACGGCGGCCCGGGACGGGCGGCTGCGGCAGGTCCTGCTGACCGTCTCGGAGGGCAATGAACCGGCCCTGCGGCTCTACACCTCCTGCGGCTTCGAGGTGTGGGGCCGGGAGCCGCAGGCCGTCCTGGTCGCCGGCCGGC
This sequence comes from Kitasatospora sp. NPDC001119, assembly GCF_053598475.1. Taxonomy (NCBI): domain Bacteria; kingdom Bacillati; phylum Actinomycetota; class Actinomycetes; order Kitasatosporales; family Streptomycetaceae; genus Kitasatospora; species Kitasatospora sp. NPDC001119. The sequence goes on from NZ_JBSFKI010000045.1 coordinate 39,187, forward strand.
CCGTCGCGAAGCTCCACATGGTGTGCCTGCTGGACGGGGAACGGGCGGCGGCGGCCGGGCGCTGACACCGGGTCGGTCGGTCCCGACCGTCAGGATCCCGCCCATGGATCCCACCACCGCCCTCGCCGGTCTCGACGCTCACCCCTGGGCCGCCGTGCCGTACCTGGCCCGGGTCGCCGCCGTCTCGGCGGTCGGCCGGACCGGGGAGGGCGGGGCGGTGCGGGCCCAACTGCTCGACCTGGCCGGTGACCACGAGGCCGCAGTCACGCACTATCGCGCCGCCGCGGAGCAGACCACCAGCCGCTCCGGGCGGGAACACCTCCTTCGACAGGCCCACCGAACCTCCTGAGCCGGCACGCTGAACGATGCTCGGCCGCAGCCGCAGCCGCAGCCGCAGCCGCAGCCGCGGGCTCCAGGGCAGTCGCCGCGGCACGGCCGGCTTCATGCCGCTGACCTGGACGTGACGGCTACGGCACCTCACCGCGAGCGGAAATAAGATCGCCACGAGTGGAGTTCGGTGAGGGAAGTCTGCCGTTTCAGGAGGGGTCATGCGAGCGATTCAGATGTCCGAAGTGGGCGGTCCCGAGGTGCTGCGACTGGTCGATATCGATCAACCGACGCCGGGCCCGGGCCAAGCGGTCGTGGAGGTCGCCGCAGCCGGGGTCAACTTCCTCGACGTCTACCACCGCGAAGGCCGGTACAGCGTCCCGCTGCCCTTCACCCCGGGCGCCGAGGGCGCCGGAACGGTCGTCGAAGTCGGACCCGGCGTCGCTGACGTCGCAGTCGGGGACCGGGTCGGTTGGGTGGAGATTCCCGGCGCGTACGCCGAGCGGGCCGTCGTGGACTCCTCCCGGCTGGTGCCGCTGCCCGACGACATCGGCTTCGAGACGGCCGCCGCCGTGCTCCTCCAAGGCATGACCGCGCACTATCTCGTCAAGGACGCCTACCCGGTTCAGGGGGGCGACACGGTGCTGGTGCATGCGGCTGCCGGTGGCATGGGGCTGCTTCTGACCCAGCTCATCACCCATCTCGGCGGCAGGGTGATCGGCACGACGTCGACCACGGCGAAGGCCGAGCTGGCGAAGCGTGCCGGGGCCGCCGAGGTGATCCTCTCCTCCGTGGTCGACGATCTCGCAGCCGAGGTGAGGCGGCTCAACGGCGGTCAGGGACTGCCGGTTGTCTTCGACGGCGTGGGCGCGCACACCTTCGATGCGAGCCTCGCCAGCCTGCGAACCCGCGGCCATCTCGTGCTCTTCGGCGCGGCAAGTGGAGCCGTGCCGCCGTTCGATCCGATTCGGCTCGCCCACGGCGGTTCGCTGACCCTGATCCGGCCCAGCCTCGGGCACTACATCGCCGATCGCTCCGAACTGCTCCGACGGGCCGCCGATGTGTTCGAGTGGGTGCGCTCCAAGGCGCTCGAGGTCACCGTCACGGGCCGCTACGCATTGTCCGAGGCCGCCCAGGCCCACAGCGATCTGGAGGCTCGGCGTACCACCGGCAAGCTGCTCGTCGTGCCCGATGCGGCCGCTGTCGGACGCCGCGAGGAGACGCAGAGCTGATCGAGGGCGACGAGGTCGGGGATCTTGGAGACTGCGCCCTCCGGGCCGACCCGGGCTGATCTCACGGGTCCCGCCCGTGACCGGAGCCGATTGTCAGTGCCCGGTCGTAGCTTGTGGGGTGTCGGCGGGCGGGTCCCGCCGGCCCCCGTTTCCCTTGCCAGAAATCTCCGTCGCCCGAAAGGGGACCGCGCCGTGTCCGTCGCCGTGGAAGAGCAGGTCACGTACCTCGAACTGTCCGAGGACGAGGGGAGTGCGCACAAGTTCTACGAGGTGCGGCTCGCCGGCCAGGTGGTGACGGTACGGTACGGGCGGATCGGCGAGCCCGGGCAGAGCAAGGCGACGACGTACCCGAGCCCGGAGAAGGCGGCCTCGGCGGCGGCGAAGAAGATCGGCGAGAAGGTCCGCAAGGGCTACGCCCCGGCCGTCCGGGGCGTGCGCCAGCGCCGGGAGGTGACCAGGCGGCAGATCGTCAGCAGCCGCTCGACCGCCCGCCAGGCGCCGCTGCTGTGGCGCTTCCGCTCCGGCTCGCCCGCCTTCGGGATCTTCGTCGGCGAGGAGCACGCCTGGGTCGGCAACGAGCGCGGCGACGTCTACACCCTCACCCACGACGGCGAGGTGACGGCCCGCTACGGCCTGCCGGACGGCGTGAAGTGCATCGTCGCGGACGACTGGTGGATCTACGCCGGCTGCGACGACGGCAAGGTGTACGACCTGGGCGGCAAGATCCCGCGGGTGGCGTACGAGATAGCCCAGGACGTGGACATCTTCTGGCTCGACATCCACGACGGCGTGCTGGGCGTCGCCGACGAGCGCGGCGGGCTGACCACGGTGGACCACGAGGACGAGTTCCAGTGGCGCCGCCAGGCCGACGGCCGGTCCGGCTGGATGGTGCGCTGCGACGCCGACGGCGTCTACCACGGCCACTCGCGCGGGGTCGCCCGCTACGACAACCGCAGCGGCGACCAGCGCTGGTACACCCCCACCCGGGGCGGGGTGCTGTTCGGCTGGCAGGAGGCCGACGAGGTGTTCGCCGGCACCGGGCAGGGCTGGGTGCACCGGCTGCGCAAGTCGGACGGCGCCGAGGTGGCCGCCTACCGCTGCGACGCCGGCGTGTTCTCCTGCGCGGCCTCCCCGGACGGCGAGTACGTCTTCGCGGGGGACAACCACTCCTCGGTGTACTGCTTCGCCGCCGACGGGACGCGGCTGTGGAAGCTCGCCACCGGCTGCGGCTCGGCGTACAGCATGCAGTACCGGGAGGGGCGGCTCTACCTGGTGACGACGGACGGCTCGCTGGCCTGCCTGGACGCCGGCGAGCAGGCGGTGCGGGCGGCCGAGGACGGCACGCTGCCGAAGACCGCCGAGGTCAAGGGCGCGGGCTGGGAGCCGGTGCGGGCCGGCGCCGGGCTGGAGACGGTCGCGGTGGCCACCGCCCGGACCGGCGGCGAGGTCGAGGTCGAGTGCGTCCAGGACGGCACCCGGCTGCGCGTGCGGGTGCTCTCGCAGGGCTACGACCCGTCCTGGCGCGTGCAGTTCCCCAAGGACATCCGCATCCCCGGCGCCCGCTACCTGGTCGCCGAAGTCAGGGAGTCCGCCTCGGGCGGCTTCTACCGGGCACGCGGCGAGATCAAGCGCCTGCTCTGACCGGCGACTTGATGCCTGGTGACGGTGATCCGGCTCGGGGCGGCGGCTTCCCGAGGTTGTCCGGTTCTGGCGGGTAGGTCTGGTGGCGCGTGCATATGCGGCGGTGTTACCCCGGTAGTCTTTCCGCCGGGCAGCCCCTGAGCGTTGAGACCAGCGCCGGACAGGAGAGCACTACGTGAGCACAGCGCACATCGGCCCGGGCGACTACAGCCACGTGCCGAACCCGGAGCAAGCCCTCAAGTATGCGATTCAGCACATCGCGGGTGAACGCGTTGAGATCGTTGAGGGAGTCATCACCCCCGTGTCGCCGTCCTGGGAGCATGAGAACACCGTCGATCTGATCCGCTTGCAGATCGGACCCCGCCAGCGCGAACTCGGATTGCGTTCAGGCTCGGGCAACCTCGACCTGCCCGGTACCGAGAACTACTACATCCCGGACCTGGCCCTTGTGCCGGTGAAACTGGCGGTGAACAACCCCGGTGCGTTGCTTCCCGATCAGACCGTCCTCGTGGTCGAGGTCACGTCCCCGTCGAACGCCGACACCGACCGGACGGTGAAGCGCCGCCGCTACGCCCAGTTCGGTGCGCCGCTCTACCTCCTGGTGGACCGGCAGGAGCGGGCGTGCACGCTGTTCTCCCAGCCGGGTGCGCTCGGTTACACCAGGGTGGAGGGGCCGCACCCGTTCGGGGTGCCGGTGCGGCTGCCCGAGCCGTTCGAACTGGACGTGGACACCAGCGAGTTCTGAGCCGTCGGCGGTTCACGAGGTGGCCGTAGCCGCCGGCCGTGTCGAGGGTGTCGACGTCCATGGTGCTCCCCCGGGAGTCGTGCGGTCGGTCAGTCCTGGCCGGGGGTCCAGCCGAGGGCGGGGCCGAGGCGGGTGGCCAGGTCGGTGAGGATCTGCGTGTAGTCCTCGTGCTCGAAGGTGAACGGCAGGGCGAAGGCGACCTCGTCGACCTCGCGGTAGCCGGCGTGGGCGTGCAGCCGCTCGACGAGTTCCTCGGTCGTCCCGACCAGGTCGGGGGCGAACAGCAGCCGGGCCGGGCCCTGCGGGGCGAGGGTGCGCGGGGCGCGGGCGAGGGCGTAGGCCTGGTACTTGGCGCGCTGCTCGGGGGTGGCGCTGTCGGTGGGGATGACCACCAGGCCCTGGGAGACCCGGGCGCGGTCGCCGTCGGGGTGGCGCTCGCGGAAGGCGCGGATCTGGGCGGCCTGGATGGCGGCGAAGTCGAGCGGCTCCGCGTCGTCGCCCTCCGCCTTCACGACGCTGCTGGTGAGCAGGTTGATGCCCTGTTCGCCGGCCCAGCGGGCCGAGCGCAGGCTGCCGGCGCCGTACCAGAGCCGGGAGGCCAGCCCGGGGGAGTGCGGCTGGACACGGCGGGAGTACACCTCGATGCCCTCCGTGCCGGCGAAGTCGGAGGCGTCCTCGCCGCGGACCAGGGCGAGCAGCCGCTCGGCGCGCCGGGGGCTGAAGTCCTCCTGGTCGCCGGTGTCGGGGTAGAGCGCGTCGCGCAGGTGCGCGTAGTGGGTGGGCGGGCCGACGCTGAAGCCGGGGTTGAGCCGCCCGCCGGAGAGCACGTCCACGGTGGCCAGGTCCTCGGCGAGCCGCAGCGGGTTCTCCCAGCCGAGCGGGGTGACGGCGGTGCCGAGCTGGATGCGGCTGGTGCGCTGGGTGGCGGCGGCGAGCACGGCGACCGGGGAGGAGATGCCGTACTGGAGGTGGCGGTGGCGCAGCCAGGCGCTGTCGAAGCCGAGCCGTTCGCCGAGGGTGATGAGGTCGAGGGTGGACTCGTGGCCGCGGCGCGGGTCCGCCTCGTCGAAGAGCCCGATGGTCAGGAAGCCGAGTTTCCGCAGCGGTCGGGGGTTCGGCGACATGGTGGGCTCCGCGGGGTGAGGGGCGGCCTGGGGCGGGCCGGTCGGGTGGTGCGTTTCGAACGTACGCAGCCGCCGCGCCGCCCGACAAGATCGACGCGCGATCCGGACACCGGCCCGCAACGGCCCGCAACGGTGCGCAACACGGCGACACGTACGGCGGCGGCTCCCACCCCGTCGGGCCGGGTGGGAGCCGCCGCACCGGGGCGCCGTCAGCAGCTGCGCAGCTCCGGGCTCTGGTTGCGGATCTGGTTGTGCAGCGAGGTGAACTCGCGGTACGCCGCGCCGTCCTCGGTGCCGGGGCGGAAGGCGCCGACCCGGTGGCAGTTGACGAAGGCGAGCTTCACCCCGAAGTGGTTCTCCAGGCTGCCGCGGATCGCGTTGCTGGCGAGGGCGCGCAGCAGCTGGGCGCGCTGCTCGTCGCTGGGCGTGGTGTTGTCGGTGGTGAACTCCGCTTCGCCGGCCGCGAGTTCGGTGCTGAGCCCGGCGACGACCTGGTAGGCGTACGGGAGCGAGGCGCGCACGGTGTCGAGGAACTCGGCCTCGTCGACGCGGCCCTGCTGGGCCTGGGCGAGGAGGGCGGGGGAGACGTCGAGCGACATGGGTGTCCTCTTTCGGGGGGTGCGTCGGGGTTTCGGGAACGGGTCGGGCTTCGACCCGTGGCGGGCAGGGGTCACCCGCAACGGTTATCGAAGATGAAAACCATTACGGAGAAGACTCTCCCGGTCACCCTGACGCCCTGTCAAGCACCTCCCCCCGAAGGGCTGACGGCGGGCGGCACCGGCACCCGGCTGACCTTGATGACGAACACCGCGATCGCCACCGCCAGCGCGGCGAACACCAGGCCCAGCTGGAAGGCGCTGGCGATGCCGTGCACCAGCACCTGTGAGGAGTAGGGCTCCGGGAGCCGGCCGGTGGCCCGGAACTGGGCGGCCTGCTGCGGGGTGGCCTGCCGGAGGAAGGCCCCGGCCTGCTGCCGGGCCTCGGTGCGGCTGGCCGTGCCGTACACCGTGACCAGGATCGACAGGCCGAGCGAGCCGCCGACCTGCTGGGTGGTGTTGAGCATGCCGGTGGCGGCGCCGGTCTCGTGCGGGGCGACGTGGGAGACGACGGTGAGGGTGGCGGGGACGAAGATCGAGCCCATGCCGAAGCCGAACATCATGGTCGGTCCGAGGATGCCGCCGATGTAGCTGCTGTCGATGTCGATCTGCGTCGCCCAGGCGACCCCGCCCAGCACCAGGAGCGAGCCGGCGACGAGGAAGGGCTTGGGGCCGAAGCGCAGCTGGTTGCGGGCGGCGAACTGGGCGGCGCCGACGATGGCCACGCTGATCGGCAGGAACGCGAAGCCGGCCCGCAGCGGGCTGAAGCCGAGGATCTCCTGGACGAACAGGGTGATGAAGAAGAAGATGCTGAACATCGTCGCGGCCACGCAGAGCAGCAGTCCGTACGCGCCCGAGCGGTTGCGGTCCCGTAGGAGGCGCAGGGGCATGATCGGTTGGCGCGCGTGCCGCTCGTTCGCCACGAACGCCGCGACCAGGACCACGGCGAGGCCGAAGGCGGTGAGCGTCACGGGGTCCGTCCAGCCGTGGTCGGAGGCGCGGATGAAGCCGTAGACCAGGGAGACCATGCCCGCGGTGGCGGTGAGGGCGCCGGGCAGGTCGAAGCGGCCGGGGTGGCGCTCGGACTCGTTGATGTAGAGCGGCGCCAGTAGCGCGATCGCGATGCCGATCGGCACATTGACGAAGAGCACCCAGCGCCAGGACAGCCAGGAGGTGAGCATGCCGCCGAGCAGCAGGCCGATCGCGCCACCGGCCCCGGCGACGGCGGAGTAGACCCCGAAGGCCCGGTTGCGTTCCTGGCCCTCCTTGAAGTTGGTGGCGATCAGCGCCAGCGCCGTCGGCGAGGCGATGGCCCCGCCCACGCCCTGCAGCGCCCGCGCCGCCAGCAGCCAGGCGGAGGACTGCGCGACGCCGCCGAGCAGCGAGGCCAGGCTGAACACCAGCACGCCGACGACGAACACCCGCCGCCGCCCGAGGATGTCGCCCGCCCGGCCGCCGAGCAGCAGCAGCCCGCCGAAGGTCAGGGTGTAGGCGTTGATGACCCAGGACAGGTCGGTGGTGCTGAACTTCAGCGCCTGCTGGATGTGCGGCAGCGCGATGTTCACGATCGTGATGTCCAGGACGACCATCAGCTGTGTCGCCGCGATGACGGTGAGTGCAATCCCCGGGTGCTGGCCCCGACGTGCGGTCGCGGGCGAAGCCTCGGCCAGGGCGCGCGAGGTGGCCATGGCGGTCCCCCAAAGGGTTCGGGGGTGAACGACGGGAAGGGGACGGATTCGTTCACCACTACCGACGGTATCCCCGGGGCATAGGGAACACAATCGTTCATTACGGACAGGCACCCGCTTCCCGGTCGCTCCGTGCACCGGTGCGAAGTCGGGCCGCGGTGGAGGCCGGGGTGGAGCGGAGGCCGGGGTGGAGCGGCGCGGGGGTCAGGGCGTGTCGTGGGGCCATCCGTCGCCCGCGTGCCGGGTGGCGGCGATGGCGTAGCCGGTGAGCAGGGCGGCCAGGATGTCGGTGAGGCGGGGCTCGACGTCGACGACGGAGTGGGAGAGCTCGGGGTCGGTCTCGTAGAAGGCGCGCAGACGGGTGCCGGGGGCGGCCATCTGCCACAGGGCGCCGGCCATCGAGGTGGCGGTGGTGACGACGCTGCGGGCCTGGTCGGCGCCGAGCGGGGCGATGGAGCCGAGGGCCGCGCCGACCGCGTCCACCTCGGCGATGGCGCGGACCTTGAACGTGCGGACCGTGTCGAGGGAGACGTTGCGCTCCAGGTTCAACGGGGTGTGCGCGAGCAGGTCGCAGAAGAGCGGGCGGGCCACCAGCGACTGCGCCAGGACGCCCGCGATCGCGAGGGCTCCGTGGGCCCATTCGGGGTCCGAGGCGGTCTCGCACGGGGTGAGGGCGACGAGGCGGTCGCGGACCTCGGCCGACCAGTCCTGCCAGGCCTCGGCGGCGAGCCGCAGGAAGATGTCCTCCCGTGTCTCGAAGTAGCGCAGCATCGCGGACTTGTGCATGCCGACCTCGTCGGCGATGGCGGTCATGGTCACCTCGCGGACGCCGTTGGCGGTGGCGAGGCGGGCGGCGGCGGCGAGGATCGCGTCCTCGCGGGCGCGCTTGGCCTCGGGGGTGCGGGCGCGCTGGAAGTCGGAGTCGGTCACGCCGTCGAGTCTAGCGAAACGTGGTTGCGGTAATAACGATCCGGCGTTGCGTTATTAGCGCAACGGTGTTTCACTAAATCCATGAGCACCCACACCGACACCCGCACCTGGTTCATCACCGGCTCCTCGCGCGGCTTCGGCCGCTCCCTGGCCTCGGCCGCCCTGGCGGCCGGTGACCGGGTCGTCGCCACCGCCCGCAAGCCCGAGCAGCTCGACGACCTGGTCGCCAGCCACGGCGACCGCGTCCTGCCCGTCGCCCTGGACGTCACCGACCCGGCCGCGGTCCAGCGCGCCTTCGCCGCCGCCCGTACGGCCTTCGGCTCCGTCGACGTCGTGGTCAACAACGCCGGGTACGCCAACCTCGCCCCGGTCGAGACCGCCGACGAGGAGGACTTCCGCCGCCAGTTCGACACCAACTTCTGGGGCGTCTACCACGTCTCCAAGGCCGCGATCCCGCTGCTGAAGGAACAGGGCGGCGGCCTCGTGATCCAGTTCTCCTCCGTCGGCGGGCGCGTCGGCGCCACCCCGGGGCTCGGCTCCTACCAGGCGGCGAAGTTCGCCGTGGACGGCTTCACCCGCGTCCTGGCGGCCGAGACCGCGCCGCTGGGCATCCGCTACCTCGTCGTCGAGCCCGGCGGGTTCGCCACCGACTGGGCCGGGGCCTCGATGGAGGTCGACGACGTACCCGCCGACTACCGCGCCACCGTCGGCGCCCTGGCCGACCTCCTGCGCGGCGGCGGGGCGGCCGTGGGCGACCCCGACCGCGCGGCGCAGATCCTCGTCCGGATCGTCCACGCCGACCGGCTGCCCACCCACCTGCTCCTGGGCGCCGGCGCCGCGGACATGGCGTTGGACTACTCCCGCGGCCAGCTCGCCGAGGCCACCGCCTGGCAGGCCGTCTCCGCGTCCGCCGACACCGGCGCCGCCTACCCCGTCGACCTGCCGGCCAACGGCTGAGAAGCCCGCCGCGAAGTCCTGAAGTCCCAAGGTCCCGAAGGGAGAACCCGGACATGCGACCGTTCCACGGCAAGGCCGCACTGGTCACCGGCGCCGGCTCGGGCATGGGCCGCGCCACCGCGATCCTGCTGGCGGAGCGCGGCGCCGCCGTCACCGTCGTCGGCCGCCGCGAGCACCGGCTCGCCGAGGTGGTCGCCGAGATCACCGCCGCGGGCGGGCGGGCCCTCGCCGTCCCCGGCGACGTCAGCCGCCCCGAGGACAACGAGCGGGCGGTCGCCCGTACGGTCGAGGCGTTCGGCGCGCTGCACTACGCCGTCAACAACGCCGGGGTCTCCGGCGACTTCACCCCGCTGCCCGACATGACCCCCGAGCAGTGGCGGCGCACCGTCGACATCGACCTCAACAGCCTCTTCTACGGCATCAAGTACGAGATCCCGGCGATCCTCGCCTCGGGCGGCGGCGCCATCGTCAACGTCTCCAGCGTGTTCGCCGACCGCGGCGGCCCCACCGCCGAGTACTCCAGCGCCAAGCACGGCATCCGCGGCCTGACCCGCACCGCCGCGATCCAGTTCGGTGGCCAGGGAGTGCGCGTCAACGAACTCCAACCCGGCGTCATCGACACCGAGATGACCCGGGCCAACCCCGAGGACACGAGGCGGGTCGCCGGGACCGGCATCCCCATGGGCCGGGTCGGCACCGGGCGCGAGATCGCCACCGCCATCGCGTTCCTGCTGTCGGACGACGCCGCCTACGTCAACGGCAGCCACCTCGCCGTCGACGGCGGATTCCTCGCCTGACGGGACGAGGCCCGCCGCGCCCCGGCCTGCCTGCTTCAGGGGGTGCTGGGGCGGGTCTCGGTCCAGTCGACCATCAGCCGTCGTTCGGCGAAGAACCACTCCCCGTCGCGCTTGACGAACCGGTCCAGGTAGCGGATCGAGGCGATCATGATCGACCGCTCGGCGTCCGTGCCGTAGGAGACGTGGTGGGCCAGGCAGTAGCTCTCGCCGCTCGCCCGGTCGCCGTCCAGGACCACGGTGCTCTGCCCGTTGAAGTGGGTGGTGGCCCGGTAGGTGTTCAGGTTGTCGAAGACCGGGGCCAGGGCGTCGCGGCCGCGCAGTTCCTGGGTCGGCTCGGCCGCGGTGGCGTCCATGAAGACCAGGAAGCGGGTGTCCTCGGTGAACAGGGCCATCTGCCCCTCGGCGTCACGGCGGTCGGCGCAGTGCGCGTAGGCGTCGACGAGCTCCCGGATGGCCAGCCGGTCCGCGGCCTCCTGGGGCGGGATCGGATCGTGGGGCGACACGGTGACTCCCTCCGGACGGGTGCGACACCTGAATCAGAGCACCGGAGGCCGGGCTCCTCAACCGCGCCCCGTCCGCCACGAGGATGCCGACCAGGAGACGTGGTCGACGGCGCGGTCGCCGCCGGTATCCCCGCCGACTACGCTCTGGTGCTGCGCCGGCTCACCGGCGCCGGCAACGGCGCCACGCCCACCGGCGACACCGAGAAGGTCACCGGCCGGCTGGCCACGACCGTCCGCGAATTCGCCGAGCGCCACGCCCGCACCTGGCCCCTGGAGGAGAAGTGAGCAGGACCGTCGACGACGACACCCCTCTGGTCGGGGCGAACAGCCCGTTCTTCCGCATCGTCAAGGAGGGGCTGGACGGCCTGGTCGACGGGGAGGACTACTACGACCTGCTGGCCGAGGACGTGGTCTTCGAGTTCGTGATCACCGTGCCGGGATACCCCAGGCGCGTCGAGGGACGCCAGGCGATCGTCGACCTGTACAGCGACTACGGCGACTACGTGACGCTGCACGGCGCGGACAACCTGCGCGTCCACCGCGACCCCGAGACCTCGGTGGTCGTCCTGGAGTACGAGGTCCACGGCACCTCGGTCCACACCGGGCGGCCCTACGACAACCGCTTCGTCTCCGTCGTGACCGTCAGGGACCGCAAGGTGGTGCACTGGCGCGACTACCTCGACCCCACCGCCGTGTTCGACGCCCAGGGCTGGCCGCACAGCGGCCGCGCGTAGGAGCCACCGGACCCGCGTCGCCGCCGGGAACCCCACCACCCTCGACCGGGTGGCGTCTCAGGCATTCGGGCTACTGCCCGACAACCTCGGGGGCATCCGAGGAACACCTGACCCCTACATTCGCGGAGAGGAAGGCTGAGGAACATGACCACCGCAATCGTGGGCGTGGGCAACATCGGCGGCGCGGTCGCCCGGCACCTGGTCGCCGGAGGAGAGCACGTCGTCCTGACGGGGAAGAGCGCGTCGCGGGCCCAGGAGCTGGCGGACGAGCTCGGACCGCTCGCGCACACCGCCACCGTCCGGGACGCCGTCGCCGAGGCCGACACCGTCGTGTTCGCCGTCTGGCTCGACACCATCAAGGAGCTGATCCCGCAGGTTTCGCCGCAGCTCGTGGGCAAGGTCGTGGTCGACCCGTCGAACCCGATCGCCTTCGACGACCAGGGCCGGATGGTGCGGTCCCTGCCCGACGGGCAGTCGGCCGGGTCCGTCGTCGCCGCGCTCCTGCCCGGGGGCGCCCACTACGTCAAGGCGTTCGGCACCCTCGCCGCCGAGGCGCTCGCCGCGAGCGCGAACCGCACCCCGCAGCGGGCCGCGCTGCTCTACGCCACCGACGACGAGCACGCCGGGGCGGCCGCCGAGCGGCTGATCCGCACGGCCGGATTCGACCCGGTGAAGGCCGGCGGCCTGGCCGACGCCGGACGCATCGAGGCCCCCGGCGGGGACCTGCACCAGTCCGGCCTCGACGGCGAAGTGGTCGGCGCCGACCAGGCCCGAGCGGCGATCACGGCCGACCGGTGAACGACCGGCCGTGACAGCCCGTCCGACTGCGCCTGACCACGCCGGACGTGACGTACTCCCGGCCCTCCCGGGCGGGCCGGGTCAGCCGAGGTCGAAGGTGTTCGGCAGGCCGAGGCGGTAGCGGGCCTCGTCGACCAGCTTGAGGGGCTCCAGCTCAGGGGGACGGAAGAGCAGCTGGATCCGGCAGCGTTCGGCGGGCGAACCGTCGGCGTCCAGGAGGGCGTTGACGGCGCGGCGCGCGGACTCGTTGGCGCCCTCCATGGTGGCCAGGTCGACGTCGGTGCGGACGTAGTCGCCGGCCAGGAAGAAGTTGCCGACGGCGGTGGCGGCGGAGGGCCGGTGGTAGAGCGTGCCGGCGGGGTGGACCAGGAGTTGCTCGCGGTTGGCCGGGGCCGGCCCGCCCAGGCCGGTGACGGCCGGGTCGAGGAACCACGAGTGCACGTCCGCGTCCGCCGGCCAACCGGCGCCCGGCCGGTCGAGGGCCCGCCGGCACTGCGCCCAGACCTCGCGGGCCACCTCCTCGCGGGTGCACTCCTTGGCCGTCCTGCCGTAGAGGATGCCGGGACGGTCCCACTCCGAGACGCAGACCGAGAGGCAGTCGCGCACCGTGCCGTCGCCGTAGGCGGCAGCGAAGTCGCGGTCCCAGAACTGCGCCTGGTTGACCGTGGTGAGCGACCAGGGGGAGTCCAGGCAGATGGCGTGGCCGTGCACCAGCCGCAGCGGGCGGCGCAGGTAGAACTGGATGCCCGTCATCCAGTCGGTGCCGATCGCGTCGCAGCGCGCCAGTTGGGGATCGGCGGCGCGCAGGCGCGGACCCCAGGTGGTGCGGGCGTGCTCGACCGGCAGCGCGCTGAGGTAGTAGTCGGCCCGCACCGTCTCGGGGGCGCCGCCGCCGGCCGGCGCCACCAGGACCCCGGTGATCCGGCCCTCGTCGTACAGCACCTCCCGGACCTCGGTGCCGGTCCGGAACTCGACGCCCAGTGCGGAGAGGTGGGCCGCCCACGGGTCGATCCAGGCCTCACTGGTGGGGCCGTTGAGCACCCGGTCGAGCTGTCCGTCGACGCCGCGCCCGAGCAGGCCGTTCAGCAGGAAGGCCTCGATGATGGTGCGGGCCACCGTACGGGTGCTGGCCTGCTCGGCCCGGGTCGCCACCAGGTCCCGGGACACGCCGACCCCGAGGAGGCGCTGGTAGTCGTGGGACATCCGCCCGGCCCTGATGAAGTCCCACCACGGCACCCGTTCCCACTGCTGCTCGCGGCGCACGTCGCAGCTGGTCAGGTGGACCAGGACCCGGTCCACGAAGTAGGCCAGCTCGTCGGCGGGCAGGTGCAGCACCTCGTCCAGCGCGCCGGTCAGGGTCCGCCGCAGGGCGTCCGGGGCGAGGTCGCCCAGGTCGAGCGGGCGGCGGGTGAGGGTTCGGAACGGGAGCAGCAGGCCCGGGCGCGGGGCGTCGAAGGCCAGCAGCGCCTGGGTGGCGTCGCGCAGGTTGTCGTGGACGCCGCCGGGGTTGCCCGGGTAGGGGATGCGGCGCAGGGTGTCCGGCAGGTTGCGGTAGAAGCCGGGGAAGAACCGGAAGCCGTGCTCGCCCGGCAGCGCTCGGCGTCCACCGCTCGCGCCGCCCGGCACGTCCATGCTCCGGGCCTTGCCGCCGAGCGCGGCGTAGTACTCGTACACCGTCACCCGGTAGCCGCGCTCGGCCAGTTCGTGCGCCGCGCTCAGCCCGGACACCCCGCCGCCGAGGACCGCCACGGTCCGCCCGGGGCCGCCACGGGCACCGAAGCCCGCGCCACGCGGGAGCGCGGCGGCGCCCGCAGAGGGACCGACCGCCAGCGCCCCGCCCAGCGCGGCGGCGCGGGTGAGGAACTGGCGTCGGGTCCGCCCGCTCACCGCATCCTCGTGCGAACCGTCCTGTGAACCCTCGGCCAACCCCATGCTGCGCGCACCTCCGGCTCCTTGGTCACCCCGAGCGGTTGGGATGACCCCCCGGTGTGCAACGAGCGGGGCCGGTGCCGGTCACCCGTCACGGACCAGGGTGGTGGAGGGGTGTTCGACGGGGTGGGCCCGCCCCTACGCCCCGTCGTCCTCGAAGCGCGGGAGCGGGGTGCCGCGCCGGGCCATCTCGGCCTCGAAGAGGCGCTGGAACTCCCGCGCGGACTCGTCGAGGACGATCGGCTCGTCATCGTCCTCGTCGGGGACGATGCCCTGCGCTCGCAGCTTCTGGTCCATCACCAGGATCGGGTCCTCGGGGTCGTGGTCGGAGGGGCGGGGCCCCTCGGGTCCGTCCGGGCCGAAGCGGACGGCGCGCTCCACCCGGATGATCCGCAGGAGCCGGTCCTCGACGGTGAGTTCGAAGCCCTGCTCGGCTTCGAGCCGGTCCGCCGCCTCGGCGTAGCGGGCCCGTTGCCGGTCGCTCAGCCGGCGTTCGACCGGCTCGGTCACGCGCAGCCGCATCGACAGGATGTCCCGGGCGCGGAAGGGGGTGGGGGCGTCCATGACGCCGACCGGACGCCACCGGCCGTCGACCCGTTCCGCGACGCCGAAGGCGGCCGGCAGCAGCACCACACCCGGGTGGGTGGTGCTGGAGCGCAGCGCGTCCCGGCGGACCTCGGGCGGGAAGTCGCGTGCGGTGGGCACCAGTTGGATGAGGTCGGTCTTGAGGATGCCGGTGGAGAGCCCGGTCGGCAGGGCAGGGTCCATGACGAAGCCGGCGGCCGGGTCCAGGGCCTCGGCGAGCGGGCGCTTGCGGTGGTCGTCGGGGTCGGTGGAGCGCGGCGGCTCCGGGCCGTCCGGACCGCTGCGGATGTACCGCTCGGCCCGCACCACGCGGTAGCGGACGTCCAGTTCGACCTCGTCGAGCTTCTCCCACTCCAGCCGCCCGGCCACGGCCAGGTAGCGCTGCTGCGCCGCGGTGTCGCCGGCCCGCTCCGCCCGGCCGGCCTGCTCGCGGCAGACCATGCCCAGGTCGTCGCGGGCCGACTGCGGATAGACCTCGGCCATCGAGGTGCGCAGGGCCCAGCCGCCCGTGGGCAGTTCACGGGCGACGCCGAAGGCCCTGCTCCCGGCCGACAGGATCTGCGGATAGCTGTCGCGGGCCGTCCACGCCTCGACGTCCGCCATCCCCGCCACGGGCTCGGTGGGGGCGGCCATCCTGATGGAGAGGTAACCGGGGACATCGTCAGGGAAGTTCACCATGCGCACATGATGCAACCGGTCGGCCACCGAGCGCAGTCAAACGGCCCCTCCTGTCACTCCGAAGGGGCGGGTCACCGCCGTGCCGCTCCGGGTGGCGCGCTACTCGGGTACGAGCACCGCGACGCCCGTCACCCGGTCCGCGGCGAGGTCGGCGAGCGCCGCGTCCGCTCGGCGCAGGGGGTAGCGGCTGACGTGGACCACCGGGCGGGCGCGGGCCGCCTCCGCCAGGAAGGCCAGGCCGTCGGCCCGGGTGTTGGCGGTGACGCTGCGCAGTGTGCGCTCCTGGAAGAGGTGCCGCTGGTAGTCCAGCGACGGGATGTCGGTGAGGTGGATGCCGGCCACGGCGAGCGTGCCGCCGCGGTCCAGCGCGGTGAGGGCGGCGGGCACGAGGCCGCCGACCGGGGCGAAGAGGACGGCCGCGTCCAGCGGTTGCGGGGGCGGGTCGTAGGAGTCGCCGGCGAAGGCGGCGCCGAGTTCCAGTGCGAGCCGTCGGGCCGCCTCGGAGCGGGTGAACACGGCCACCCGGGCGCCCCGGGCGAGGGCGATCTGGGCGGTCAGGTGCGCGGACGCGCCGAAGCCGTAGATGCCGAGCAGCCCGCCCGTCGGCAGTTCGGCCCGTTCCAGGGCCCGGTAGCCGATGATCCCGGCGCACAGCAGCGGGGCGAGTTCCTCGGCGGGCGGGCCCTCGGGCAGCCGGTAGGCGTAGCGGGCGTCCGCGGTGACGTGCCCGGCGTAGCCGCCGTGCCGGTCCCAGCCGGTGTAGCGGGAGTCGGGGCAGAGGTTCTCGCGCCCGCTGCGGCAGTACCCGCAGCCGCCGCAGGTCCGGGCCAGCCAGGCCACCCCGGCCCGGTCCCCGACGGTGAACTCCTCGACCTCGGACCCGGCCGCCAGCACGTGCCCGACCACCTCGTGCCCGGGCGTGCGCCTCGCCGTCCTGGGGGAGAGGTCCCCCTCCGCGAGGTGGAGGTCGGTGCGGCACACCCCGCAGGCCTCCACCTCGACCAGGATCTCCCGCGGCCCGGGCGCGTCGAGCGGACGGTGCTCCCACACCAGCGGGCCCGGTCCCGGCCCGCCGACCGGTCCGGGGCGGTCCACCACCCAGGCTCCGGTCTCCATCGGTAGGGGTTCCCTCGTGGTCATCGCGGCCTCCTGCCGGTCCGCCGGGCACGCGGACCGCCCGGTGTCACGCTCCGTACCTACCCACGGTGCCCCGCGCCCGCCCCGCCAGGCCGCGCACGGCGGGGCCGGTCAGCCCCAGTACCCGGTGTGGACGGCGGAGGCCTCGTCGAACAGGTGCGGGCCGGAGGCCTCCACGGTGTTGCCGCCGGCCGCGAAGACCAGGCGGCAGGGCAGGTCGAGCACCGGTTCGTCCGGGTCCGCTCCCGCGATGGCGTTCAGTTCGGTGGCGGCGAGCGCGTAGACCACCCGCCGGATGCCGCTCCAGTAGATCGCGCCGGCGCACATCGCGCACGGCTCGGTGCTGGTGTACAGGACGGTCTCGGTGAGCTGGTGCGGGGCGAGGGCGCGGCAGGCCGCTCGGACCAGGTTGGTCTCCGCGTGGGCGGTGACGTCGTGGTCGGTCAGGACGGTGTTCTCGGCCGTGAGCAGGACGCCGCCGGACGCGTCGGTCAGCAGTGCGCCGAAGGGGTGGTTGCCGTGGGCGCGGGCGGAGGCCGCGAGTTCGATGGCCGCGAGCAGGTGGGTGCGGGTGTGGTCGGGCATCGGCGTACTCCTCGGGCGTGGAGCGGGCGGGGTGGGAGCGGCTGGGGCGGGGCGGGCGGGAGGCCGGCGAGTCGGCCCGGCCGTCCGCCCACCTCCATGGCACCACCGAACCCGGTCCCCGGCAGGGGCCGGACAGCCGACCGGCCCGGCCCGCTCCGAGGAACGGAGCGGACCGGGCCGACCGGCGCCGGTCAGGAGCGGACGACCGCCCCCGCCCAGGAGCGGTTGCCGAGGAGGGTCTTGACGTCCGAGGCGAGCCCGTTGTCCGGGTTCACCCGGAACCCGAGCTCGTAGAGGGTGTCCTTGTCCCAGTTGGTGGTGCGCAGCCGGACCGGGACGTCGCCGGGGTGGTTCTGGAGGGCGAGCTTGAGCTCGGCGACCACCTGGGGGTTGATCCGGGCGGCCGGGACGGTGATCTGGACGGGCGGCTTGGTGCCGAGCTCGGCGGAGGAGACGTCGAGGGTGGTGATCTCCTGGCCGAAGACGCTCAGTGACCCGTCGCGCTCGTTGAGCCGGCCGCGGATCGAGATCACGTTGTCCTCGATCATCTGCTCGGCCATGAGATTGTAGGTCGCCGGGAAGAACAGCACCTCGACCGAGCCGTCGCGGTCGGCGAGGGTGATGATCGCCCACGCGTTGCCGGCCTTGTTGATCCGCCGGTCGACGCCGGTGATCAGCCCGGAGAGCCGGACCTCGCCCTCGGAGCGGCCGGAGTCGAGGAGCTGGGCGATCGAGCTGTCGCGGTTCTGGGAGAGGATGTGCTCGGCGCCGTCCAGCGGGTGGCTGGAGACGTAGAGGCCGAGCATCTCGCGTTCCAGGGCGAGGAGTTGGCGTCGCGGCCACTCGTTCTCGGTGAGCTGGAAGTCGAGTCCGATGCCGGGCCCGCCGCCCTCGCCGGCGTCGAGGGCGCCGAACAGGTCGTCCTGTCCGATGGCCTGCTGCTTCTTCAGCCCGGTGACGGCGTCGATCGCGTTCTCGTGCACGCTGCTGAGCGAGAGCCGGGTGTGCCCGAGCGAGTCGAAGGCGCCCGCCTTGACCAGGGAGTCGACGGTGCGCTTGTTGCACACCACCAGTTCGACCTTGTCCAGGAAGTCGGCGAAGGAGGTGTACTTGCCCTTCTCCTCGCGGGTGCCGACCAGGGACTCGATGACGGGCACGCCGACGTTGCGCACCGCCTTGAGGCCGAACCGGACGTCGCTGCCGACGGCGGTGAAGTCGACCACCGACTCGTTGACGTCGGGGGAGAGGATCTTGATGCCCATCTGCCGGCACTCGGCCAGGTAGATCGCCATCTTGTCCTTGTCGTCGGCGACGGAGGTGAGCAGGGCGGCCATGTACTCGGCGGGGTAGTTGGCCTTGAGATAGGCGGTCTGGTAGGAGACCAGGCCGTACGCGGCGGAGTGCGATTTGTTGAACGCGTAGCCGGCGAACGGGACCAGGACGTCCCAGACCGCCTGGATGGCCTCGTCGGAGTAGCCGCGCTCCTTGCAGCCGGCGTGGAAGGGGACGAACTCCTTCTCCAGGACCTCCTTCTTCTTCTTGCCCATCGCGCGGCGGAGCAGGTCTGCCTGTCCGAGCGAGTAGCCGGCCAGCACCTGGGCGGCTCGCTGCACCTGCTCCTGGTAGACGATCAGGCCGTAGGTGGGGCCGAGGACGTCCTTGAGCGGTTCCTCCAGCTCGGGGTGGATCGGGATGATCTCCTGCTGGGCGTTCTTGCGCAGGGCGTAGTTGGTGTGCGAGTTCATGCCCATCGGGCCGGGCCGGTACAGCGCGGAGACGGCGGAGATGTCGGCGAACTCGGTGGGCTTCATCAGCTTGAGCAGGGCGCGCATGGGGCCGCCGTCGAGCTGGAACACGCCGAGGGTGTCGCCTCGGGCCAGCAGCTGGTACGTGGTGGGGTCGTCGATCGGGATCTTCTCGATGTCGACGTCGACGCCCCGGTTGGCCTTCACGATCTTGATGCAGTGGTCGATGATGCCCAGGTTCCGCAGACCCAGGAAGTCCATCTTGATCAGGCCCATGGCTTCGCACGACGGGTAGTCGAAGCCGGTGATGATCACGCCGTCCTTGTCCCGCATGTGCAGCGGGATCAGTTCGAGCAGCGGGGTGGAGGAGAGGATGACGGCGGCGGCGTGCACGCCGGTGCCGCGGATCAGGCCCTCGATGCCCCGCCCGGTGTCGATGATCTTCTTGACATCGGGCTCGTTGTCGTAGAGCGCCCGGATCTCGGTGCCCTCGTTGTACCGCGGGTGCTTGTCGTTGAACAGGTCGGCCAGCGGCACGCCCTTGCCCATGACGTCCGGCGGCATCGCCTTGGTGATCCGGTCGCCCATGGCGAAGGGGTAGCCCAGGATGCGGTTGGCGTCCTTGACGGCGGCCTTGGCCTTGATCGTGCCGAAGGTGTTGACCTGGGCGGTGTAGGCGGAGCCGTACTTGTCGGTGACGTAGCGCACCATCTGGTCGCGCTGGCGGTCGTCGAAGTCGATGTCGACGTCCGGGGGGTTGATGCGCTCGGGGTTGAGGAACCGCTCGAACAGCAGGTCGTGCTCCAGCGGGTCCAGCTGGGTGATGCCGGTCAGGTAGGCGACCATCGAGCCGGCCGCCGAACCACGGCCCGGACCGACCGGGATGCCGTTGTCCCGGCCGTACTGGCAGATGTCGGCGACCACGAGGAAGTAGGCGTCGAACCCCATCGGGGTGATCACGCCCATCTCCAGCTCGACCCGGTCCAGCACCTCCTGGCTGGGGTTGTCGCCGTAGCGGTGCTGGAGGCCGGCGGCGATCTTCTGGCGCAGGAAGGAGGCCTGGGTCTCGCCCTCGGGGACGTCGAACTGCGGCATCCGGTCGACGTAGGTGAAGACCTCCTCGTACGACTCCACCCGCTCGGCGATCGCCAGGGTGTTGTCGCAGGCCTCCGGCAGCTCGCGGAAGAGCTCGCGCATCTCCTCGGCGGTCTTGACGTAGTAGCCGCTGCCGTTGAACTTGAAGCGGTTCGGGTCGTCCTTGTTCTTGCCCACGCCGACGCAGAGCAGGCTGTCGTGGGCGTCGGCCTGGTCGGCGGTGACGTAGTGCGAGTCGTTGGTGGCCAGCAGCGGGATGTTCAGCTGCTTGGCCAGGCGCAGCAGGTCCTCGCGGACGTCCTGCTCGATGGAGAGCCCGTGGTCCATCAGCTCCAGGAAGTAGTTCTCCTTGCCGAAGATGTCCTGGTAGGCGCCGGCCGCCTTGACGGCCTCCTCGTACTGGCCGAGGCGCAGCCGGGTCTGGACCTCGCCGGAGGGGCAGCCGGTGGTGGCGATGATGCCGGTCGCGTTGGCGGCGATCAGCTCGCGGTCCATGCGGGGCTTCATGTAGTAGCCCTCCATCGACGCGAGCGAGGAGAGCTTGAAGAGGTTCCGCAGGCCGGTGGCGTTCTGCGCCCACATGGTCATGTGGGTGTAGCGGCCGCCGCCGGAGACGTCCTTGCCGCCCTCGCCGTCGGAGCCGGTGGGGCGCTGGCCGCCGGGGGACCAGAACACCTGCTTCTTCAGGAAGCGCGAGGCCGGCGCGACGTACGCCTCGATGCCGATGATCGGCTTCACCCCGGTCTTGGCGGCCGCGTGGAAGAACTCGTACGCGCCGAACATGTTGCCGTGGTCGCTCATCGCGATGGCGGGCATGCCCTGTCTCTCCGCCTCGGCGAACAGCTTGCCGTTCTTGGCGGCGCCGTCCAGCATCGAGTACTCGGTGTGGACGTGCAGGTGCGCGAAGCTGTCGGACACGGCGCTGTGCTCCTGGGACGGGACGCGGACGGGGAAGCGGTCCACCCTATCCGGTCCGCGACGCCGACGCGCAGCCCCGCGGGCCCGCCGCCGCGATCTTGACGGGGCCCTGTCGGTTCCTTGACGGGATCATGGCCAGCACGGCCGACCCCGCTCCGGTCAGCCGGCCGTGCGGCCGACGGGCAGCGGCGGCATGGTCCGCAGGGCCTGGGCGACCTGGGTCAGCCAGCGGGTCTCGGCCTCGATGCCGGCGCTGGGCGGCAGCGACGGCTCGGCCTGCGGCGGGTCGGCGGCCTCGGCGGGCGTGTCCGCCCGCGCGCGGGCGCGGACCAGGGCGGCGGCGATCCGGGCGGCCTCGGCCCGCGCGGCGGCGTCGGTGGCCCGGGCGCCGCCGCCCCGCGGCTGCTCCGGCCCCGCCGGGGGCGTCTCGCCGGTGCGGTAGCGGCGGAGGATCAGCAGCCCGTCCCGGATCTCGATGACCCGCCGGTAGAGCGCGAGCTCGGCGTCGGCGAAGGGCAGCGGGCCGGCGGCGAGGGCGATCTGCGGGAAGACCGCGTGCAGGGCCCGCCACAGCGGGCCGAGCGACCGGTAGCTGCGGTACGCGGCCCGCCAGCGCCGGGCGGCGCGACCGGCGCGCGCCCACAGCAGGGTGGTCGCACCGGCCAGCAGCAGCACCGCGCACAGCCGCCCGAGCGCCAGCGAGACGGGGTCCTCGGCGGACTGCTGGCGGCCCGAGCGCAGAGCGCCCAGGACGTCGTCCACCCCCCACGCCGTCCAGAGCAGCCCGACGGCGGCGGTGAGCGTGATCAGGACGAGGGCCGTGCGCAGGGCCGCGGTGTCGGCCTGGCGCGTCCAGGACAGCGTCTGGCGCAGCAGCGTGACCAGGCAGCCGACCACGTAGCCGACGCTGACCAGGTCGTAGCCGGCCAGCGCTGCCGGGCCGGCGCCGCCGGTGGCCACCAACTGGCCGTCGACCTCCGTGATCCGGGCGAGCAGGAACAGGACCGTCGCCACGAGGACCGCGAGGGCGACGCCGGCCTGGCGGCGGCGCAGGGCCCGGGCGTCGGCGGCGGGGCGGCGCAGCGAGACGGCGGCCAGGGCGAGGAAGCCGGCGGAGCCCATCTTGAGGTGGTCGGTGAGCATCCAGGACAGGCCCGCCAGGCCGGTCCCGTGGTCGATGTCCGCCCCCGTCCGGCCGGCCATCAGCGCCAGGGAGGCGCCGAAGCACCAGGCGAAGCAGCAGGTGTAGCGCAGGGCCGGCGTGGTGCCGCGGTGCCGGCCGGCGAAGAACCGGTACGTGCTCAGCCCGAGCAGGAAGACCGCGGCGCAGGCGAGGACGGGGTCAGTCATGCGGGCCCGTCGGGCGGCGCCGGCCCAGCAGCGGGGAGAGCCGCTGCGCCCACTCGGCGTCGCGGGACTGGGCGCCGGCCGCCCGGCCGCCGGGCAGCAGGGCGCGTTTGAGGATCAGGGAGGCGAGCAACTCGGCCTCCCGCTCCTGGGGTTCGAGGTAGACGGTGCGGCCCAGGACCTTCCCGACCAGGGTCGGGGACAGGTGCGGCAGCAGGCCGCGGGTGAGCCCGGGGTCGGGCGAGGGGCCGTCGGCGTGGCCCAGCAGGAGGTGGGCGTACTCGTGCACCAGGATGTGCTGGCGGTGCACCTCGCTGGTGTCCTCGGCGTACACGATGTAGTCGGCCTGGCCGGTCGTCACCAGCAGCCCGCAGGGCGCCCCGGGCCGTGCGGGCACGGCGATCAGGTCGATCGGACGGCCGCGGGCGCGGGCGAGGCGGGCGACGAGCTCGGCGGCGTCGAACGGGTCGGGCAGGTCCAGTGATTCGCTGATCGCGCGACATCGCCGCATCAGTCCGCCGTGGCGTCGGATCCATCGCAACGCGCGCCTCCCCAGTCCGCCGGGGCCGACGTGGCCGGTCAGCCGTTGCGGGTGTCCCCTCGGCGGCACCACGTCGTGCTCACGGGGAGGGCTTCCCCCTGGCAGCCTCCCGGCGAGCGATAGTCTCGATCACATCGGAGACGGTGTCCAGGGCTTCGGGCGAGAGTTCCACCGCCCGCAGCGCCATGTTCCGTACGCCGGCGTCCCGCAGCGCCTCCAGCAGGGCGAGTTCGGCGACGATCTCCTCGGAGCGGTCGTCGAAGAAGTAGGCGGGGGAGACGTGGAAGAACCCGGCCAGCGCCTCCAGATGGCGCTTGGTCGGGTTGTCGCGCTTGCCGGTGCGCAGCTGCCACAGGTAGGTGGCCGAGAAGGTCTCGCCGGTGGCCTCGCGACAGGCGCGCGCCACGTCCTCGTTGCTGTACTGCTCCCGGTTGGGGCGCCGGACCGTGCGAAACAGTGTCTCGATCTTCTCGGCGAGCGTGCTCGCCCCGGGTTCCGCCATCTCCGCCTCCTGCGCCGCCACTGCCGGTCCCGGCGGCACTGGAACGCGGGGCCGGCCACCGGGTAACCATCGTAGCTTCGGGCGTCGCCCCGGCGTCGGGCGGTGCCGTCCCCGGGGGACGAACGCGGGTCCGGCCCTCGGGGGAGGGCCGGACCCGACGCCCGGTGCGGGATGGTGCAGGGTGGTGCGAGGTGGTGCGCGGGTCAGCAGCAGCCGTAGCTGAAGCTGCCGCAGGTGCCGCACCAGCTCTGGTCGGTGCTGCTGCAGAAATCGTTGTTGGTGAAGGCCTCCTCACCGCCGCTGAGGGCGGTCAGGTCCGGCTCGCCCAGCGGGTGGCCGGGGGCGGTGCGGGCCGTCTCGGGGTCCTTCCAGGACCGGACGGTCTCCTCGTCGCTCATGGTCCGACTCCCTCCAGGCCGGTCAGCAGCAGCCGAAGCTGAAGCTGCCGCAGGTGCCGCACCCGGTCTGGTTGGTGGTGCAGATGTCGTAGACGGTGATCTGCTCCTCGCCGCCGCTGAGGGCGGTGAGGTCGGGCTCGCCGACCGGGTGGCCGGGGGCGGTGCGGGCCGTCTCGGGGTCCTTCCAGGACCGGACGATGTCCTCGTTGCTCATGGTTCGACTCCTTCGGGGTCGTTCGGCAGGGTCGTTCGGCAGGGGCGTTCAGCAGCAGCCGAAGGTGAAGCCGCCGCAGGTGCCGCAGGCGGTCTGGCCGGTGCACATCTCGAAGACGGTCACCGGCTCCTCGCCGCCGCTGAGGGCGGTGAGGTCGGGCTCGCCCAGCGGGTGTCCGGGGGTGGTGCGGGCCGTCTCGGGGTCCTTCCAGGACCGGACGGTCTCCTCGTCGCTCATGGTTCGACTCCTTCCGCTCCGGGACGGGGGGTACGGGCCGTCAGCAGTGGGTGCCGGTGGCCCAGGTGGGGCAGCAGCCGCCGGTGCCGAGGGCCTCGCTGCCGCCCTCCTCGTCGGACAGGCCGCCGACGAACAGGCCGAGGTCGACCTCGCCGGACGGGTGGGCGGGGGCGACGGCGCGGGCCGCGTCCTCGGGGTCCTTCCACGCACGGGCGGTGCTGTTGTCGCTCATGGCGTTCCTGCCTCTCGGTGGTGGTTCCTCGACCGGACGGCCGGGCGGCCGACCGGGGTTCGTGGGGACGGGCGTCGAGCGGCCCGTCGGAAAGGTGGTCCGTCGGTCGGTGGCCCGTCGGCTTCAGCGGCTCGCGGCGGGGCGCACATCGGTGTCGGCCGTGCCGAACAGCAGGCGGTACGCGCCCTCCTGCTCGATCAGCTCGTCGTGGCGGCCGCGTTGGACGATCCGGCCGTGTTCGAGGACGAGGATCTGGTCGGCGTTGCGCACGGCGTTCAGCCGGTGGGAGACGACGATCCGGGTGACGGCCAGCTCCGCGAGCGCGCCGTCGACATGGCGTTCGGTCTGCGGGTCGAGGTGGCTGGTCGCCTCGTCGAGCAGCAGCAGCCGCGGCCGGTGCACCAGGGCCCGGGCCAGGGCGACCCGTTGGCGCTGGCCGGCCGAGAGCGCCGAGCCGCTCTCGCCGACGGGCGTGTCGTACCCCATCGGCAGGGCCAGCACGTCCTCGTGCAGCCCGGCGATCCGCGCGGCCCGGATCACCTCGGCGTCCTCGGCGTCGGGCCGCCCGAGGGTCAGGTTGTCCCGGATGCTGCCGCCGAACAGGCTCAGCTCCTGGAGGACGGCGCCGCAGTGGGCGCGCAGGTCGGCGAGGTCGAGCCGGTCGATCGGCACGCCGTCGTGGCGCACCGTCCCCTCGTCGGGCGGGAGCAGCCCGAGCAGCAGCAGGGCCAGGGTGCTCTTGCCGGACCCGGTGCGGCCGACGATGCCGAGCTTGCCGCCGGCGGCGACGGACAGGTCGATCCCGCTGAGGGCCGGCGGCCCGGACGCCTGGTAGCGGAAGGTCAGCGCGCGGACGTCCACCGAGGTCGCCTTCCGGGTGGTGAGCCGCAGCCGGCCGCCGGTCTCCGCCGGGGCGTCCAGGACGTCGAAGAGGCGTTCCACCTGGGCGTTGACGGTGAGGTAGAGCTGGCCGGTGGTCGACAGGGTCTCCAGCGGCGCCAGGACGGACAGCACCAGGCTGTTCGCGGCCAGCATGGTGCCCAGCGTGGAGCGGCCGGTCATGACCATCCAGGCGCCGACGCCCAGCATGAGCAGCGGCCCGAGCGAGGTCATCGCCCGCTGCGCCCCGGAGAGCCCGGCGGTGGCGCGTCCGCGCCGCAGCATCGCGCCCTGGTAGCGGGTGAACAGCCCCTGCCAGTGCTCCACGGCGCGGCTCTCCACGCCGTTCGCCTTGAGCGGCAGGATCGCCTCCAGCGCCTCGACCAGGTAGCTCTGCTCCTCCGCCTTGGCGACCAGCTCCAGCTGGGCGAGGTTGCGCAGCCGGCGGTGGGCGTGGACCACCAGGAGCAGCTGGAGCAGGAACAGCGGGGCGACGGCGAGCAGGTAGAGGGGCTGCAGCAGCACGACGGCGACCAGGTA
The DNA here is from genome assembly GCF_053598475.1 of Kitasatospora sp. NPDC001119. Taxonomy (NCBI): domain Bacteria; kingdom Bacillati; phylum Actinomycetota; class Actinomycetes; order Kitasatosporales; family Streptomycetaceae; genus Kitasatospora; species Kitasatospora sp. NPDC001119. Next base: position 64,821 of record NZ_JBSFKI010000045.1, read on the forward strand.
GCCGACCAGCAGGACGCCGTCCAGGGCCACGGTCATCAGCTGCTGGGTCAGGGTCTCCCGGGTGCTGGAGACGCTGGAGGTGCGCATCAGCAGGTCGCCGCGGCCCCGTTCGAGGAAGAACCGCAGCGGCAGCCGGAAGAGGTGTTCGACGAAGGAGCGGGTGAGCACCAGGTCGCCGCGCCGGCGCAGGGCGAGCAGCGCCAGTGCGCGCAGGGCGGTCAGCAGTCCGGTCAGCAGGGCGATGCCGACGGCGGACAGGGCCAGCAGGACGGGCAGGTCGGTGCGGTGCTGCGGGAGGAGCGAGTCCACCACGGTGCGGGTGAGCAACGGGACGGCCAGGCCCAGCAGTTGCAGCAGTCCGGTGACCAGGGCGGTCAGGGCGAGCAGGGAGCGGCCGCCCGGGGCGGCCAGGAAGCGCCGCAGGTAGCGGACCATCGGGCGGTCTCGCAGCGGGGTGTGCCGCTCCTCGAAGGACTCGCCCGGCTCCAGGGCGACGGTCACGCCGCCGTACAGGCCGTCGAAGTCCTGCCGGGAGATCTGGCGGCGCCCGCCGGCCGGGTCGACCAGGCGGACCGACCGGCGGTCGACCCGCTCCAGGACGACGAAGTGGTGGGTCCGCAGGTAGGCGATGACCGGGCCGCGCAGCGGCTGCTCCAGTGCGGCCGGGCCGCGGTCGACGCGGACGGTCAGCCCGGCCTGCCGCGCCGCGTCGACGAGCACGGCCGCCGAGGCGCCGTCGCGTCCCGCGCCGAGCAGCGGGCGGCAGTCGGCCACCGTGGAGTCCCGTCCGTAGTGGCTGAGCACCATGGCCAGGCAGGCGGCGGCGCACTCGGTCCGGGTGAACTGCAGCCGCTGGGGCACCCGGTGGGCGCGCCGCCGGGAGCGCTCCCGGGCGGGGGCGGCCGGCCGGGCGGGGTCGGTCGCGGCGCTCACGGGGCCTCCTGCGGGGCGAGCAGCAGCACGGGGGCGACGCGCTCGGGCGCGGCGATCCGCAGCAGTCCGTGGCCGATGCCGGCCAGGCCGGTCATCAGGCCGGGCGTGACGATGCCGCCAGGGGTGCCGCAGATCGGGCCGCGCTCCTCGATCGCGGCCAGCAGGGCGTCGCGGGTCCGGGAGTGGTCGTCCCGGGCCCGGGCGACCCCGGCGCGGGCGGCCGCGGCGAACAGCTCCAGGTTGCCCAGGGTGCCGTGGCAGAGGCTGTCGTCGCCGATCTGGCCGGCGTCGGCGGTGGACCGCACGGCGCGCAGCAGCGCCCGGTCGCTCGACGGGGTGCGGGTCCCGGCGGGCAGGTCGGCCCGGAGCAGTCCGATGCCGGGGGCGCCGTGGCACCAGGCGTGCACGGCCGCGAAGGTGCCCGGGGGAGGCGTGGCCCGCCAGGGCCGGGGGGCCTGCTCCCGGTAGTCCGGCCAGTTGTCGACCTCGGGGTCGTAGCCGGCCTCCTCGTAGGCGAGCGCGGCCCGGCCGGTGCGCAGCGCGGCCGTGTCCCCGGTGCGGGCGGCGTGCCGCAGCAGTGCCCAGCCGATCCCGCCGGCGCCGTGGGACATGCCGAGCAGCGGCCGTGCGGCGGGCATCGCGGTGCGCCAGGCGACGGTGCCGCCGGGGTGCGCCTCGGCCTTCTCCACCAGCAGCCGCGCGCAGCGCCGGGCGCAGTCGTGCGCGGCGGCGCCGTACCGGTGCGCCAGGGCCTCGGCCACGGCGAGGCAGCCGGCCGCCCCGCCGATCAGGTCGAGCTGCCGGTCGTCGTCCAGGGCGCCGGCCGCCGCGGTGAACAGGCCCGGTACGGGCTCCGCCAGGGCGGGGTCGTCGAGCAGCACGGCGGCGCAGTCGAGCGCGTACGCGGTGCCCGCGAGGCCGCCGAACGCCCCCCAGGAGCGGTTCGGCGTGTGCCGCAGCACGTGGGCCAGGTGCTCCGGGAACGGTGCCAGGATCCGCCGCGCCCACCGCGCGTAGCGCTCCTCCCCGGTGACGGCGGCGAGCTGGGCGAAGAACAGCGCCGTCCCGGGGTAGCCGCCGTACAGGTCGTCCCGCAGGGCGGTGACCCGCCACTGGTCCCGGCTCAGGTCGAGGCCGAGCCAGCCGGCCCGCCCGCCGTCGCGGCGCGCGTCGGCCAGCAGCCAGTCGGCGACGGACCGGGCGAGGCGCAGGGCGCGTTCGCCGGGGGAGCGGTCCGGGCCGGTGGCGGGCCCGGCCGGGCGCGGGCCGGTGCCCGCGGGTGCGGCACCGTCGGCTCCCCCGGTGGTGGCGCGGGCGGCGAAGGCGGCCCGGATGATCCAGTCCTGGGTGGCCAGGTCGTGCTCGTCCATGGCGGCGACGATCCGCCGGGCCCGGTCGAGCCCGGACTCGGGCAGTGCCCGCGGCAGCGACCGGCCGCGGTGGGTGCGCAGGTCGCGGGAGCCGACGACGGAGCGGAACAGCGGGACGTCGCCGCTCCAGAGGTCCTCGGCTTCGAGCCGCAGCAGCGGCCGCTGGGCGGGGTTCCCGGCGGACTGGGCGAAGATCAGCCCGAGCACCCGGTCGCGGTCGAGCGCGTCACGGGTGACGTCCGGGTGGGTGCTCTCGCCCAGCAGGTGGGCGTAGACCCGGGTGGCACGGACGATGGTGCGGCAGGTGTCCTCGCGGAAGCGCTCCAGCGGGCCGTCCGGTGCGAGCAGCGCCTCGCGGTGGGCGGCGATGGCGCGGTAGCCGGCCTCGAACCCCGCTCGCAGGGACGCCAGGTGGTCGGCCGGGTCGACGTCCCGGTCGTCCAGGCGCGGCCGGTTCGCGCTGCCCTCGAAGGCGCGCTGCACCCGGGTCAGGCGCATCTCGTCGGTGCCGTCGCCCTCCCAGGTGGGCGACTTGAAGGGCATCACGGCGCCCTTGTCGGCGCCCATCCCGCCGACGTCCAGCACCGCGCCGCCGTCGCCTACCAGTACCGAGGGCAGCAGGCCCACCCGCTGCACCGAGTGGGCGAGCAGGTGCTGCGCCGGGTCGTCGTCGATCAGCGGGCTGCCGGTCAGGTGGGGCACGCCGACGTGGAACAGGGACTCCAGGTCGACGGCGACCGGGTGCTCCCCGACGGCGATCACGTTCTCGAAGTGGAAGTCGGTGGCGGCGGTCGCGTAGAGCAGGGCCAGCAGCGCCCCGAGGCGGTGGTAGAACCGCTCGGCGGCCGCGTGGTCGGCGCACGGCGCCGGTTCCACGTACTCGATCCAGCCGTACCCGCCCCGGTCCCACACCGCCACGGTGCCCGGGCCGGGGCCCGGCAGGACGGTGTCGTACCAGTCGACCAGGGCGTTGAAGTGCTCGTGGACGGCCAGCGGCCGGGGCTTGTACACCAGCCGGGCGCCGGAGGAGAAGGTCAGCAGGGCGACCGAGCGGCCCGCCTCGTGGCCGTCGCCGCGGCCCGTGCGCACCTCGGTCAGCTCGCCGGGGTCGCGCCCGGCGAAGAGCCGCTCGACCAGTGCGGGCCGGTCGGCGGTGAAGCGGTCGAGGAACTCCCGGTGCGCGTGGACGGCGTTCCGGGTGGCGCACGCCAGCAGCCGGGCCAGGACGGCGTACTCGTCCAGCAGCGCGGCCAGCCGCTCGGGCTCCCGCTGCCAGGCGATGAAGGCGTGGAAGCGCTCCTGCGGGGTGTCGCCGCTCAACTGGCCGGACAGCCGGGCCACATGGAGTTCGAGGACGAGGGTGCGGCCGAGGACGGACACCAGCTGGTCCCGCAGGCCGGCGGTGAGCGAGCGCCGGACGGCCGCGAGGACGGCGGCGGAGGGCTCGGTGGCGTCCGCGGTGCGGGCGGGTGCCTCCAGCAGGCGGAGGGCCTCGGCGAGGAAGGGTTCGACGACGGCCGCGAAGTCGGCGAAGCCGTGCCGGTGCGTTCCGTCGTGCCCCTCGGCGTGTTCCGTGGTGTCCTCCCCGTCGGGCGCCGGGGGCAGCCGTGGTGCGCGGGCGACGACGTCCTCGACGAACCGGGCCCAGGCCGGTTTGGCGGTGCGGGCGGCCAGGCTGTCGGGGTGTTCGGCGAGCAGCCGGCGCAGCAGGGGCGGGTCGATGCCGAGTGCGCGGGCCTGGGCTTCGGCGGTGTCCGGCGCGTGGTCGGTGAACGCCGAGCGCCAGCGGGCCAGTCGGCGGTCGGCGCGCCAGCCGAGGCTGCCCTCCGCCGGGTTGTCGGCGACCGGGGCGGGCGGGTCGCCCTCGCCGCTCAGACGTTCGGCCAGCCACAGGCCGCGGGCCCACCAACTCCCGGTCAGGGGTGCGCGGTTGACGCGCGACCAGGGCGGGGCGGCGGCCGCGGCATCGGGCGGGGTGTTCGAGGGCATGCTGGACTCCTGGGGCGCGGAGGACGGGCGATCCGGAGGCGGGCAGGCGGACGCTGCCGGGAACGGGCAGGCAATGGCAGCTGGTGTGAATGGCTGTCTTTCAAGGATTCATGTCAGCTGGTGCCGCGATGCGAGTCTGCTCGGCTTGCGGCGGCCCGTCAAGTGGTGTGAACGGCAATGCCCGAGTCATTCATCTCAGCTGTCACCCGGAGCCGTCCGGTCGCACCGTGACGGCCGAACCACGCCACCTGCTCCGGACGTTGAGCAGCGTCCGTGACCTTGCGACGGACCGGACGGACGGGGCGGCAGGGCTGCGAGCGATGGTGGACCTCAGCCCCGGGGTGTCCTTCACGAACAGCGTCCGCGGCCCGCCGGCGCCCGGCGGCTCCTCGCC